>CAYOJR010000024.1:0-5263 GCA_964404335.1 uncultured Aquabacterium sp.
TACCTGATGCTGCGCGGGCGCACCTTCCCGGTGGTGCTGGGCCTGTCCTTGCTGGGCTACGCGGTCAACGTTTTCATCTTTGCCATGGGCCGCCTGTGGTGGAACGCCCCGGCCCTGGTCGGCCAGGAACGCATGGCCGACCCCTTGCCGCAGGCCCTGGTGCTTACCGCCATCGTGATCGGTTTTGCCACCACCGGCTTCATCATCGAAATGGCGCTGCGCAGTCGTCATGAGTCGGGTACCGACCATGTGGATGGGGCCTCTGCCAGCGGGGAGGAGCGCGCATGAGCGGTCTCTTCTCGGCGGTGTGGCCGCACCTGTCGATCTTGCCGGTGCTGCTGCCGGCTTTCACGGGCATGGCGCTGCTCTTGTTGGGCGATGCCCCAAGTGGCCACGGCCATGCCCGCAGCAAGTGGGCGCGTCGCATCAGCCTGACCTCGGTGGCCTTGGGTCTGTGGATCGCGGTATCCCTGATGGGCGAGGCCAGCACGGGGGCCCTGCAGGTGTACCGCCTCGGTGAGTGGCCCGCTCCCTTCGGCATCGTGCTGGTGGTTGACCGGCTCTCGGCGCTGATGCTGGTGCTCACGCAACTGGTGGCCCTGCCGGTGCTCTGGTACGCCAGTGGCGGGTGGGACACGCATGGGCGCTACTTCCACGCCATCTTCCATTTCCAGCTGATGGGTCTGTGTGGCGCCTTTGTCACCGGCGACATCTTCAACCTCTTCGTGTTCTTCGAGATCCTGCTGATCGCGTCCTACGTGCTGATGGTGCACGGTCAGGGCAAGGGTCGATTCCAGGCAGGGGTGCACTACGTGGTCCTCAACCTGCTGGCATCGGCGCTGTTCCTGATCGGCGTGTCCTTGCTGTACGCGGTCACGGGCACGCTGAACCTGGCGGACCTGGCCTTGCGGGTGACGCAGTTGTCGGGCATGGAGGCCGTGATGGCGCGCAGCGCCGCCCTGATCCTGCTGGTGGTGTTTGGTTTCAAGGCCGCCTTGCTGCCGCTGTCCCTGTGGTTGCCAGGCACCTATGCCGCCGCCACCGCGCCCGTGGCCGCCCTGTTTGCCATCATGACCAAGGTGGGCGTTTACGCCATCTTGCGCGTGCACGGCGTGATCTTCGGGGTGGACGCTGGCGAGGTGGCCCGCGTGGCGGAGCCTTGGCTGTTGCCCCTGGCCATGGGCACCAGTGTGTTGGGTGCGCTGGGCGCCTTGGCCTCGCGCACCTTGCCGCGCCTGGTGGCCTGGCTGACGGTGGCCTCGGTGGGTACCATCCTGGCGGCGCTGGGTCTGTTCACCCCGGCTGCCTGGTCGGCCGCGTTCTACTACCTGGTGCACAGCACGCTGGTGGTGGCGGGCCTGTTCCTGCTGGTCGAGCTGGTGGCTGCACAGCGCGGCGATGTGGCCGATGCCCTGGCGCCTGCCAGCCCCGTGGCCCAGCCGGTGTTGCTGGGTCTGATGCTGTTGCTGGCGGCCGCCTCGGTGGCGGGCTTGCCGCCCTTGCCGGGTTTCCTGGGCAAGGTCATGCTGCTCAAGGCCGCCTGGAGCACCCCCATGCAGCCCTGGGTCTGGACGGTGGTGCTGGGGGTGGGCTTCCTGTCCCTGCTGGCGCTGGCGCGGGCCGGCAGTCTGTTGTTCTGGAACGTGCGTCCTGACCTGCCGGCGGCCGCCTCGGGGGCCAGCCCGCGCCTGGTCTGGCCCACGCTGATCCTGTGCCTGCTGGGCGTGGTGATGAGCGTCTTCGCCGCCCCCTTGCAGCGCTACACCGACGCCACGGCAGTCCAGCTGCTCGACCGCCAGGGCTATGCCCGCGCGGTGCTGGGTGTCGATCCAGCCACGGGCGAGGTACCGGTGAGCGTGCGCCCCTATCGCATGCCCGAGCCCGCCGCCCCGACGACCCCTTCTCAGGAGGCGCAACCATGACGACCACGGTTCATTCCTCTGCCTGGCCGCGTGCGCGCCGGCCGGTCCTGTCGGTGCTGCTGGCACTGGCCTGGTTGATGCTGCAGCAGTCCATCGACCCCGGTAACCTGCTGACGGCCTGCGTGCTGGGCTGGGGCCTGCCGCGCCTGCTGGCAGGCTTCCTGGGGCCTGCCGCGCAGCCGCGCGCATGGGGGAGGGCGGTCCACCTCACGCTCACGGTGCTGTGGGACATCGTCGTTTCCAACATCACCGTGGCGCGTCTGGTGCTGCATCCGCGCAGTGCGCCGCAGCCCGCCTGGGTGCGCGTGCCGCTGACCCTGAAACAACCCACCGCGCAGGCCTTGCTCGCGTCCATCATCACGATGACCCCTGGCACCGTGTCGGCTGTCATTGACGAAGACCAGGCCTGCATCTGGGTGCATGCCCTCGATTGCGACGATGCCGCTGGCGTGGCTGCCGACATCGACCGTCGCTACCAACAGCCCCTGATGGAGATTTTCGGATGATCGAAACCGCGCTGCAGATCTGCGTGGCGGCGGTGGCCGTGTCCATGCTGCTGTGTACCTGGCGCTTGTGGCGCGGCCCGACGACACCGGACCGCATCCTCGCGATGGACACGCTCTACATCAATGTGGTGGCGCTGGTCGTGCTGCTGGGCCTGACCTGGCAGACCGCGCTGCTGTTCGAGGCGGCGCTCATCGTGGCCATGCTGGGCTTCGTGTCCACTGTGGCCCTGGCGCGCTTCATCACGCGCGGTGACGTGATCGAATGAGCCCGCACTGGAGACCTGAACCATGAACCTGACACCCGCTGTGTGGCTCGAAGCCCTGGCCGCCTTGCCCTTGCTCGTGGGGGCGGCGTTCCTGTTCGTGGGCGCCCTGGGCATGGTGCGTTTGCGCGACTTCTTCATGCGCCTGCATGCGCCCACCAAGGCCTCCACGCTGGGGCTGGGGGGCGTGCTGCTGGGCAGCCTGTTGATCCAGGCGCTCAGGGGCACATTCAGCATCCATGAGCTGCTGATCACCTTCTTCATCTTCCTGACGGCACCGGTGTCGGCCAACCTCATGGCCAAGGCGGCACTGCATCTGCGTGTGCCGTCCAAGGCCGGTCATCAGCCGGCCGAGGACATTCAGACTCGACGCCCAGGTTGAACCCGGCGCCGATCACGGTGCGCCTGCGAGTCAGTGTTCGGCGGGGTGCGTGGCCTGGCGCAGCAATTTGTCCGTCATGGCAATGGCCATGGCCGAGAACAGGAAGACCACGTGGATCACGGTCTGTGAGATCAGCACCTTATCGGAGTAGTTCTCGGCATTGATGAAGGTCTTGAGCAGGTGGATCGACGAGATCCCGATGATGGCCGTCGCCAGCTTCACTTTCAGCACCGAGGCGTTCACATGGTCCAGCCACTCCGGCTGATCTGGGTGACCTTCCAGGTGCAGGCGTGACACAAAGGTTTCGTAGCCTCCGATGATCACCATGATCAGCAGGTTCGAAATCATCACGACGTCGATCAGTCCCAGCACGACCAGCATGATCGTGGTTTCGGTCAGATGGGTGGGTGCCACCTCGGCCTTCTGGCCCGATGCCTGGAAGATCAGCTTGAGCGCGTCCTGATTGCCGAAGGCCGCCTCGATCAGGTGTACCAACTCCACCCAGAAATGGAACACGTACACCGCTTGCGCCAGGATCAGGCCGATATACAGCGGCAACTGCAGCCAACGGCTGGCAAAAATGAAAGATGACAAAATGCCTGTTTTGGGGGATTGACGAGGGCTGTTCATGGGGTGTCGGGAAAATCCGGGGTGAGAAATTCTAAAGTTGAGCGCATTGTCGCGGGTTGACAGGGGCAAACGCGCATGACGTGAAGGCCCTGTCCATTGATCAGTCAGCGCCACAAGCGCTGTCACCCCAGGAGCCAACACCATGACTGGTACCAACCAGACCCCCAGCACCCTCTACCCTGTCCCTGAGGCCTTTGCACGCACCGCTCACATCGGCAGTCGCGCGGCCTACGATGAACTGTGTGCCGAAGCACAGAAAGACCACGCCGGCTACTGGTCGCGCCTGGCACGAGAGTTCCTCACGTGGCACAAGCCCTTCACGCGGGCGCTCGACGAGAGCCATGCGCCGTTCTACCGCTGGTTTGACGACGGCCTGATCAACGCTTCGTACAACTGCCTGGATCGCCATGTGGAGGCTGGTCGGGGCGACAAAGTGGCCATCATCTTCGAGTCGGATGACGGCAAGGTCACCCATGTCACCTACAGTGACCTGCTCTCGCGTGTGAGTCGCCTGGCCAACGCGCTGAAGGCGCAAGGGGTGAAAAAGGGCGATCGCGTGGTGCTGTACCTGCCCATGTCGGTCGAAGGCGTGGTGGCCATGCAGGCCTGCGCCCGCATCGGTGCCACCCACTCGGTGGTCTTCGGTGGCTTCTCGGCCCAAAGCCTGCGTGACCGCATTGAAGACGCGGGCGCTGTCATGGTCATCACGGCCGACGAGCAATTGCGTGGCGGTAAGCAACTGCCCCTGAAGTCCATCGTCGATGAAGCGATCGGTCTGGGTGGGTGCGACAGTCTGCGTCAAGTCATCGTGCTGCGGCGCACGGGCGGCAAGGTCAACATGGTCGCAGGCCGCGACGTCTGGATGGACGACGCGCTCCAGGGCCAAGGCGACGTCTGCGCGCCCGAATGGGTTGACGCCGAGCACCCGCTTTTCCTGCTCTTCACCTCCGGCTCCACCGGCAAGCCCAAGGGCGTGCAGCACAGCACCGGCGGCTACCTGCTGAATGCCGCACTGACCACGAAGTGGACCTTCGACATGAAGCCCGACGACGTGTTCTGGTGCACGGCCGACATCGGCTGGATCACCGGCCACACCTACGTCGCCTATGGCCCGCTGGCGCTGGGCGGCACCCAGGTGGTGTTCGAGGGGGTGCCCACCTTCCCCGATGCCTCGCGCTTCTGGCGCATGGTTCAGGCCCACAAGGTCACGATCTTCTACACAGCGCCCACCGCCATCCGCGCCCTGATCAAGGCCGCCGAATCCGATGCCGCAGTGCACCCGCGCAACTTCGACCTCAGCAGCCTGCGTCTGCTGGGCACCGTGGGCGAGCCGATCAACCCGGCCGCCTGGGAGTGGTACCACCGCGAAATCGGTGGTGGCCGCTGCCCCATCGTCGACACCTTCTGGCAGACCGAGACCGGCGCCCACATGATCACCCCGCTGCCCGGTGCCCACCAGCTGACCCCGGGTTCGTGCACGCTGCCTTTCCCGGGCATCGATGCCGCCGTGGTGGACGAGACCGGCAAGGAGGTGCCATGGGGGCAGGGCGGTGTCCTGGT
>CAYOJR010000024.1:5363-9395 GCA_964404335.1 uncultured Aquabacterium sp.
GCCACCGAGTTGCGCAACCATGTGGGCCACGCCATCGGCCCCATTGCCAAGCCCAAGGACATCCGCTTTGGCGACAACCTGCCCAAGACCCGCTCGGGCAAGATCATGCGCCGCCTGTTGCGCGTGGTCGCCAAGGGTGAGCAGGTCACGCAAGATACGAGTACCCTGGAAAACCCAGCCATTCTGGATCAACTGTCTCAAGCCAATTGACCGTGCCAGCCTGAAAAGATATTGGACAAATATGAAACCGTCGCCGAGTTTATCGGCGGCGGTTTTCTTTTTGCTCAGATCGGGATGGGTGAAGCATGGGTTGGTGTAAACACCTATCTTCTTTCTGAAGGATGCGCACTATTTCCTAGCATTCCCCCTTATTCCCGTGATCCTCTGTGCCCCCTAAATTAGGGGGTGGGTTCGCCAAAAGCGAACTCGTCCTAGTAATGAACGGAGCACCCCATATGGCAAGCACCAAAACCAAAGATGCACCGATGACGCCTGAAGAGCGGAAAGTCATTTTCGCCTCCAGCCTCGGCACGGTATTCGAGTGGTACGACTTTTACCTCTACGGCTCCTTGGCGGCCATCATCGCCAAACAATTCTTCGCGGGCCTCGATCCCACTTCGGCATTCATCTTTGCACTGCTGGCTTTCGCTGCCGGTTTCATTGTTCGCCCCTTCGGTGCGCTGGTCTTCGGTCGCCTTGGCGACATGATTGGCCGCAAGTACACCTTCCTGGTCACCATCTTGCTGATGGGGATCTCCACCTTCATCGTGGGCATCCTGCCCAACTACAACACCATCGGTGTGGCCGCCCCGGTCATCCTGATCATCCTGCGTCTGCTGCAAGGTCTGGCGCTGGGTGGTGAGTACGGTGGTGCCGCCACGTACGTGGCCGAGCATGCCCCTCACGGCCGTCGCGGTGCCTACACCGCCTGGATCCAGACCACGGCCACGATGGGCCTGTTCCTGTCGCTGATGGTCATCCTGGGCACCCGCACCGTCGTCGGTGAAGAGGCCTTCGCGGACTGGGGCTGGCGTGTGCCCTTCATCGTGTCGATCGCACTGCTGGCGGTCAGCGTGTGGATCCGCATGAGCATGCAAGAGTCGCCTGCCTTCAAGAAGATGAAGGAAGAGGGCAAGACCTCCAAGGCGCCGCTGTCCGAATCCTTCGGCCAATGGGCCAACCTGAAGATCGTGCTGATCGCGCTGTTCGCGCTGGTCGCCGGTCAAGGTGTGGTCTGGTACACCGGTCAGTTCTACGCCCTGTTCTTCCTGACGCAAGCGCTGAAGGTGGACGGTGCCACGGCGAACATCCTGGTGGCCGTGTCGCTGCTGATCGCCACGCCGTTCTTCGTGGTCTTTGGCACTCTGTCTGACAAAATCGGCCGCAAACCCATCATCCTGGGTGGTTGCCTGATCGCTGCCGTGACCTACTTCCCGCTGTTCAAGGCCCTGACGGAAGCCGCCAACCCTGACCTGGCTCACGCTCAGGCCAATGCGCCGGTGACCCTGGTTGCCAACCCGGCGGAGTGCTCCTTCCAGTTCAACCCGACGGGTACCGCCAAGTTCACCAGCTCGTGCGATATCGCCAAGCAGGTGCTGGCCAACAACTCGGTGAACTACGAGAACGTCGAAGGCACCGGTACGGCCCAGATCAAGGTGGGCGAGAAGATCATCGAGTCCTACTCTTCCGTGGGCCTCTCGCCTGAGGAAGCCAAGGCCAAGGACGCAGCGTTCAAGAAGACCGTGGTCGATGCGGTGCGTGAAGCGGGCTATCCGGCCAAGGCCGATCCGGCCAAGCTCAACAAGCCTCTGGTCGTCGGGATCCTGACCCTGCTGGTGATCTATGTGACCATGGTGTACGGCCCGATTGCGGCCATGCTGGTGGAAATGTTCCCGACCCGCATCCGCTACACCTCGATGAGCTTGCCGTATCACATCGGTAACGGCTGGTTCGGCGGTTTGCTGCCCACCACCGCCTTCGCCATCGTGGCCCAGACCGGCAACATCTACAACGGCCTGTGGTACCCCATCATCATCGCGATGATGACCTTCGTGCTCGGCGTGTTCTTGCTGCGCGAAACCAAGGACGTGGACATCTACAAGGACGACTGATGCCGGTGCGGCGCGTGGGTCACAAGCCTTTGCGCCGCCGATAGGTCAAAGCCGATCTGATGCCCTCCCATGTGGAGGGCATTGTCATTGTGAGGTTCGTGCAGATGGTTGCGAGGTTCTCTCATGCACAAACTTGGCGGATTTCCTTTGCCGAGTTGGTGCATTCCAGTTGAGAATATGAGCACTGATGCTGTGCGACCCCATGGTGGGGTTGTCCAAATGCCTCGTGTCGGCGTGCCGACAGAAGGGACATGCAATGTGGTTTGTCGTAGTTGGCGTTGTGATGGTGCTCATGCAGTTGCTCGGTATTGGCCCTTTGGCCAGTTGGACATGGGCCAATGATTGGGTGCTGTTGCTGTTGCCGTTCGCCTTGGCCGTGGCGTGGTGGACATGGTGTGACGCCACCGGCTATACCCGGCGCAAAGCCATGCAGCGCGATGACGAGCGTCGTGATGCGCGTCGTCAGAAAGCGGTCGATGCGTTGGGGCTGAATCGAGACCGCCGCAAGTAAGCACATATCGCATTGGGGGGAATGGGCGCGGGGCTAAAATCGTTTTTTTGCAGAGACCCCATCAGCCCGGAGCCCCTCCATGCCTCAGTACCGTTCCCGTACCTCCACCGCCGGCCGCAACATGGCCGGTGCCCGTGCCCTGTGGCGTGCCACCGGCATGAAGGACGGTGACTTCGAGAAGCCGATCATCGCCATCGCGAACAGCTTCACACAGTTCGTGCCCGGTCACGTGCATCTGAAGGACCTGGGCCAACTGGTCGCCCGCGAGATCGAGGCAGCCGGTGGTGTGGCCAAGGAATTCAACACCATCGCCGTGGACGACGGCATCGCCATGGGCCACGGCGGCATGTTGTATTCGCTGCCCTCGCGCGACCTGATCGCCGACAGCGTCGAGTACATGTGCAATGCCCACACAGCCGACGCGCTGGTGTGCATCTCCAACTGCGACAAGATCACCCCGGGCATGCTGATGGCCGCGCTGCGCCTGAACATCCCCGTGATCTTCGTCTCCGGCGGTCCGATGGAAGCCGGCAAGGTCAAGCTCGAAGGCAAGGTCATCTCGCTCGACCTGGTGGATGCCATGGTCAAGGCCGCTGACAAGAGCTGTTCCGACGAGGAAGTGGCCGCCGTCGAGCGCTCTGCCTGCCCGACCTGTGGCTCCTGCTCCGGCATGTTCACGGCCAACTCCATGAACTGCCTGACCGAAGCGCTGGGCCTGTCCCTGCCGGGCAACGGCACCACGCTGGCCACCCACGCCGACCGCGAGCAGCTGTTCCGCAAGGCCGGTCGCACCATCGTCGAGCTGGCCAAGCGCTACTACGAGCAAGACGACGAGCGCGCGCTGCCGCGCAACATCGCCACCTTCAAAGCCTTCGAGAACGCCGTCGCGCTCGACGTCGCCATGGGCGGCTCCACCAACACCGTGCTGCACCTGCTGGCCGCTGCCCGCGAAGCTGGCGTCAACTTCACCATGGCCGACATCGACCGCATGTCGCGCAAGGTGCCTTGCCTGAGCAAGGTCGCCCCCGCGGTGCCCGACGTCCACATCGAAGACGTGCACCGCGCCGGCGGCATCATGGCCATCCTGGGTGAACTCGCCCGTGGCGGTCTGCTGCACACCGACGGGCCCACCGTGCACAGCCGCACCATGGCCGACGCCATCGCCCAGTGGGACGTCAAGGTCACCCACGACGAGGCCGTGCACCAGTTCTACAAGGCCGCGCCCGGTGGCGTGCCGACCCAGGTGGCCTTCTCACAAGACAGCCGCTGGAAGAGCCTCGACCTCGACCGTGAAAAGGGCGTGATCCGTTCCAAGGAACACGCCTTCACGCAAGACGGCGGCCTGGCCGTGCTCTACGGCAACATCGCCGAGAAGGGCTGCATCGTCAAGACCGCCGGTGTGGACGAGTC
>CAYOJR010000024.1:9495-21003 GCA_964404335.1 uncultured Aquabacterium sp.
ACGGCAACATCGCCGAGAAGGGCTGCATCGTCAAGACCGCCGGTGTGGACGAGTCGATCTGGAAGTTCACCGGCAAGGCCCGCGTGTACGAAAGCCAGGAAGACGCCGTTGAAGGCATCCTGGGCGAAGAAGTGCAGGCTGGCGATGTGGTCATCATCCGCTACGAAGGCCCCAAGGGCGGCCCGGGCATGCAGGAAATGCTCTATCCCACTTCCTACCTGAAGAGCCGTGGGCTGGGCAAGGAATGCGCGCTGCTGACTGACGGTCGCTTCTCGGGCGGCACCTCGGGCCTGTCGATCGGCCACGCCTCGCCGGAAGCGGCCCAGGGCGGCGCCATCGGTCTGGTCGAAGACGGTGACACCATCGAGATCGACATCCCCAACCGCCGCATCCACCTGGCCATCAGCGACGCCGACATGGCCGCTCGCCGTGCCGCCATGGAGGCCAAGGGTTCGGCAGCCTGGAAGCCCGCCAACCGTGAGCGCGTGGTCTCGGCCGCGTTGCAGGCCTACGCCCTGATGACGACCTCGGCCGACACCGGCGCCGTGCGCGACATCACCCAGCTTCAGCGCTGAGCGTCAGGTGGCGGGCGGCTCAGCCGTTTCAGCTGAGCCGCTGCCATCGCACCGTACATCGGCGGGCTGATCACCCGCGACACGCCACTGGCGACCACACTGCAGGCCATGAGACTGAGCACCAGTCCATGGCCTTCGATCATTTCCATCACGATGATGAAGGCCGTGATCGGGGCCTGCGTCACGGCCGCCAGAAAACCGGCCATGCCCAGCGCGATCAGCGCGGGCGTGTTCAGGTGCCCGGTCAGCTGGGCGATCTCGTTGCCGATGCCCGCACCCAAGGCGAGGGCGGGTGCGAACACGCCACCAGGGACACCACTCCACGCCGATAGCCAGGTGGCGATGAAGCGCAAGGGCACATAAAACCCATTGGTCGGGTCTTGGCCTTCGAGCAGGGCGCGCGTGGCGTCGTAGCCGCTGCCCGACGAGGCGCCCTGGCTGACCACCCCGATGATGGCCACGGCCAGCCCGCAGCCCGCCGCAAAGCGCACCGGGTAGCGTTGCCGCCACCGACTGAAACGATCGGTGCCGCCGCGCGCGGCCTGCACCAGCAGGCGCGCAAACAAACCGCCCAACAAGCCCGTGGCCACCGCGATCAACAGGCCGGGCCACAGCGCCGACCAGCCAAAGTCCCCCACCGAGATCTGACCGAAATAGCTGACGTTGCCGAACGCCGACATGCCGATGAGGCCCGCCAGCACGATGGCCGCGATCAACAGGCCGCTGGAGCGGTGCTCGGGCCGGCGTGACAGCTCTTCGATGGCGAACATGATTCCGCCCAAGGGCGTGTTGAACGCCGCCGCAATGCCCGCAGCACCACCGGCCACGATCAGGCCATGGTCGTTGATGCTGCTGCGCTGGGGCAACCAGTGGCGGGCGGCGTGCATGATGCCGGCGCCCACCTGAACCGACGGGCCTTCACGGCCCGTGGCCAGGCCAGCCAACAGGCCGCCCACCGTGAGCACGATCTTGGCTGCCGCCAGCTTCAGCGAAATGAAGAGGTGACGTTTCTCGGGAGGCGTCTGCACATCAAGCGCGGCCAGCACCTGGGGAATGCCCGAGCCCGCCGCACCGGCAAAATAGCGGTTAGTACACCACACCAGGGCAGCGGTTACCGCCGGTGTCCAAGCCAAAGCCAGCCAGGGCGAGTATGCTGTCAGCGCGAAAAATGCGGCCAGTGCATGTTCGCTCAGCCAGGTCAGCAGCACGACGCTCAGACCCGCCAAGGTGGCAAAGCTCAGCACCACCGCGCGCGCGGCCCAGAGGCGCCAATCGGCCAGTTCCTTGGCGTGCTCGGCGGTCTCGTCAGGTGGGGTGTCGGGTGGCGTCATGTTTCATTCACAACAGGTTTTCATGTCCAGACACAGCCTTCCGTCAGATTCCGAGTCCGATTCGGTGGCGCTCGCCCCGGAGGCTGCCATTGTCTTGCGGCAGTTTCGTGTGGTGTTCAACGCCGTCAAATCGCACTTCCAGCGTATCGAGTCCCAGTCTGGTCTGGGCGGTGCGCAATTGTGGGCGCTGAGCATCGTGTCTCGCCATGCCGGCACCGAGGTCGGGGCACTGGCCCACGCCATGGACATCCACCAGTCCACTGCCAGCAACCTGGTGCGGGCGCTGGTGAAAAAAGGCCTGATCCGCAGCGCACGTGACGAGGACGACCGCCGGGTTGTGCATCTCCATGCCACGCCGGAAGGCCATGCCTTGCTGGCACACACGCATGGGCCTTTCGCAGGCCTGCTGCCGGATGCTTTGCAGCGTCTCGATGCTGGGACCCTGGCCCGTTTGCATGCCGATCTGGGCCAGTTGATTGCCCAACTCGGCATAGAAGAGGTCGGGGCGGCGGCTCAAACACCCCTGGCTGAGCTGTGAAAGCATTTGTCACAATATAATGGCAAGGTAACGAAGACGCGAACACGTGTCGTTACAACACCAGTGATATGGAGTGTCTTGAAGGGCCTGCTTCACCGCAGGCCCTTTTTTTTGCTTCATCATCTTGAAGCTTGTATATTTGCACAAATGTAAATGCAACAACAAGGCGTGTCGATATCGAATGAGGAGAAGCACATGATCAAAGTGGGATTGATAGGTTATGGCAAGGCAGGGCAAGCGGTCGCCGAAGTGTTGAAGGGCGATCCCCGCTTTGAACTGGCCTGGATCGCCAAGCGACAACCTGTGTCAGAAGGACAAGCATTGCCCCTGGGTTTGCCTGTCTTCGCGATGTCGGAAGGCAATTTTTCGGACTGGCTGGATGCACATCCCGTCGATGCCCTGGTTGACTTTTCCTCTGCCGAATCGATCTTTCTGTATGGCGAGGAAGTGCGCAGGCGTCATCTGACGCTCGTCAGCGCCATCTCGGCGTACAGCGACGAGGCCTTGGCTTACGCTCGAACATTGGGTGAGCAGGCGCGCGTGCTGTGTTCGCCGAACATCACGCTGGGCATCAACTTCCTGATTCTCTCCGCGCGAATGTTGCGTCACATTGCACCGTTTGCCGATGTGGAGATCCTGGAGCAGCACTTCCGCGAAAAACCGGAAGTGTCGGGCACGGCCCGCAAGATCGCCAACACCCTGGACGTCGAAAGTGAGCGCATCACCTCCTTGCGTCTGGGGGGAATTGTGGGGGTTCATGAGGTCATCTTCGGTTTTCCGCATCAAACGGTGCGTATCACCCACGAATCGATTCGCCGAGAGGCTTTCGGCACGGGGGCGGCCTTTGCCTTGAGTGAACTCAGCAAGCAACCGTACGGCTACTACACCTTTGACGATCTGCTCATGCGCATGATCCGCGAGCAACTGATCCTGGCAGAGCGCGGTCCGCAACCTTGAACTTCCCAACGCCTTGAGTACGCGGGCGGTTGCAGACTTGCGCTATCGTTCGCCCATGCTGATTCATCCTCAATTCGATCCCATCGCCATTGCCCTGGGACCGCTCAAAGTGCATTGGTACGGTCTGACCTACCTGGCGGCCTTCGCTCTGTTCTACCTTCTGGCCAATGCGCGTGCCAAGCAGCCCTTTTTCGCCCAACGAGGCTGGGACCGGCAGATGGTCGAAGACGTGCTGTTCTTTGGCGTCATGGGTGTTGTGCTGGGGGGGAGGCTGGGCTATGTGCTGTTCTACAAGCCCGGCTATTACTTCAGCCATCCGTCTGAAATCCTCGCGGTGTGGCAGGGGGGCATGGCCTTCCACGGTGGCCTGCTGGGCGTGATCACGGCCCTGGCCGTCTATGCCAAGCGACAGGGTCGACACTTTTTCGAGGTGGCCGACCTGGTGGCACCCTGTGTGCCCATTGGTCTGGCCGCTGGTCGGTTTGGCAACTTCATGAACGGTGAGCTGTGGGGCCGTGCTGCAGACCCCACCCTGCCGTGGGCCATGATCTTTCCCCAATCGGGCACCGACATCGCCCGTCACCCCTCGCAGCTCTATCAGTTCGGTCTGGAAGGCGTGCTGCTGTTCGTGTTGCTGTGGTTGTATGCGCGTCGTGCGCGACCGCTGGGCGCCGTGTCGGGCATGTTCCTGATGGGCTACGGCGTGTTCCGCTTCACGGCCGAGTACTTCCGTGAGCCTGACAGCTTCCTGGGCCTGCTCACCTTCAACATGAGCATGGGCCAGTGGCTGTGTCTCCCCATGATCCTGGTGGGCGCGCTGTTCTGGGGCATGGCGCAAAAAAACGCCTTCCGGTCGGAGGACCGAAAAGCGTAAAGAGGTCGGCCGCATCTTCGCGGACCGCAGCCCCCTGCTGAGTCCGATCGCCCTGTCCTGAAGGGGCGTTCAGGCGGCGTGGCGGCGGTCTGCCACGCCGTGCCGGGTGTACAGAAAGTCCAGCACCGCCTTGCGGCAGGCAATGTAGGTCGGGTCCTCGGCCAGCGCCACGCGGTTGCGCGGGCGCACCAGCGGCACTGGCAGCACCTCGCCAATGGTGGCGGCCGGTCCGTTGCTCATCATCACAATGCGATCCGACAGCAGCACTGCCTCGTCCACATCGTGCGTCACCATCACCACGGTGCAATTTGCCTTGGCCACGATCTTGAGCAGCTCATCTTGCAAGTGGGCGCGGGTGAGGGCGTCCAGCGCGCCAAAGGGCTCGTCCATCAGCAGCACCTTGGGCTCCATCGCCAGCGCCCGGGCAATGCCCACGCGCTGCTTCATGCCCCCCGAGATCTCGTGTGGCCGCTTGTGGGTCGCATGGCTCATGCCGACCAGGTCCAGGGCGTCGGCCACGCGCTGCTTGAGTTGTTCCTTGCGCTCCTTGCCGCCGAACACTCGGTCCACCGCCAGGTAGACGTTGTCGTGGCAGCTCAGCCAGGGCAGCAGCGAGTGGTTCTGGAACACCACCGCCCGCTCCGGGCCGGGCCCTGCGATCTCACGGCCATCGCAGATCAGCCCGCCCTGCGTCGGCGTCAGCAGGCCGGCGATCAGGTTGAGCAAGGTGGACTTGCCGCAACCCGAGTGACCGATCAAGGTGATGAACTCGCCCCGGGCAATGCCCAGGTTGATGTCACTGAGGGCATGAAAGCGACCATTTTTGGTGTGGAACACCATGTCGGTGCGGTGAATGTCGATGAATGGGGTCATCACGTGCTCCTGTGAGGTGTCAGGTCATTCGAAACTGAAACGCTTGGCGATGGCCACCAACCCCTGTTCCAGCAGCAGGCCGACGATGCCGATCACGAAGATCGCAATGAGGATGTGCTGGACATTGAGGTTGTTCCACTCGTCCCACACCCAGAAGCCGATGCCCACGCCGCCGGTCAGCATCTCGGCTGCCACGATCACCAGCCAGGCCGTGCCCACCGACAGACGCACGCCCGTCAGCATGTAGGGCAGCACCGAAGGCAGCAGGATCTTGGTGGTGATCTTCCACTCGCTCAGGTTCAGCACCTTGGCCACGTTCAGGTAGTCTTCGGGCACGCGCTGCACACCCACGGCGGTGTTGATGATCATCGGCCAGATCGAGCAGATGAAGATCGTCCAGATCGCAGCCGGGTCGGCTGACTTGAACACCAGCAGACCGATGGGCAGCCACGCCAGCGGCGACACCGGGCGCAGCAGGCTGATGATCGGGTTGAGCATGCTGCTGGCAATCTGCGAACGCCCGATCAGGAAGCCCAAAGGAATCCCCACGATCGCTGCCAGACCGAAGCCGATGCCCACACGCTGCAGCGAGAACAGGATGTTCCAGCCTATGCCTTGATCGTTGGGCCCGTTGCTGTAGAACGGGTCCGCAAAGAGTGCAACGGCGGCATGCCAGGTGGCCAGCGGTGTGGGAAATGTGCTCTCGCCTTGTGTGAGCAGGGCCCACACACTGATCAACAGGGCGATGCCTGCCAGTGGCGAGATGGCACGAAGACCCCAACCCAGCCAGTCCACGGGCGGTTTGGATGCCGCTGTGTACGTGGCCGGCGAGGCAGGCTGCGCAGGTCGTGTCAGGGGCGACGAAGTCGCTGGCACGGTGTCATCAATGTCTGATGGGCTGTGAAAGACGGCACTGACCATGATGGGCTCCTTTCAGTCTCAGGCCTTGATGGCGAAGCTGTCGGCGTACTTGGCCGGATCCTTGCCCGTCCAGACCACGCCGTCGATCAACTTGCTGGTGCGCATCGGGTCCTTGGGCACCGAAATGCCCAGGCCGCTGGCCGCCTGCTTGTACAACTCGATCTGGTTGATCTGCTTGGCCACACCCAGGTAATCGGGGTGCGCCTTCAGCAGGCCCCAGCGTTTGTGCTGTGTCAGGAACCACATGCCATCCGACAGATAGGGGAAGTTCACCTTGCCGTCGTTGAAGAACTTCATGTGATGGGGGTCGTCCCAGGTCTTGCCCATGCCGTTTTGATAGCGGCCCAGGATGCGTTGGTTGATCGCGTCGACCCCGGTGTTCACGTAGGACTTCGCGGCGATCGTCTCGGCCATCTTCATCTTGTTCTGCAACCCGGCGTCGATCCAGCGGCTGGCCTCCAGCACGGCCATCATCACGGCGCGGGCGGTGTTCGGGTACTGCTTCACGAAGTCACCGGTGCAGCCCAGCACCTTCTCGGGGTGGTCCTGCCAGATGTCCTGTGTCGTGTTGGCCGTGATCCCGATGCCGTCCATGATGGCGCGGTGGTTCCAGGGCTCACCCACGCAGAAGCCATCCATGTTGCCCACGCGCATGTTGGCCACCATCTGCGGTGGTGGCACCGTGATCAACTTGGCGCCCGACAGCGGGTTGATGCCCGCCGCAGCCAGCCAATAGTGCATCCACATGGCGTGGGTACCGGTGGGGAAGGTGCCTGCAAACGTGTATTCGCGTTTCTCGCGTGCCATGAGCTTGGCCAGCGACGGCCCATCGACCGCGCCCTTCGAGGCCAGCGCCTTCGACAAGCTGATGGCCTGCCCGTTGTTGTTCAGGCTCATCAGCACGGCCATGTCCTTCTTGGGGCCGCCAATGCCCAGGTGCACGCCGTAGACCAGGCCGTACAGCACATGGGCCATGTGCAGGTCGCCGTTGACGAGCTTGTCGCGCACGCCGGCCCATGAGGCTTCCTTGGTCGGGATGATTTTGACGCCGTACTTCTTGTCGAAGCCCAGCACCGAGGCCATCACCACCGAGGCACAATCGGTCAGCGGAATGAAGCCGATCTTCACCTCGCTCAGCTCGGGCTTGTCCGAGCCGGCGGCCCAGACAGCGGACTGGAGCCCGGGCACAGCGCCCACCGCGCCAGCGGCGGCAGCGCTCTTCAAGATGGTGCGGCGCGTCATTTTCAGATCCTGGGTGTTCATGGTGCAAGACTTTCCCTGTGGACAAACAAAAAAGGTGCCAACCGTCGCGCAGGCTCATCCATGGATGGGCACACGCGTCAGAAGACACCTTTGTCGGAGGCTCGGCCGTCCTTTGTCGGACCGCCAAGACAGCAAAATCGCCGTTGACTTTGCTTGTCAGAGTCAATGCAATCCCTGTGCCAGGTCTTTTGGGTGGGGCGGATGGGGGCGTTTGGCGATCTCCTGGCCTGGAGAGTCGAGTTCTGCCTTGTGCTGGTGCACACGCACGCCAAGCTGGGGCGGGGAGACTCAACCCAGCAGGTCGGCGGCGTCGATCAGACGCTGAGCCACCTCCACCAATTTCAATCCCTTGTCCATCGCCGCCTTGCGCAGGCGGGCATGGGCCTGAGGTTCGGTCAGTCCCTGGCGGCTCATCAGCAAGCCTTTGGCGCGGTCCAGCACCTTGCGGTCCGCTAATTCGGAGCGCGCATCGGCTAACTCCCGGCGCAGCGACTCCTCCATTTCAAAACGCGCCATGACCACGTCCAGCACCGGCTTGATGTGTTCGGCAGGCGTGCCCGCTGCCACGTAGGCCGAAACGCCTGCTGCCACCGCCTTGCGCAGGTAGGCAGTGTCCTCGTCACCCGAGAACATCACGATCGGGCGGCGCTCATCGCGCGTCGCCACGACCACATGCTCCAGAATGTCGCGTCCCTTCGATTCGGCGTCCACCACAATCAGGTCCGGTTGAATCTGCCCGAGACGCTCGGGCAGGAAGGCATCGCCGGGCAGGGTGGCCACCACGTTGTAGCCCGCCTCCAGCAGCGCAATGCGCAGCACGCGCGCGCGCTCCACCTCGGCCAGTTCCTTGTCATCGGGTTCGACGGACAGGTACAGCGGCAAGACGATCACCACACGCAGCTTGGACATTTTGGTATGCATGCCGAGCCTGTATGCAACAACTGCGCCCGGTGGTCTGGCTTGTCAGGTGTCGTGCGACGAGAACAGATGGCGGCTCTACACTGGCGGGATGTCGATCACGTCTGCCACTCTGCCTTCCTCCGGTTCTGCCACTCCCTCGCGCCCCTGTCTGATCCTCGGGGTGGAGTCGTCTTGCGATGAAACCGGTCTGGCCTTGGTGTCTCTGCCCGCCGAAGGCGAGCCCCGTCTGCTGGCCCATGCCCTCCACAGCCAGATCGACATGCATCAGGCATACGGCGGCGTTGTGCCCGAACTCGCCTCGCGCGATCACATCCGCCGTGTGGTGCCGCTGGCGCGCCAGGTGCTGGCCGAATCCGGCCAAAGGCTCGCGGACATCGACGTGGTTGCCTACACACGCGGCCCCGGCCTGGCCGGCGCCTTGCTGGTGGGCGCCGGCATGGCCTGCGCCCTGGGCACCGCCTTGAACAAGCCGCTGCTCGGCGTGCACCACCTGGAGGGTCACCTGCTGTCGCCCTTCCTCTCGGTGGACCCGCCCGAGTTCCCCTTTGTCGCCTTGCTCGTCTCCGGTGGTCACACCCAGGTGATGCGTGTCGACGGGGTGGGGCGCTACGAGATGCTGGGTGAAACGGTGGACGATGCCGCTGGCGAGGCCTTCGACAAGTCGGCCAAGCTGATGGGTTTGCCTTACCCCGGCGGCCCCCATCTATCGCGCTTGGCCGAATCGGGCGACCCGAGCTCCTTCGAGTTGCCCCGCCCGATGCTGCACAGTGGCAACCTCGATTTCTCCTTTGCGGGGCTGAAAACCGCAGTGCGCACCCATTTGGTGCGTTTGGGCTGGCTGGACAGTCCCGACCTGCTGACCACACCCGAGGCGCAGCCCGTGCTGGCCAACCTCGCCGCCTCCACCCAGGCCGCCATCGTCGAGGTGCTGGTCAAGAAGGTACTGCTGGCGCTGAAGTCCACCGGCCTCAAGCGTGTGGTCGTCGCCGGTGGCGTCGGGGCCAACCGCCTGCTGCGCGCCCAGCTGGACCAGGCCTGCGCCCGCCGCCAGATCCGTGTGCACTATCCCGAGATGCACCTGTGCACCGACAACGGCGCCATGATCGCCCTGGCTGCCGCCATGCGCATCCAGAGTGGGCAGGCCCGCCTCAGCACCGAGCCCACCTTCGACGTCAAGCCCCGCTGGGATTTGTCCAGCATCTGACTTCTTGCTATACTTGCAGGCTTGCTGCCTTGGAAAAGGTGGCAAATCTCGCACGACCTGGGTCGGTTTCACCCGGAGTCGCAAGTCCAACGCAGAAACCAAAGGCAACTGGCCCACAGGTCAGCGCCCCAGGTCTGCACATGTTTTCAAGGAAACACCATGTCCGTCGCAGACATCAACACCGCCGCCATCGTCAAGGACAACGCCCGCAGCGCCAACGACACCGGCTCTCCCGAAGTGCAAGTGGCCCTGCTGACCGCTCGCATCGTCGAACTGACCCCCCACTTCAAGGCCAACAAGAAGGACCACCACGGTCGTCGCGGCCTGCTGCGCATGGTCAGCCGTCGTCGCAAGCTGCTGGACTACCTCAAGTCCAAGGATGCCGACCGCTACGTCGCCCTGATCCAGAAGCTGGGCCTGCGCAAGTAAGCACCGCATGATGACAAGAAGCCTGTCTGGATCCTCCAGCACAGGCTTTTTGTTTTTTAACGCCAGCCACTCGACTCCTGCGAACGCTGTGTCATTCCAACGAGGCTGAGGCCTCAACCTCGCTGGAATGGCATCGCGATTGAGTGACGGCACACCCAGCGGGCGGCATGTGTCGCCCGTCCAACCAAACCGGAGAACTCATCCATGACCATGTTCAACAAAGTCACCAAGACCTTCCAATGGGGCAAGCACACCGTCACGATGGAGACGGGTGAAATCGCCCGTCAAGCCACCGGCGCCGTGCTGGTCGACATTGAAGGCACCGTCGTGCTGGCCACCGTCGTGTGCGCCAAGACCGCCAAGCCCGGCCAGGACTTCTTCCCCCTGACCGTTGACTACCTCGAAAAGACCTACGCCGCCGGCAAGATCCCTGGCAGCTTCTTCAAGCGCGAAGCCAAGCCTTCCGAGTTCGAAACCCTGACCTCGCGTCTGATCGACCGACCCATCCGCCCGCTGTTCCCTGAAGGCTTCTACAACGAAGTCCAGCTGGTCATCCACGTGGTCTCGCTGAACCCCGAAGTGTCGGCCGACATCGCCGCCATGATCGCCTCCAGCGCCGCGCTGTCGATCTCCGGCATCCCGTTCAACGGCCCCATCGGTGCCGCTCGCGTGGGCTACATCAACGGTGAATACGTGCTGAACCCCAGCATCACCGAGATCGCCAGCTCCAAGATGGACCTGATCGTTGCCGGCACCGAAACCGCCGTGCTGATGGTCGAGTCCGAAGCCGACCAACTGTCCGAAGACGTGATGCTGGGCGGTGTGGTGTTCGGTCACGAGCAAGGCAACATCGCCATCAACGCCATTCACGAACTGGTGCGCGACGCTGGCAAGCCGGCCTGGGACTGGCAGCCTCCCGCCAAGGACGAGTCCTTCATCGCCAAGGTCAATGGCCTGGCCGAAGGTCCGCTGCGCGCTGCCTACCAGATCCGCTCTAAGCAAGCCCGTACGCAAGCCTGCCGCGCCGCTTACGCCGAAGTGAAGGCCGCCCTGACCGCCGAAGGCATCGCCTTTGACGCCGTCAAGGTCGAAAGCATGATGTTCGACATCGAAGCCAAGATCGTGCGCAGCCAGATCCTGGCCGGTGAGCCCCGCATCGACGGTCGTGACACCCGCACCGTGCGCCCCATCGAGATCCGTACCGGCGTGCTGCCGCGCGTCCACGGCTCGGCCCTGTTCACCCGTGGTGAAACCCAGGCCCTGGTCGTCGCCACCCTCGGCACTGAGCAAGACGCTCAGCGCATCGACGCCCTGACCGGCGACTTCCGCGACACCTTCCTGTTCCACTACAACATGCCTCCGTTCGCCACCGGCGAAACGGGTCGTGTCGGCTCGCCCAAGCGCCGCGAAATCGGCCACGGCCGTCTGGCCAAGCGCGCCCTGGTGCCGCTGCTGCCTCCGAAGGAAGAGTTCGCCTACACCCTGCGCGTGGTCTCCGAAATCACCGAGTCCAACGGCTCCTCGTCGATGGCTTCGGTCTGCGGCGGCTGCCTGGCCATGATGGACGCAGGCGTGCCGATGAAGGCCCACGTGGCCGGCATCGCCATGGGCCTGATCAAGGA
>CAYOJR010000025.1:0-6625 GCA_964404335.1 uncultured Aquabacterium sp.
GCCAGCCGCAGATGTGCCGTGCTGGCGTGGCCACCATCATCGGCCACCATGGTGGTTTTGCCGAGCGAGTGCGCGCGCACTGGTTGTGGGCCGCACCGATCCCCGAGGGGCTGGAGCCCAAGGATGCCGGTCCCTTGCTGTGCGGCGGGGTCACGGTGTTTTCGCCGTTCCTGAATTTCGACATCAAGCCGACACACCGCGTGGGTGTGGTGGGCATCGGGGGCCTGGGCCACCTGGCCTTGCAGTTCGCGCGGGCTTGGGGGTGCGAGGTCACGGCCTTCACGTCCAGCGATTCCAAGCGCGATGAAGCCTTGCAGATGGGGGCTCACCATGTTGTCTCCAGCGTGGATGCCAACGCCATGAAGGCCTTGCGTGGTCGTCTCGACATGGTGCTGGTCACCGTGAACGTGATGCTCAACTGGAAGGCGCTGATGAGCACGCTGGCGCCCAATGGTCGCCTGCATCTGGTGGGTGTGCTGCCGCAGCCCATGGAAGTCGAGGCCGGTTCGCTGATCGGCGGTCAGCGCAGCGTGTCGGGTTCGCCCACCGGTTCGCGCCAAGACATCGACACCATGCTGGAGTTCGCGGCACGCCATGGCATCAAGCCGCAAACCGAACATTTCCCGATGAGCCGCCTCAACGACGCGCTGGACCACCTGCGCGCAGGCAAGGCTCGTTACCGTGTGGTGCTGGACGCTGATTTCGAGCAGGCCTGAGCACGGGCGTTGCCCTCACACGGTTCACTGAATACAGATACCCAAGGATCCCTGACATGCAATTCCCCGAGTCCTGGCTGCGCAGTTTCTGCAACCCTGACCTGAGCACCCAGCAACTGGCTGACCTGCTGACCATGGCCGGTCTGGAAGTGGAAGAGCTGCAACCGGTGGCACCGGCCTTCACCGGCGTGGTGGTGGCCCAGGTGCTGGAAGTCGCCAAGCACCCCGATGCCGACCGTCTGAACGTGTGCAAGGTGGACGCGGGCACCGGCGAGGTGCTGCAGATTGTCTGTGGTGCGCCCAATGTGCGCCCCGGCATCAAAATCCCTTGCGCCACCGTGGGCGCAGAGCTGCCACCGGGTGCCGATGGCAAGGTCTTCAAGATCAAGTTGGGCAAGTTGCGTGGTGTCGAGAGCCAGGGCATGCTGTGCTCGGCCCGCGAGCTGGGCATCTCGGAAGAGTCGAACGGCCTGCACATCCTCGCCGAAGACGCGCCCATCGGCGTCAACATCCGCGAGCACCTCAAGCTCGACGACACGCTGTTCACCCTCAAGCTCACGCCCAACCTGGCGCATTGCCTGAGCGTGGCGGGCATCGCCCGCGAGGTGTCGGCCCTGACCGGTGCCCCGCTGACCTTGCCGAGCATCGAGCCAGTTCAGCCTGGTGTGGATGCCGCACTGAAGGTGACGGTGCAGGCGCCCGAGCTGTGTGGCCGCTTTGCAGGCCGTGTCATCCAGGGTGTCAATCCTCAAGCGAAGACGCCGGACTGGATGGTCGAGCGCCTGGCGCGCTGCGGCCAGCGTCCAGTCTCGGCCCTGGTCGACATCTCCAACTACGTGATGTTCGAGCTGGGTCAGCCCTCGCACGTGTTCGACTTGGACAAGATCCAGGGCGAGTTGCAGGTGCGTTGGGCGCAGCCGGGCGAAACGCTCAAGCTGCTCAATGGCAACACCGTGACGCTGGACGAGCAGGTGGGCGTGATCGCCGCCGGTGCGCAGGTCGAGTCGCTGGCCGGCATCATGGGCGGTGACGACACCGCTGTGGGCGACGACACCCGCAACGTCTATCTGGAGGCCGCGTTCTGGTGGCCCAAGGCGATTGCCGGACGTGCCCGCCGCTACAACTTCTCGACCGATGCCTCGCACCGCTTCGAGCGTGGCGTGGACCCGGCACCGACCGTGCAGTACCTTGAGCGCATCACCCAGCTGATCCTCGAGATCTGCGGCGGCCAGGCTGGTCCGGTGGATGACCAGATCGTCAAGCCCGCCGAGCGCAAGCCGGTGACGCTGCGACTGTCGCGTGCCCAGCGTGTGATCGGCATGCCGGTGACCTTGGCCGAGTGCCAGACCGTGTTGCATCGCCTGGGCCTGCCTTACAGCACCGTGGCCCAAGGCGACGACACGCACCTGGTGGTGACGCCGCCGAGCTGGCGTTTCGACCTGCAGATCGAGGAAGACCTGATCGAAGAAGTGGTGCGCGTGATCGGCTTTGACAAGCTGCCCAAGCGCCCGCCGCAAGCGCCGGTCACGCCGCTGGTCTTGCCCGAAGCGCGTCGCAGCCTGTATGCCGTGCGTCGCGATGTGGCCCGCCGTGGTTATCAGGAAGTCATCACCTTCAGCTTTGTGGAAGAGCGTTGGGAAGCCGACTTTGCCGGCAACACCCAGCCCATCCGCGTGCTCAACCCGATCGCCAGCCCGCTGGCCGTGATGCGCTCGACGCTGATCGGCAGCCTGGTCGAGGTGCTCAAGACCAACCTGTCGCGCAAGGCCGAGCGCGTGCGTCTGTTTGAAGTGGGCCGTGTGTTCAAGCGCGACGCCTCGGTGGTGGACAGCAACCTCACCGTGGGTGGCTTCGATCAACCGGTGCGCGTGAGCGGTCTGGCCTATGGTCCGGCCGATGCTTTGCAGTGGGGTTCGGCTGCACGCAATGTCGATTTCTTCGATGTGAAGGGCGATGTCGAAGCGCTGCTGGCGCCGCGCCAGGCCAAGTTTGTGGCGGCCGAACATCCTGCCTTCCACCCGGGGCGGTGCGCGCAGGTTGTGGTCGGCGGGCAAGCCGTGGGCTTCGTGGGTGAGTTGCACCCCAAGTGGCGTCAGGCCTACGACCTGCCTTTGGCGCCGGTGCTGTTCGAGCTGGATGCCAGCGTGCTGAGCCAGCGTGTGGTGCCCACCTTCCAGTCGGTGCCCCGCATGCAGTCGGTGTACCGCGACCTGGCCTTGGTCGTGTCTGACACCACGGCCCACGACGCCGTGATCGGCGCGATCACGCAGGCGGCCACCGATGGCCTGGTGCGTGGGGCCCGCCTGTTCGACATCTACAAGCCCAAGACCCCGGTGGCCGGTATGGCCGAGAACGAGCGCAGTCTGGCGGTGCGCGTGGAGTTGCGTGACGACGAGCAGACCTTGACCGACGAGCGCATCGACGCGGCCATGCAGGCGGTGTTGGCTGCGGTGGCTTCGGCCGTGGGTGCGCGCGTGCGCGCTTGAGGCAGAGGAGCGGACATGAATGACAAGATCAGCGACCTGACCGTGTTGCTGCCGACCATCGAAACGCCAACTTTGACCAAGGCCGAGTTGTCGGAGATGCTTTTTGACCGCCTGGGCCTCAACAAGCGTGAGTCCAAGGACATGGTCGAGGCGTTCTTTGACTCGGTGCAGGAAGCTTTGGTCGAGGGGCAGGATGTCAAGCTGTCGGGTTTTGGTAACTTTCAGATCCGACGCAAGGCACCACGTCCCGGACGCAATCCGCGCACGGGCGAGGTCATTCCCATCGAGGCGCGCAATGTGGTGACCTTCCACGCCAGTCAGAAGCTCAAGAGTCTGGTCCAAGGCGATGTTCCGTCTGACGAAGACTTGGAGTAAAGTCAGACCTCTTTGCCCACTGCTGCTGATGCGGGCAAAGTTCTTCATGCTTGAGTGACTTCAGGGACCCATGGACCGCGTCGACAGCGCTTTGCCGCCCATTCCTGCCAAACGCTACTTCACCATCGGTGAGGTGAGCGAGTTGTGCTTGGTCAAGCCTTATGTGCTGCGCTACTGGGAGCAGGAGTTTGTCCAGCTCAAGCCCATGAAGCGCCGGGGCAACCGCCGTTACTACCAGCACCACGAGGTCCTGCTGATCCGTCGCATCCGTGAGTTGTTGTACGAGCAGGGGTTCACGATCAGCGGTGCGCGCAATCAGTTGGCCGAAGGCGCTTCACACGCCCATGGTGTGCCGTCCAATGGACACGACGATGACGTCGAGGCAGGGTTGCTGCCAGCCGCTTTGTCTGGTGGCTTGTCAGCGCAAATGATCGCGTCAACTGCCACGCACGCTGCAGTGGCGCAGCCTTTCAGTCGACCTCTGCAGGCGAGTGGAGCGGTGGTCATGGGGGCAGCGTGGGGGACGCCCGATTTGGCTGCGATGCAGTCACTCGATGCGCAAACCGTGCTGGCCTTGCGCGAGGCGCTGGTGTCGATCCGCGATTTGTTGTCCTGATGCAAAAAGTGCTGGCTGGCTTGCGAGAAGCTTCGCTTTCGGCATATAATCTAATTCTTGTCGGGGCGTAGCGCAGCCTGGTAGCGCACTTGCATGGGGTGCAAGGGGTCGCGAGTTCGAATCCCGCCGCCCCGACCAAGAGAATCAATGGGTTAGCTTCCAAAAGAAGCTAACCCAATTTTCTTTGTGGCGCTCATTTTTGACCCTGGTTGCCGTTGTGCAGCAAAGGCCACGTGTAGTCGTGGTCAGTCGCCATCCCGTCCTTGGTTGCCCGACCTTCTCGATCAGTGAGTCAGGGGAACGAAGGCCACTGGCAGCACATCGCGCTCGTCGAGGTGGTTGTCGGTGCTTTTCCTGATCACCCTCAAACTCTGTCCAAAGTGGCTGCCACCCACCGGCATCACGAGCACACCACCGGGTTTCAACTGTTCGATGAGTGCCTGGGGCACTTGAGGGTCGGCTGCGGTGACGATGATCGCGTCGTAGGGGGCATGTTCGGGCCAGCCCACGCTGCCATCACCTGCTCGGATGCTGACGTTGTGGTAGCCCAGACGTCGCAACCGCTCTTTGGCCTCCTCGGCCAAGGCATGGACGACCTCGACCGAGTAGACATGCCGGACGAGTTCTGCCAGGACCGCAGCTTGGTAGCCGGAGCCGGTGCCGATTTCTAGCACCACTTGATCGACTTTAGGTTCAAGCAACTCAGTCATCAGGGCGACGATATAGGGCTGCGAAATCGTCTGACGGTGCCCGATGGGCAGGGGCGTGTTCAGATAGGCCGAGTCTTGCAGGTGTTCGGGCACAAAAGCCTCGCGCCGCACCCGCCGCAGTGCCTGCATGACGTTGGTGGACAGTGACGCGTGGCCTGTCATGTCTTGCGTGTCACGCACCTCTGCCTCAATTTCCTGGAGCAAGGCGTCATGGGCACGTTGATGGATGTGGCTCATGGCACCTCCTCGCTGTCAATCTTGCAGTTTCCGCTGTTTCTGGATGCTGCGGTCGAATTCCTGTTGCAGCAGCACGGGAAATGCGGCGCTGATGGAGCCGATCGCCAGGGGGCGCAGCCGTTCGAACAAGGTTTTCAAGGGCTCGACCACGCTGCCATCGGCGGTTTTGTCTCGGGCACTCTCTGCCTTCGCCGCCACGTCCTTGGCCAGACTCAGAAACAGCTGTTCAACGTAGGCCTGGGCAATGATGCGGGTGTGCTCGATCAAGGTGTCCTGCAAGTCCAGCACCGTGTCCAGCGGTACCTGCAGTTCGGCCAACTGGATGCCAATGCGCTCCAGTGCCGGGCTGAGGATTTCGACCTCGTCTGGCCCGATGCGCCGGTATAGGCCGCTCTGGCTCAGGCGTTCTTTCTGTTCTGGGGTGGCGGGCGTAGCCCAATGCGAGGCCATCTCTGACAAGGCCTTGCGTTTGGGGGCCTCGACGGTGAAGAAAGTGGTCGAGAACAGGCCACTGATCAGCGAATACTCTGACCACGCGCCTTCCGGCGTTTTCTCCAGCATTTCCTTGATGGCGTCCAGACGGAAACCTTGTTGACGCAAGTCACGGATCAATTCCAGCTTGCCTTGATGCTCCTGGTCATAAAGACCGAGCCGGCCCTTCAGGCGTGGCGGAGGCATGAGCCCCGCAGTCTGGTAGGCGCGAATGTTGCGCACGCTCACGCCCGTGCGTGCTGACAACGCTTCGACGGTGATGTCCGTGTCAGGGCTATCGGGTGAACGCTGAGAGCGCTTGCGTGAAAAATTGGCAGATTGAGGGGGCATTGGCGGGCAATCGCTGGATCAAGGCCATGATACCGGTGGCATGTTGCAGAGTTAATGTAACATTGGGCTCTCTGTGTTCATGCGGCTGTCAGCGCATGCGCAGCGGTCCGAGGTATTGATGGAAAAGATCTGGTTGAAGCATTACCCTGCCGGCATGCCGCAGGAGATCGACGCGAGCCGATATGGCTCACTGGTGGCCCTGTTGGACGAGGCCATGCGCAAGTACAAAGACCGTGTGGCCTTCCGCTGCATGGGGGCTTCGCTGACCTATGCTGAACTGGACCAGTTGTCGGCCCGTGTGGCCTCCTGGCTGCAGGCGCAAGGTCTGAGGAAGGGCAGCCGCGTGGCGGTGATGATGCCCAATGTGTTGCAGTATCCGGTGCTCGTCGCGGGCATCCTGCGTGCCGGCTGTGTGGTGGTCAACGTCAACCCGATGTACACGCCGCGTGAGCTGGAACACCAGTTGCACGACAGTGGTGCCGAGGTCATTTTCATTCTTGAAAATTTTGCGACCACGCTGCAAGCCATTCAGGCGCGTGGTCACCTCAAGCATGTCGTGGTGGCGTCGATGGGCGACCTGATGGGCTTGGTGAAGGGCGCCTTGACCAACTTCGTCGTGCGCCGCGTGCGCAAGATGGTGCCGGCCTGGTCCTTGCCTGGACA
>CAYOJR010000025.1:6725-17510 GCA_964404335.1 uncultured Aquabacterium sp.
CTGTCGCAGTTCCGCTTCCACCTGTTCCCGGCAGTCAACACGCTCTACAGCGGCTTGATGAACAACCCCGACTTCGCCAAGCTGGACTTCTCGAGCCTGCAGGTGACGATCGGTGGTGGCATGGCAGTGCAACGCGCCGTGGCCGAACGCTGGAAAGAGATCACGGGCAAGCCCATCATCGAAGGTTATGGCCTGTCGGAAACCTCGCCGGTGGCAACCTGTAACGCCAACAACATCGAGGTTTACACCGGCACCATTGGTTTGCCACTGCCGTCGACTGAAATCTCCATCCGTGACGATGACGGTCAGGAGGTCGGCTTGGGTTTGGCTGGCGAGATCTGCATTCGTGGTCCTCAGGTGATGGCCGGGTACTGGCATCGCCCTGAAGAAACGGCCAAATCCATGACGCCGGACGGCTTCTTCAAGACCGGTGACGTGGGTGTGATGGATGAGCAGGGCTACGTCAAGATCGTGGACCGCAAGAAGGACATGGTGCTGGTGTCGGGCTTCAATGTGTATCCCAACGAGGTAGAGGACGTGGCGGTGTCCCATCCTGGGGTGCTGGAGGCGGCCGTGATTGGTGTGCCAGATGCACATTCCGGGGAGGCGGTGAAGTTGTTCGTGGTTCGTCGTGACCCGGAGTTGACGGTTGCCGATCTGGCCGAGTTCTGCAAGGAGCAGTTGACCGGCTACAAGCGACCCAAGTACATTGAATTTCGAAACGACTTGCCCAAGTCCAACGTGGGCAAGATTTTGCGTCGTGAATTGCGCGATGCCGATTTGAAGAAAGCGGCCTGATCATGATCTCTCTGACCCGAAAAATCGCCGCTATGGCCCTGACGGCCTTCTTGTTCACCGCCTTGCCGACGGCGCATGCCGCCAGGGAAATCGGCGGTGTTCGCTTTGAGGATCAGGTGATGCTGGCAGATCAGTCGCTGGTGCTCAATGGCGTTGGCATGCGTGTCAAGATGATCATCAAGGTGTATGCGATGGGCTTGTATGTGCCTCGTCGTGATGCATCACCTCATGCGTTGTTGAACCAGACTGGTCCCAAGAGTGTGCGCATTGTTTTGTTGCGCAATGTGTCGGCTGAACAGTTGGCGGACAGCATGGTGACCGGCATTGAGGACAATGTGTCTGCGGCAGAGCGTGCGGTGTTGCGCAAGCGTCTGGAGGCACTTCAGGCCACCATGCTGAAGGCCGGTGACGCCCAGAAGGGGGCCGTCATTCAACTGGATTACGTGCCGGGTCAAGGTACCCACATCACCTTGAGCGGCAAGGCGCTGGGACCGGACATTGCTGGTGAGGACTTTTATCGTGCTTTGCTGAAGATCTGGCTGGGTGACAATCCTTCCGATAATTCACTCAAACGGGATCTGTTGGGTGTTTCCTGAGCATGCGATCATCAAAAAAGGCCGGTTGAGAAACCGGCCTTTTTTGATTCAGATGTGTGATGGTCGTGCCATCACATGGGTATCAATCAGCACTTGATGCCCATGTGCAGCGCCACAACGCCACCCGTCATGTTGTGCACATCGACATGGCCGAAACCAGCTTCCTTCATCATGGCCTTGAGCGTGGCCTGGTCGGGGTGCATGCGGATGGATTCGGCCAGATACTGGTAGCTCGCGGCGTCGCCAGCCACGAGTTGGCCCAGCTTCGGCAGGATCTTGAAGGAATACCAGTCGTACGCTTTCTCGAGAGGCTTGGCGACCTTGGAGAACTCCAGCACCAGCAAGCGGCCACCGGGTTTGAGCACACGGCACATTTCCTTGAGGGCGATGTCCTTGTGCGTCATGTTGCGCAGACCGAAGGCCACCGTGACGATGTCGAAGGTGTCGGTGGGGAAGGGGAGTTTTTCGGCGTCGCACAACGTCGTTGGCAGGGCCAGGCCATTGTTGAGCAGGCGGTCACGGCCGGTGCTCAGCATCGCTTCGTTGATGTCAGTGTGCACGACCATGCCACTTGGCCCCACCCGCTTGGCAAAGGCTTCGGACAGGTCGCCCGTTCCGCCAGCGATGTCGAGCACCTTGTGACCTTCACGTACGCCACTGGCGGCGATCGTGTAGGTCTTCCACAGGCGGTGCAGACCCATCGACATCAGGTCATTCATGATGTCGTATTTGTTGGCGACAGAGTCGAACACACCGCGTACGCGCTGTGCTTTCTGGGACTCGTCAACTTGCTGGAAACCGAAGTGTGTGCTGCTCATGTCGGCATCTTACTACCGGGTTAGCCCGCTGCCGCCACGTCAGGAGCGGGGGCGAGTGCTCTGCCGCAGGCGACACCGCTGGCCCAGGCCCATTGGAAGTTGTAGCCACCGAGCCACCCGGTCACGTCCACCACTTCACCGATGAAGTACAGGCCCGGGACTTTCTTGCTTTCCATGGTTTGGGAACTGAGTTCGCGGGTGTCCACGCCGCCAGCGGTGACCTCTGCCTTGGCGTAGCCCTCCGTGCCGCTGGGCACGATGGACCAGGCATTGGCCGATTGGCCCAGAGCATCGAGGTCCCGGTCCTTGAGTTCGGCCAGCGCGGTGTCCGGCAGCAGCGAGGGTGAAATGCGCACCGCTTGCTCGGTCAGCCACGTTTGCGCCAGTCGCTGAGGCACGGCCTCACCCAAGGCGCGCGACCATTCGGTTGAGAGCTGTTTGCGCGAGCCTGTTTTGGCTTGTTTGAGGCTACCGGCGAGATCGCGCTGCGGCGTCAGGTTGAGCGTGAGGGCCTGTCCAGGCTGCCAATAGCTGGAGATTTGCAGGATGGCCGGCCCGCTGAGGCCTCGGTGGGTAAAGAGCAGGTCTTCAAGGAACAGAGCGGGGCGGTTGGGGCTGCGCTTGCATTTGGGCGGGGTGGGGCAGGGTGTGCTGACTTCCACTTCCAGAGAGATGCCGGCCATGGGCACAAACGGCGCCCAGGTGTCGGCAGAGAAAGTGAGCGGCACCAGTGCAGGGCGCAGGGGCACGATGTGGTGGCCGAACTGAGCAGCCAGTTTCTGGCCGAAGTCCGTGGCACCGATTTTGGGAATCGCGAGACCACCGGTGGCAATCACGACCTGGTGTGCCTGGACGAGACCACGGTCGGTGTCCAACTCAAAGCGGGTGCCATCAATGGCCGCTGCGCCCAATGGGCGCACGGCATGGACGGCACAGGGCTGCCAGCGTGTGACCTGACCGGCATCGCATTCGCGCAGCAACATGCCAATGATGTCGTTGGCGCTGTGATCACAAAACAGTTGCCCCCGGTGTTTCTCGTGCCAGGCAATGCCGTGGCGCTCGACCATGGCCAGAAAGTCCTGGGGCGTGAAACCCGCGAGGGCCGAGCGGCAAAAATGCGGGTTCTCGCCGAGGAAGTTGGCTGGTGTGACTTCACGGTTGGTGAAGTTGCAGCGCCCGCCACCGGAGATGCGGATCTTTTCGGCGACTTTGGCGGCGTGGTCGAGCACCAGCACCTTCAGTCCGCGCTGACCGGCCACACCCGCACACATCAGACCGGCTGCGCCCGCGCCGATCACCACCACATCGTAAAGAGACATGGGGGGATTGTCGCTGTTTCCAACGGCCTGATGGGGTGCGGAGCGGGGTGCGTCAGTAGCCGCTGTGGCCGAGTGTCTGGCTGGGCGAGAACACGGGCATGCCGTCTTCATCTTCGGCTGAAACGAAGCGGGAGTCCCCTTGGCTGCGTGCTTCGTCCAGGGCCAGCATGGCGCGATGGATGGTGTCGGTGAGGTTTTCGTCAGGCAGCACCTGAACCACCCCGAAACTCAGACTCAGCGGCTTTTGCTGCTGGGTCTGCCGGCAGCGCTCAATGCGACGAACCAGGCGTTGCGCCACATGCAGGGCGTCTTTGACAGTGGTTTCAGGCAGCAAGGCTACGAAGTCGTCTCCTCCCAGGCGGCCCATCAGGTCGCGAGAGCGCAGCAGACTTCTGGCATTGCTGGCGACCAGTTTCAAGGCTTCGTCGCCGGCAGCATGGCCGTGGGTTTCGTTGATGCTCTTGAAACGATCAATGTCGAAGAGCATCAGCGCGGCCGAACCGGGCGCGCTCAAACGCAGTGTCTGAGTCCCGACTTCGGTGAAATGACGGCGATTGGGCAGTTGCGTGAGCATGTCGAAGTCGGCCATGACGCGCAGTTGGCGGTGGGATTCGCGCAGATCGTGCTCGGTGCGTTCGTAGGTGAGGAGCAGGCAGATGTAGACCGAGAAGATGACGCCCGCCACCAGGGCCACGAGCACGGCGGGTTGCTGGATGTGGTCGGGCGCTGAAACGGGCGCCCCCCAACTGCTCAGACCTGAGAGCAGGCGAGGCACCTGGATCAGTGCGGCGCATGCGAGGTAGATCAGCAGCGCCTTCAGGTAAGCGCTTTGCCGCCAGTCACGGATGGCATGGATCTGCCAGGCAGCGTAGAGGAAGAAGCCGATGCTGACAAAGCTGAAGCTGGCCACCCGGGCGCCCAGATCGTCGGGCGCGCTTTGATCGAGTGTGAGCAGGGCCCAGAAACCGATGCCCAGCAAGGCGGCGTCCATCCAGGGCGGCGTGCGGAAGTCTGTGCGTGCGTAGAACTGGCGCATGCCGGTGAGCATGGTCATGGGCCATTGCAGCCACAGCAGCACCGACAGGGCGCCCATCCAGGGATGCATGTCCCGCATCAGCAGGCACACAGCACTGAGAAGAATCATGCCCTGAGACGCCGTCCACCACCAGTAGCCGCGATAGGTGCGTTGGGTAAAACCCACCAGCGCCATGATGACGGTGGTGGTCAGGAGCACCACGCAGACCACCAGGGCCAGGGTTGGGAGATGAAGTGACATCGAAGTGGGTGTGAGGCGATTTGGCGTATGCCAGAGGGCATCAAGGGGTGCGGATCTCGGCCACAATGCTGGCGAGCTTGCGCTCTGCTGCCGTGACATGCAGAGCATTGTGCGCCCCACAGTGGGGGTGTGTCACCCCACTTACTGGGGTGAAAACCGATTCGGAGCGTTGGAACATGGCCATGGACGTGGTGGATTTCGAGATCAAAGGCGCAGAAATGCAGTTCGTCGAGGTCGAACTGGATCCCGGGGAGGCTGCGATCGGCGAGGCTGGCAGCATGATGTTCATGGAGTCTGGCGTGGAGATGGACACCGTATTCGGCGACGGTTCTGCGCAGCAAGGTGGTGGTTTGTTTGGCAAATTGTTGGGGGCTGGCAAGCGTCTGGTCACGGGCGAGAGTCTGTTCACAACTGTTTACACCAATCAGGCTGCCAGCAAGAAGCGTGTGGCGTTTGGTGCACCTTACCCCGGCAAGATCCTGCCGATGGATCTCCGTCAGCTGGGGGGCACCCTGATCTGTCAGAAAGATGCTTTCCTGTGTGCAGCACGGGGCGTGTCTTTGGGTATTGCTCTGCAGCGCAAGCTGGGTACCGGCTTCTTTGGGGGCGAAGGCTTCATCATGCAGAAGCTCGAAGGCGATGGCATGGCCTTTGTACATGCGGGAGGCACGGTGGTGCGCCGCGAGTTACAGCCGGGAGAGACCCTTTTCATCGACACGGGTTGTGTCGTCGCTTACACGCAGGGCGTGGATTTCGATATTCAGTACGTGGGCAAGATCAAGACAGCCTTGTTCGGTGGGGAGGGGCTTTTCCTGGCGCGCGTCACGGGGCCGGGGCATGTGTGGTTGCAGAGCCTGCCGTTCTCTCGTCTGGCGTCGCGCATTTTTGCAGCGGCCCCACAGACGGGTGGGCGAGGCCGTGACGAAGGGTCTTTGTTGAGTGGCGTGGCGGGTGGTTCCTTGCTGGGTGGTTTGCTCGGAGGGGATTCGGAGTGATGACGACGGCAGGTGTGCCGCCGCTTGGGCGCCTGCTGGATGCGGGCTGGCGCGCACTGGCTTATTGCTTCATCCCGCAGGTGATCTGGTTGTCCTTGATGCCCTTGCTGCTGGCCGTCGTGGTGCTGGGTGGCATGGCGTGGTGGGGCTGGGAGGACGGTGTTGCCTGGGTTCGGCACATGCTCGATGGGTGGGCCGTCAGTCAGTACGTGCTGTCGCTGCTGGACAGTTGGGGCTTGTCGCAACTGCGTGTGGCGGTTGCTCCCTTGTTGCTGGTGCTGGTGGCGATTCCTCTGGTTGTGGTGATGTGCCTGCTGTTGGTTGCGGTGTTCATGACGCCGGCGATTGTCAAACTGGTGGTGCGCCGACGTTTTCCAGCGCTGGTGTCCCGTTATCAGGCTTCGGTGTGGCTCAGCCTGTGGTGGTCAATGCGTGCAACCGTCTTGGCCTTGTTGGCGTTGATCTTGAGCCTGCCTCTGTGGTTGGTGCCGCCGCTGGCCGTGCTCCTGCCGCCATTGATCTGGGGTTGGTTGACCTATCGCGTGCTGGTGTTTGACACTCTGGCCGACTTGGCCACACCGCAGGAGCGTGACCTTCTGCTGCGCACGCACCGGTCAGCCTTGCTGACCATGGGCGTGCTGTCGGGCTATCTGGGGGCGGCACCGGCGGCGCTCTGGGCCTTGGGGGTGCTGGCGCTGGCGCTGGCGCCTTTCATCTTGCTGCTGTCGGTGTGGATCTACACCCTGGTGTTTGCGTTTGCAGCCTTGTGGTTTGCGCACTACCTTTTGCCAGCTTTGCATGCCTTGCGCAGCGAGGCACCTCCCCTTGACCCTTTGGTGCCGAATCTCACGGCAGGTGAATCTTCATGATCGGTCTCATCATCATTGGCGACGAAATCCTCAGCGGACGCCGCCAGGACAAACATCTGAGCAAAGCCATCGAGTTACTCAGTGAGCGCGGCATGGTGCTGTCGTGGGTGCGCTATGTGGGTGATGATCCGGAGCGGATCACGGCCGATTTGCGTCATGCCCTCGAAAGCGGCGATGTGGTCTTCGTGTTCGGCGGGATTGGTGCCACGCCGGACGATCACACCCGAGCCTGCGCGGGACAGGCCTGGGGACGCCCCCTGGTCTTGCATCCGGAGGCGCGCGAACTGATTCTCCTGCGTAGCAAGGAGATGGCGGAAGAAGCGGGGCAGGAGTTCGATCCGGTCTGTCCCGAAACCATGCGTCGCTTGCAGATGGGGTTTTTTCCGGAGGGGGCGACGATTGTGCCCAATGCCTACAACCGCATCCCTGGCTTTTCAGTTGAAGGGCGCGTGCATTTCTTCCCGGGATTCCCGATCATGGCGTGGCCCATGATGGCTTGGACGCTGGATCACATGCACCGCGATCTGCACGGCAAGTGGCTGACGAAGGAAAAGGCCGTTGTGGTCTATGAGGGGCTGGAATCCACCCTGACGCCGCTGATGGTGTCAATTCAGGAGCGGTTCGCACCGGTCAAAGTTTTCAGCTTGCCGAGCGTGGACCACCCTGTGCATGGTCACCACATTGAGTTGGGTGTGAAGGGGGCCCCGGAGTTGGTCGAGACCGCTTTTGAAGATCTCCTAAAGGGCTTGCGCCAGCATGGTGCGAAGCTGGGCCCCATATTGGTGCGTTGATGCCATCAAATCGATGTATGCACCATGATGGTGCTTGGTGTGCGCCGCTTGGTGTCTTGTGTTGCGTTGAGTGAGAGGGCTCGCTACATTCATACCCTCTTTCTGTGCGTGGGACCGAAGCCGCGCGTCTTCTGTGGCGCATGTCAGGCACACTTTCTGCTTATAAAATTCCGGCTGTTTCAAGAGATCTGGAAACAGCTTCAAATTTCTCGCTTTTACATTCAGCCTCTGGCTAGGAGCATCTGATGGCCAACAAGACCGTCGCCGACGTGATGAAGATGGTGAAGGACAACGAAGTCAAGTTCGTTGACTTCCGTTTCACCGACACCCGCGGCAAAGAGCACCACACCACGGTGCCCGTTTCTCACTTTGACGAAGACAAGTTCGAATCGGGTCACGCCTTTGACGGTTCGTCGATCGCCGGTTGGAAGGGCATCGAAGCCTCCGACATGCTGCTGATGCCGGACCCCAACACGGCCAACATCGACCCCTTCTTCGAAGAGCCGACCCTGCTGTTGACCTGCGACGTCATCGATCCCCACGACGGCAAGCCTTACGAGCGCGATCCTCGCTCGCTGGCCAAGCGCGCTGAAGCCTACCTGAAGGCTTCGGGCCTGGGCGATACCGCTTTCTTCGGTCCGGAACCCGAATTCTTCGTGTTCGACTCGATCCGCTGGGGCAACGAAATGTCCGGCAGCTTCTTCAAGATCGAATCGGAAGAAGGCGCCTGGAACACCGGTACCCAGTACGAGCACGGCAACAACGGCTACCGTCCCACCGTCAAGGGCGGCTACTTCCCAGTGCCTCCCGTGGACTCCGGTCACGACATGCGCTCGGAAATGTGCCTGATCCTGGAAAGCCTGGGCATTCCCGTTGAAGTGCACCACCACGAAGTGGCCAACGCCGGCCAGATGGAAATCGGCACCCGCTTCAGCACCCTGACCGAACGCGCTGACTGGCTGCAACTGCAGAAGTACGTGATCGTGAACGTGGCCAATGCCTACGGCAAGACCGCCACCTTCATGCCCAAGCCCATCGTCGGCGACAACGGCTCCGGCATGCACGTTCACATGTCCATCTGGAAGGAAGGCAAGAACCTGTTCGCTGGCGACGGCTACGCTGGTCTGAGCGAATTTGCCCTGTACTTCATCGGCGGCATCATCAAGCACGCCCGCGCCCTGAACGCCATCACCAACCCCGGTACGAACTCGTACAAGCGTCTGGTGCCTGGCTTCGAGGCTCCGGTGAAGCTGGCCTACTCGGCCAAGAACCGCTCGGCTTCGATCCGCATCCCATACGTGGCAAACCCCAAGGCCCGTCGTGTGGAAGCACGCTTCCCCGATCCTTCGGCTAACCCCTACCTGGCCTTCGCCGCGCTGATGATGGCCGGTCTGGATGGCGTGGAAAACAAGATCCATCCGGGCGAAGCCGCCACGAAGGATCTGTACCACCTGCCGCCCGAAGAGGACGCACTGGTGCCGACCGTCTGCCACAGCCTGGATCAGGCCCTGGAATACCTGGACAAGGACCGTGCGTTCCTGACCAAGGGTGGCGTGTTCACCAATGAGTACCTCGATGCCTACATCGACCTGAAGATGCAGGAAGTGACCCGCTTCCGCATGGCGACTCACCCGGTCGAATTTGACATGTACTACGCTCTGTGATCCTTCGGGAGCAGGGCTGGGAGTGACATCCCGATACAAAGGGCGGCGCGAGTCGCCCTTTTTTCTTGCCCCTGGCGGCTGCGCAGGTGGAACCGCTGGGGCATACTGGGATCGAACTACAGGCTGAGCAAGACAGAATCAGGACATGACGCAATTGACCTTGTCACCTTCGTACGCTTTTTCACAGATGTGGCGCCCGTTCGCATGGCTGGCTTTGGCGCTGGCACCACTAGGCGGAGCGTACGCCGAGGTGTATCGCTGCCCTGGGAACTTGTATACCGATGCGCTGTCACCCAAGGAGGCGGCAGCGAAGGGGTGCAAGACCCTGGAAGGCGCACCGATCACCGTGATTCAGTCGAACGTGCCGCGCACGGCAGGTTCTGCCAACCGTGGTACGGGAGCGGCGCCATCTGGCAGTTCGCCTGAAAACAAGGTGGCATCCGAGGAGCAGAAGGCGCGTGACACGGACGCACGCCGCATCCTGGAGGCCGAGTTGCAAAAGGAACAGGCGGCGCTGGAGGCCTTGAAGAAGGAATTCAACAATGGCCAGCCGGAGCGCCGTGGCGACGAGCGCAACTATCAAAAATATCTGGACCGCGTCAATGAGATGAAGGCGGCCTTGACCCGCAAGGAAGCTGACGTGGCCTCTTTGCAGCGAGAACTGAGCAAGTTCGGCTCAAAGTAACGCATCCATGGATCCGGGGATGGAGAGATCCCAGAGCGCACATCACACAGGGCGGCAGGGTTTGACAAAGTACAGCCTGCCAGCCCATCTGGACACCCTGGATCATCTGGCCACGATGGTGTCGGTGGTGACGCCGGAGGGCGTCTGCCTGTTCGCCAACACGGCATTTGAGGAAACGCTGGGACTGTCGCGGCGTGCGATGCTGGGCATGTCGATTTTCGACTGGCTGGTGGACGCTTCCGTGTTGCGCGACATTGTGGCCGCCGTGGCGCGCAACGACTACGCCACCAGTCGGCTGAGTGCCGAATTACGCCGTCACCTGCATCTGCAACTGGGTGAGGTGATGTCGGTGCAGGTGATTGCCACGCGCATGGATCATGGGGATCTGGTGCTGGTGGAGTTGGTCGAAGCCGAGCAGCAAACGCGTCAGGAGCGTGAGGAGCGTGTGCTCGATCAGGCCAGAGCGAACAAGGAATTGATTCGCAATCTGGCCCACGAGATCAAGAATCCGCTGGGGGGCATCCGTGGGGCCGCGCAGTTGCTGCAGATGGAGTTGGAGTCGCGCTCGCTCACGGAATACACCCAAGTCATCATCCATGAGGCAGACCGGCTCCAGTTGCTGGTGGACCGTTTGCTGGCGCCGCATCGTCGTCCGCATGTGGTGGGAGATGTGAACATCCACGAGGTGTGTGAGCGGGTGCGTTCCTTGATCCTGGCGGAGTTTCCGAAGGGCTTGCGGATCTGGCGCGATTACGACACGTCCTTGCCCGAGTTTCGGGGGGACCGCGAACAGTTGATTCAAGCGGTGCTGAATGTGGCCCACAACGCGGCTCAGGCCCTCACGGACCGCATTGCCGCAGGCGACGCCTTGTTGACCTTGCGAACTCGGGTGGCGCGTCGCGTGACGATCAACCGCCAGTTGCATCGCCTGGCATTGGTCTTGCATATCGAAGACAACGGCCCGGGGATTCCGG
>CAYOJR010000025.1:17610-18695 GCA_964404335.1 uncultured Aquabacterium sp.
TTGCATCGCCTGGCATTGGTCTTGCATATCGAAGACAACGGCCCGGGGATTCCGGAGTCCATCCGTGATCGCATTTTTTACCCGCTGGTGTCGGGGCGTGACGGAGGCTCTGGCCTGGGGCTGACTCTGGCTCAAACCTTCGTTCAACAGCATCAAGGCACCATCGAATGTGAAAGCGAGCCCGGACGCACGGTATTCAAGATCCTGATACCGCTGCCCTGAAGTCCGGTCTGGTAATCCATGCGGTTCGGGATGCCCCAACCAGTCCACAGCATGAAACCCATCTGGATCGTTGACGACGACCAATCCATCCGATTTGTGCTCGAGAAGGCACTGGCGCGCGAGGAGCTTCCCGTGCGCAGCTTCACCAACCCGCGTGACGTGCTGATGGCGCTCAATGACGACGAGCCGCAGGTGCTGGTGTCGGACATCCGCATGCCGGGCGGTTCGGGCATTGACCTGCTGAGCAAGGTCAAGGAGCGCCTGCCGGGTCTGCCAGTCATCATCATGACGGCATACTCTGATCTGGACAGCGCGGTGTCGGCTTTCCAGAGCGGGGCATTCGAGTACCTGCCCAAGCCCTTTGATCTTCCCAAGGCCATCGAGTTGATCCGCCGTGCGGTGGACGAGAGTGTGCGCGAGGAGGTGATCGACGAGCGTGTCACCCAGATGCCCGAGATGCTGGGGCAGGCCCCGGCCATGCAGGACGTGTTCCGTGCGATTGGGCGGCTGAGTCAAAGCAACGTGACGGTGATGATCACCGGCGAGTCGGGCTCGGGCAAGGAGTTGGTGGCGCGCGCGCTGCACAAGCACAGCCCGCGCGGCAATGGGCCCTTTGTGGCGATCAACACTGCGGCCATCCCGAAAGATTTGCTGGAGTCGGAATTGTTCGGCCATGAGCGCGGTGCGTTCACGGGGGCGCAGACGATGCGCCGAGGGCGTTTCGAGCAGGCCGATGGCGGTACGTTGTTCCTCGACGAAATCGGAGACATGCCTTTTGACCTGCAGACTCGTTTGCTGCGGGTACTCAGCGACGGGCAGTTCTACCGCGTGGGCGGGCACCATCCGATCAAGAGCAATGTGCG
>CAYOJR010000025.1:18795-20328 GCA_964404335.1 uncultured Aquabacterium sp.
CGCAAGATCCAGGAACTGGGCATGGACGAGTGAGAGGCGGCACGCAGGGTTCGCCCGGGTGGGCTACAGTGATGGCATGGCGCAGCGTTTGGCGACGTTGCTTGCCCCGTTCTCTGAGCCGAGGTTCTGTATGAAGCAAATGATGTCGATGGCCGGCAAGGTCTTGTCCGTGGTGTCGCTGTGCGTGCTGGCCGCGTGTTCCACCACCAGCCCGGATGTGATCAAGCCGGGGGATGCCCAGCGCCTGTCTCAGGTGGCCGATGCCGTGGTGCTCAATGTGCGTCCGGTGGTGGTGGAGGGCAGCCAGAGCGGCATAGGCGGTGGCACTGGGGCCGTGATCGGTGGTATCGCCGGTGCTGGCTCCACCAGCAATTCGCGCGGCTCGACCATGGCTGGCGTGGCCGGTGCGGTGGTCGGTGCTGTAGTGGGCAATGCCGTGGAGCGTTTCGGCACCCGTGAAGGTGCCGTGGAGATCTTGCTGCAGTTGTCGAGCGGTGAGCGCCGCGCCATCGTGCAGGCCGAGGGCAATGAAACTTTCAAGCCCGGGGACGCCGTGATCCTGGTGACGACCGGCGGCAAGACCCGCGTGATGCTGGCGCCGAAGGGCAGCGCGCCGCGTTGAAAATGAAGCGGAGGCCTTAGGGCCTCCGGTGCGCTTGGTGTCGGCTCAGCTTTGCATGCTGCTGACCGTGCTGCGGAAGCGCTTGAGCGCGGCCACGAAGAAGGCGGTCCCGATCAGGCCGATGGCGGCAAACTCGGGCCACACGATGCTCAGGTCGGCCCCTCGGTAGAGGATGGCCTGTGCAAAGCTGACGAAGTGCGTGGTGGGCGCACCCATCATCAGGTAGCGCACCAGGTCGGGCATGCTCTCGCGGGGCGTCATGCCGCCTGAGAGGATCTGCAGGGGCAGCAGCACCAGGATCATCAACAGGCCCATTTGCGGCATGGAACGGGCCACGGTGCCCAGGTAGATGCCCATCGAGGTGGTGGCAAACAGGTGCAGGGCGCAGCCGGTGAGGAACAGGCCGATGGAGCCGCTCACGGGCATCTGCAGGGCGTCTCGCAGCACAAACTGCAAAGCGAGGGCCGTGGCGAGCAAGACCACCGCCCCCATGGCCCAGACCTTGGCCAGCATGATTTCCGACGGCTTGACGGGCAACACCAGCAGGTGCTCGATGGTGCCGTGTTCGCGTTCGCGGATCAGCGCGGCGCCGGTCAGCACAATCGAGAGCATGGTGATGTTGTTGATCAACTCCATCACGCCCATGAACCAGGTGTTGTCGAGCGCCGGGTTGAAGCGGTTGCGGATGGCCAGGTCCACGACGGGCGTGCTCACCACGCGGTCACCGGTCAGGTACTCGGCCACCTCGCCCAGGGCGATGCTCTGGATGTAGCTGGCGCCCAGGAAGGCCTGGCTCATCTGCGTGGCGTCCACATTGAGCTGGATGCTGGGTTGCTTGCCCGCGAGCACGTCGCTCTGGAAGTCGGGCGGGATGTCCATCACGAAGGTGAAGCGGCCGGCGTCCATGCCCG
>CAYOJR010000026.1:0-20284 GCA_964404335.1 uncultured Aquabacterium sp.
CACCTCAAGCCCGGCGAACTCGACACCTACTACGGCATCTGGAGCGGTGGCCACACGGGCGACATGCGCATCCTGGGGCTGCCGTCCGGTCGCGAAATCCACCGTATTCCCTGCTTCGTCCCCGATGCGCTCGTTGGCTGGGGCATCACGAACGAATCCAAAGCCGTCATGGGCACCAAGTCCGATGGCAGTTTGCGCTACACGGTGGCAGACACCCACCACACCCACGCCTCCTACAAGGACGGCAACTACGACGGTCGCTACGCCTGGATCAACGACAAGATCAACTGCCGCATCGCGCGCGTTCGCCTCGATTACTTCGTCTGCGACAAGATCACCCAACTGCCCAACGTGCAGGGCTTCCACGGCATCTTCCCGGACAAGGCCGATCCGGTGGATCCCGCCATCAACTACACCACCCGCGTGTTCTGCGGCGCTGAGTTCGCGATTCCGCTGCCCAACAACGGCAGCGACATCAACAGCCCTGAAAAATACCGTTCGATGTTCACCTGCGTGGACGCCGAAAGCATGGAAGTGCGCTGGCAGGTCCTCATCGACGGCAACTGCGACCTGACCGCCACCTCCTATGACGGCAAACTGGCGGCCACCAACCAGTACAACATCGAAAACGGTGTCCACTACGAAGGCATGATGTCGGCCGAGCGTGATGCCTGTCTGTTCTTCAACATCGCCCGCATTGAAGAGGCGGTGAAGGCAGGCAAGTTCACCACCATTGGCACGTCCAAGGTGCCCGTGGTCGATGGCACCCGTGAAGCCAACAAGGACCCCAAGACCGCCCTGACCGCCTACGTGAGCGTTCCCAAGAACCCCCACGGTGTGAACGCCAGCCCCGACGCCAAGTACTTCATCTGCGCCGGCAAGCTCTCACCCACGGCCACCGTGATCGAGCTGGCCAAGGTGCTGGACTGGTTCGACGGCAAGCTGGCCAAGGAAGACGACGCCATCGTCGCCGAAGTCGAAATTGGCCTGGGCCCTCTGCACACCGCCTTCGACGGCCGTGGCAATGCCTACACCACCCTGTTCCTGGACAGCCAGGTCGTGAAGTGGAACGTGGACGCCGCCATCAAGTTCCACGCTGGCGACAAGTCTGCCAAGTACGTGGTGGATCGTCTGGATGTGCATTACCAGCCGGGCCACATCAATGCTTCGCAGTCCGAAACACGCGCTGCCGACGGCAAGTATCTGGCTGTGGGTTGCAAGTTCTCCAAGGACCGCTTCCTGCCGGTGGGGCCGCTGCACCCCGAGAACGAACAGTTGATCGACATTTCGGGCGACAAGATGGTGCTGCTGGCCGACCACCCCGTGCGCGGTGAGCCTCATGACTTCATCATCTTCAAGCGTGATCTGCTCAAACCCAAGCAGGTCTATGAGCTCGATGACTTCCCGCTGGCCATCAAAGACCCCAAGGAGTCCGGTGTCTTCCGCAACGGCAAGAAGGTCACGGTCAAAATCACCTCACAGGCGCCAGCGTTCAGCCTGCGTGAGTTCACCGTCAAGAAGGGTGACGAGGTGACTCTGATCCTGACCAACTTGGATAAGATCGAAGACTTGACGCACGGTTTCGCCATTCCGAACTACAACGTCAACTTCATCGTCAATCCGCAGGAAACCAAGTCGGTGACCTTCATTGCCGACCAACCTGGCGTTTTCTGGTGCTATTGCACCCACTTCTGTCATGCGCTGCACCTTGAAATGCGCACACGCATGATTGTCGAGGCCTGATAGGTCGACCCCCACAGGTGCCGCTGCCTACGCAGGTGGCGGCACCTGCTTACTTGGAAAGAGCCATGTTGTTGTTTGGCCAACAGATCAAAGCTTTCTGGACTGTCCTGATCCTTGCGCTTGCGCTGTGTGCGCCGCGTGCCATGGCGGGGGCGTACGAAGCGGATCTGCCTGCCAACCTGAGCACCACCAAGGACATGTGCAGCCTGCTGCCCTGTACCGAAGTTTTTCCGGGTGCCAGCCATTTTTCTGAACGCAAAGGTCAGCCTCCCTTCGTTGAGGCTTATGACAACAATTCTTCAGCCAAGAAGTTGCTGGGCTATGTGATGTTGTCCACCGACATCACCGACACGCCTGCCTATTCCGGCAAGCCTGTGGTGACGCTGATCGGCATGGACCTCACTGGGCGTTTTGTGGGTCTGAAGGTGCTCAAGCACTCGGAGCCCATCTTGTTGCTGGGCATCCCTGAATCGGCCCTGATCAACTTCAATAACCAGTATCTGGGCAAGTCCGTGACCGACAAGATCGAAGTCGGACCATCTCGCCCAGAGGAAAACGTGACCGGTGTGGACGCCATTTCAGGCGCCACGGTCACCGTGATCGCTCAGAACCAGGTCGTCATGATGTCCGGGGCCGCTGTTGCACGTCAGACCGGCATCATCGAGCCTACCGTTCGTGAGCCAGCCCGCTTTGCGGTCACCAACCAGCGCTACAACTGGCAGCAACTTGTGGAAATGGGCGCGGTCCAGCGTCTGGTCGTCAAGCCTGAGCAGGTGGGGTTGCCGCGCGCTACCGAGCCATTCATTGAGCTGTGGTTTGGTGACCTCAATCACCCAGATCTGGGCCGCAGCCTGTTGGGCAACAACGGTTACGACAACCTTCGCTCCCGCTTGAAGGACAGTGAAAACGCGTTCTTTGTCGTGCGCAGCGCCGGGGTCGAGTCTTTCAAGGGGTCGGGTTTCGTGCGCGGTGGCATCTACGACCGCGTTCAGGTCAAACAGGGCGCCGACTCTTTCACCTTCCGCGATCTGGACTACTACAACCTTTATGGCCTGGCGGCTGAGGGCGCACCAAGCTATACCGAGTCGGCTGTGTTCGTCATTCGCTCGCAGGCCTTCTCGGCGGCTTACCCCTGGAAGTTCGCTTTTCTGGGCAACCGAGTGGACCAGGCCACAGGACATCGCAGCTTTGCCGTGTTCGAGGCGAAGTACTGGTTGCCTGACAGTGTTCTGGAAGGTGGGCGTCCCAAAGTGGAAGAGCCCGATGCACCCTGGGTGCGCGTCTGGAAAACTCAATCTCTGAAGATCGCGTTGTTTGCCCTGGTGCTGGTCGCTGTCACTGTGGTGTATGCGTTCCGCGAAAAACTCACCCGACTTTCAACGCACAAGAACAAGTGGCCAGTCAACGCCTTCAAATACAGTTTCTGGGCCATCAGCATGGCCTGGATCGGCTTTGGTCTGATGGCGCAACCGTCCATTACGCAGGTGCTGACCTGGTTCCACGCTCTGTTGTTCCAGTGGACTTGGTCGCTGTTCCTGTCTGATCCGTTCATCTTCCTGTTCTGGATCTTCATCATCGTCACGGTGTTCCTGTTTGGTCGCGGCCTGTTCTGCGGCTGGATGTGCCCGTTCGGTTCGCTGCAGGAGTCCATCTTCAAGATCGCCAAGGTGCTCGGCCTGAAGCGCTTCCAGACCCAGGTGCCGCAGAAGTGGCATGACCGTCTGAAGTGGGTCAAGTACGCTGTGTTCTTCTTCCTGCTCACGGTGTCCATGTTCTCCATGGGACTGGCCGAGAAGCTGTCCGAGGTTGAGCCCTTCAAGACCACCTTCCTGGTGGGCGTGTTGAACCGCAGTTGGCCCTACAGCCTGTTCGTGGCGGTCATCCTCGGTGTGTCGATCTTCATCGAGCGGCCGTATTGCAAGTACATCTGCCCGCTGGGCGCGTCCTTGGCCATGCCCAGTACCTTCCGCTGGTTCGGTCTCAAGCGCAAGCAGGACTGCAACAGCTGCAAGGCCTGTGCAGTCGGCTGCGGCGCGCAGGCGATTGATGCACAGGGCCGCATTGACCATCGCGAGTGCCTGCACTGTCTCGATTGCATGGTGCTGTACACAGACACCAAGGGTTGCCCGCCGCTCGCCAAGGAGCGCAAGCGCCGTGAAAAAGATGGCCTGGAGATCACCCCCATTGGTGTCAATGGCTACTTCATTCCCATTCATCCGGCCACCAGCCATCTGGACCAGATCAGCGCCAAGGCAGCTCAGGGCCCCGATCCCCGTATGCCCACCGAGCCCACACTGCCTGCGCACAAGCGTGGTGTCGGCTTCCTGGCCTGGTTGATGCTGGAAGTGCGTGACCACCTCTGGCCCTGGAGCGCAGAAGGCTGGCGCAGCCAGCGCGCCTTGCAGATCGCGGGTCTGTCGCTGGCTGTGGCGGCCACTGTGGCCTGGGTGATGGCCGCTGTGGGCAGCCTGTCGTCGAGTGCCATCATCGCGTGGTGGTTCGGCTGGAGTGTCTATGAAGTCCTCATCCGCCTGTCCGGTCGTCGCTATGTGAAGGATGGTCCGTGGTGGCGTGACAACTACCGCGTCGCAGGGGTGATGGACATGATGAGCTACGTCGGCTTCAAGAACCTGCTCATTGGTGCCGCGTTGTTCCTGGCGCTCAAGACGATGGGTTGGCTGTCGTGATGGCGGGTGTCTGTTGGCAGGCAGCGTGTCGCTGGGTGATCGGATGGATGCTGGCTTGTGCAGGAGTGGTGGGGCTGATGCTGCCGGTGCAGGCGGCCACCATCACCGTGCGGGCAGGCGAAGACCTGACAGAAGCCGTGCGTCAGGCTTCACCCGGCGATGTCATCGAGATTGAGCGTGCGACGTACCTTGTCAACCTGCTGATTGACAAGCCGCTCACGCTGCGCGGGCTGGATCGTCCGACGCTCAGTGGCGGCAACAAGGGCGACACCATTCGTGTCACCGCACCCGATGTGGTCATTGAAGGCCTGATCGTGCGGGACTCGGGCGACAGCCTCAAGGACCAGAACGCAGGCATCTACCTCTACCCTGGGGCCCACCGCGCCGTGGTGCGACGCTCTGACCTCACTTACAACCTGTTCGGGTTGTGGATCGAGCAGGCCAACGATGTCGTGATCGAGCACAACACCATCACAGGCAAGCGCGAGTACGGCTCTTCGCAGCGCGGCAACGGCATCCAGCTTTACAACACCAAGGGTGCGCGCATCCTGCAAAACAACATCAGCTTCGTGCGAGATGCGCTGTATGTCGACGTGTCGCACCATGCCATCTTCCGTGGCAACCGCCTGCACCACAGTCGCTACGGCACCCACTACATGAACTCCTACTTCAATTTGTGGGAGGACAACGACAGTTACTACAACCGAGGTGGCTTGGCCCTCATGGAAGTGCGCGATCAGGTCGTGCGCGGTAACCGTGCCTGGGGCAACTCCGATCACGGCATCATGTTGCGCACCCTGCAAGACTCGGTCATTGAAGACAACATCGTGGCCGGCAACAACCGGGGGTTCTTCATCTACGACGTCGAATACATCAAGCTCAATCGCAACCTCGTGGTGGACAACGTGGTGGGCGTTCACCTGTCGGCGGGCTCGACACGCAACGAGGTGGAGGGCAATGATTTCGTCGGCAACCGAGAGCAGGTGCGCTACGTGGGCGCACGCGATGAGCGCTGGGGCGTCAACAGCGGCAACCACTGGAGCAACTATGTGGGCTGGGATCGCGATGGCGACGGTCGGGGCGATGTCCCTTACGAGGCCAATGACATGGTGGACCGTCTGATATGGCGTTACCCTGCGATCAAATTGCTGCTGGCCAGCCCGGCGGTGCAGGCCTTGAGACTGGTGGGCCAGCAATTTCCGGTGCTGCGCGTGCCTTCGGTGGTCGACCCCAAGCCGCGCATGCAACCTGGCAATCAACAATGGAGTGAATGGCGTGGCAAGCATTTCCCCGGCCAGTGACAAGCTGGCCATTTCGTTGCGCGGCGTCACCAAGCACTACGGTGCTTTGCACGCGGTCGATGGCGTGGACTTGGACATTCCGCGCGGTGAGATCTTCGGCATCATTGGGCACAACGGTGCGGGCAAAAGCACACTGTTCAAGATGATGTTGGGCCTGGCGCCCGTCACCAAGGGCGAGATCCTGATTGGTGGCGCATCGGTGAGTGGCCGCGACTTTCGCGCGGCAAGACGACACCTTGGCTACCTTCCTGAGAACGTGGTGCTCTACGACAACCTCAATGGTCTGGAGACGCTGCGTTTCTTTGCACGACTCAAGCACGCACCGCAGGCTCAGTGCGCGGCCATCCTGGAGCGTGTCGGGCTGTCGCACGCCGCCAAGAGGCCGGTGCGGGAGTATTCCAAGGGTATGCGCCAGCGCCTTGGTTTTGCACAGGCCCTGCTGGGCACCCCCCAGGTGCTGTTTCTCGACGAACCCACCAACGGCCTTGATCCCCAGGCCATTCGTGACTTCTACGCCACCTTGCGAGATTTGCAGTCCGGCGGCGTGACCGTGATCATCACCTCGCACATCCTGGCTGAGTTGCAGCAACGGGTGGACCGTCTGGCCATTCTGGCAGCGGGTCGGGTGCAGGCCGTGGGCAGTGTCGAGGCCTTGCGTGAGCAGACGCAGATGCCCTTGACGTTTGAGATCGACATGGCCGCAGACGATGTCGCCGTTGCTTTGCCGGTGCTGGCCCTGTTTGCCACTGAGGCACCGCAACCCACACCGACGGGGTTGCGCCTGCAGTGCCCGCGAGAGCACAAAATGGCCGTGTTCACCGCATTGACTTCGCTGGGTGATCGCGTGCGTGACATCAAATTGCTCGAACCTTCGCTGGAAGACGTCTTCTTCGGCTTCTCTGCCTGATGCATGCGCCGCAGCGCACGGAAATTGACACCCCATGGAATTCGCCCCCATCTTCACCATTGCCACAAAAGAATTTCACGATCGCATGCGCAACCGATGGGTGCTGGCCGTTGCGCTGGTGTTCACCGTGTTCTCGCTGGTCATTGCCTACTTTGGCGGAGCTCAGCAAGGCACGGTGGGGTTTCGCTCCATCGAGTTCACCATCGCCAGCCTGGTCAGTCTGGTGATCTACCTCATTCCCCTGATCGCCTTGCTGCTCGGTTTTGACGCCATCGTGGGCGAGCGTGAGCGCGGCTCGCTCGACCTTCTGCTGGCCTTGCCCATCACCAGACTGGAACTCTTGCTGGGCAAATATCTGGGCCTGGCGGCGGCGCTCACGGTGTCAACGGTGGCGGGCTTCAGTCTGGTTGCGGTGCTGCTGGCTCAGCACATGAGCGGGGCCGCGCTTTATCACTACGCCGGCTTCATGCTCAGTTCGGTGTTGTTGGGGCTGGCGTTTCTCAGCCTCGCGGTACTGCTTTCCGTCATCGCACGCGACCGCACGCGCGCCTCAGGTCTTGCCATTGCCACCTGGTTCTTCTTTGTGTTGGTGTTTGACCTGCTGGTGCTCGGCCTGCTTGTGACCACGGGCGGGCAGTTTGCTGGCGATGCTTTTGCATGGCTGTTGCTGCTGAACCCGGCCGATGTGTTCCGCATCCTGAATGTGTTCTCGCTGGAAGATGTGCGAACCCTCTATGGTTTGGCCAGTGTCGTGCCTTCGTCGCTGGGCAGCCCCACGATCATGGGCGGTGTGATGCTGCTCTGGATCGCTGTTCCCCTCATTCTTGCCAATTGGAGATTCAAACCATGAGCCGTCCTTGTTCTTGTCGCAGGCGGGTATTGGGTCTGGCGGCTCTGGCCGCGCTGAGTGCTGTCGGTGGCCTGGCGGGTTGCGGGGAGCAGGCGGCTCAGACGCAATCGCTGGCACCCGTCGAGATTGACCGCTCCACCAGTTGCGAACTCGACGGCATGTTGCTGGCCGACTACCCGGGTCCGAAGGCGCAAATTCACTTTGCAGGTCAGGAGCAACCCAGCTTCTTCTGCGACACCGTCGAATTGTTCAACACCCTGTTGGCCGGTGAGCAGGTGCGCGCCGTGCGCGCCGTTTACGTTCAGGACATGGGTGCCACCGACTGGGACAGCCCGAAAGGCCACTGGATCGACGCCAAGACCGCCGTGTATGTGCTGGGCAGCAAGCGTCACGGCTCGATGGGGCCCACCATCGCCAGCTTTGCCAAGGAGACCGATGCCACACGGTTTGCAGGTGAGCATGGCGGCAAGGTCTTGCGTTTCGCCGACATCAAGGCCGACATGGTGGACCTCAGCGGTGGTGCCCTGCACGACACACGCATGTGACCGCAAGGTCACTGCTTGAGGCTTGCCACATCCAGCCATGCTCGATCCGCAGTCGCATTCCGCAACCAACGTAGCTTCTCCTCGCAGGTTGCGTTGGCTTCTGTGGGCGGTGCTGTGCCTGCTGGCGGTGGCAGGGGTTGCGGCAGCGCTGTGGCGCATGGGCTTCTTGAATCAGGCCGTCACGTCAGCAGAGACGGCGTTGGACGGTGAGCTCTGTCTCGTTGCGCCGCCCAGCCCTTACGATCCCACCTCCGGGCTTGCGACGACGGACGCCCGTCCTGTGCCCACGGATGCCCGTTGCCCAGTGTGCGGCATGTTCCCGGCGCGCTCGCCCGATTGGGCTGCGCAGATCATTTTTGACGATGGGGCGGCGCACTTCTTTGATTCGCCAGTCAGCCTGTTCATGTACCTGCACAACATGGCTCGCTACAGCCCTGGGCGCCATGTCAGGCAGGTGGTGGCGCAGTACGTCACCGATGCGGGCGGTCTTCCGGCTGGCGCAGACACTGCTTCACCACCATCGCGCTGGATTGACGCCCGCGCGGCCTTTTACGTCCATGGTTCATCTGCCAAAGGGCCCATGCGTGCAGGCAACCTGCCGGCCTTTGCGACGCGCGAAGCGGCGCAGGCATTTGCCGACCGGCGTGGCGGGGTGGTGCGGAACTTCGACGGCATTGATCCCGCTCTGGTGGCCCGTCTGGGCGGACGCAGTCACCACGATCACGACTGAATGACCCACCCTTGAATCTCTGGGTGTGCCGGGGTACGGCGCCCATTCATCATTGAGTGAATTACACTCTTTGCGGTTCGCGTCAGTCAAATCGCTTGACGCAGGGACGACAGTCAAAACACAGTGCGGTCGCCGGGGTGGGGTTCCCACTCTTCGGTGATCAGGTCTCTTTCACGACCACAGGATCTGCCTCTCATGTTTGATGCCCTCAAGCGCTTGATCGATCCCGATCACGTTGAATCGGATGACGCCCGTGTGCTGCAGTCATGGGCCAAGGCCGAGGGACATACCTTCAAACACGTCAGAGACAGATCTGCGGGCGGCCATGTGATTGAAACCGCTGCCGGCTGGCGGGTCGAGTGGGGCAGTTCGCAACGGCCCTACATCATTGGCAAGGAGTTGCGATTCCGATGCGAAACCGGGGTGCCTGGCGACGTGCAGCTGGTGCTGGTGTCCAAAGTGCTGGCCCAAACGCTCGAATCCGACGTGTTCAGCCGATTCACCAACGCCATGCAGACGGAGATCGACAACTCCATGCCTGACGAAATGCGCTGGCTGGCGATGCACCCTGAAATGCGCTTGCCCCCTGGCACAGTGTTGTCCCGCCGGTTTGCCTTGTTTGCCAACGCTGAGCCGGTCGTCACCCATTGGCTTGACACCACTGCGGTGAATGCCCTGGAAGAGGCCGTGACATCGTGGTGGTCAGACTCCCTGGTGCTGGTGATCACGCTCAACCGTGGCATGCTCACCGCCCGAATGGGAGGGCAGCCGATTGCGATGGCGCAGCTCAAACTGGTGGGTGCGCTGTTTGCGGTGCTGGCCGCGCGCATGCAGGAAGTTGGGCGCCTGGTTGCCTGAAAGGCGCAGCACGTCCTGCCTCGCGACCGGTTTGCATTGAGGTTCAGTCCTTGCGCTGACGCCCACTCAAAAACGCCTCCATCGCCTGCCCGGCGGCCGGTTTGCTCAGGTTGATCAGAAAGTGGTGCTTTTCCTGATCCAGGTGAGGGCGCAAGGGCTGGGCGGCATCGTTGACCAGCTCCTTGATGCTGGCGAGCACATCGGGTGACAGCTCGCACAGTCGGGCAGCCAGTTTCAGTCCCGCATCAAGCACCGTGCCTGACGGCGCAATCTGGTGAACCAGACCGAGTTGTGCCCACTGTTGGGCGGTTTGCGTGTCGCCTAGCCACAACAATGCCAGTGCGCGACTGCGCCCCAGTGCGCGCGTGAGGTGCCAGCTCGCGCCGCCATCTGGCGACAGTGCAACCTTGCTGTAGGCGGTCAGAAAGCGGCTGTTCTCGGCAGCAACGATGAGGTCACACGCCAATGCGACCGACACGCCGCCACCCGCCGCCACCCCTTCCACGGCGGCAATCACCGGCTTGGGAAAGCAGCGCAGCGCTTCGATCCATTGATGAAAGGCATCCATGTTGTCGGCCTGCGCCGGCAGATCGTGGGCCCGGTTGTGGGCCAGTCTTTGCAGGTCGCCACCTCCGCTGAAGTGGCCACCGGCTCCTGTGATCACCACCGCACGGACATCCGGGTCCGACTCGGCCATGCTGAGTGTTTCCACGCCAGCGGCGTACACCTGGGGGGACAAAGCGTTGCGCGTGGCCGGGCCGGACAAGGTCAACACCAGCGTGTTGCCTTGGCGTTCGGTTTGCAGTTCAGTGCTCATGGCAGTTCCGGGAACAGGGTTCGGGGCGTGTTCATTGGGGTAACTACCCCGCAGATTCGAGTGTGTGTGTCGAGACACTTGGGTGCTTACCGTGATGGGTGTCACGGGTTGTTCATGCTAGAGTGAAATCCTAGGCCTCATGATGCACCGAGATGAATCACTTTAAGCGGGTATCGGCCGCAGCACTTGCTGGTGCGACGCTCGCTTTGGCGTCTGTGACCTCTCATGGCATGGGCTTCGGTCGTCCAGTCAGTAGCGCCGTTTTGGGCGAACCTTTGCGGGTCAGTGTGCCGCTTCGTCTTGAAGCTGGCGAGTCCCTTGACACCGAATGCCTCTCCGTCACTGTGCTGTACGGTGACGAGGCCCTGTCGCCGGCTCAGGTTCAGGTGTCTCTGGTGGGTGGCTCGGGGCGTGAGTCCTCGGTGCAGATTCGCACCACCGTCGCCATCAATGAGCCCATCGTGACCTATGAGCTCATGGCGGGTTGCCCGGCCAAGGTCCGCAGGCAGTTTGTGGCCCTTGCCGACCCTCCTAGCATGTCGCTGAGTCATGTGGCCACCCCCGTGGGTGACGGTGCACTGGAGCCCAGCGCCGAAGCCAGGCCTGCTGCTACACGTTCTGTGGCCGGGGTCTCGCAAGATGGTGTGACCGCTGCATCCGCGGTTCGCACAGATGCCCGCTCGAACCGACGTGTGCAGGCGCGCACGTCGGGTGCTGCGCGTGCCACACCGCGCACCACGCCGGTTCGCAAGGTCACTGCGGCAGATGAAGCCCCAGTGCAGCGCACCAGTCTGTCGCTGACGCCCAAGGTCACGAGCTCTGCGGCAGGGCGGCTGGAACTGGATCCTGTTGAGGCCGACGCGACCGTCAAACCCGATCTGCGCATGTCGGGGTCGCTGAGCAATCTGACCTCGGTCGATGACGGTGCGCCTCCAGAAGCGCTCGAACGCCGAGCGGCGGCTGCGGCGTTGTGGCAGGCCATGAACCTGACGCCTGAGGAAATTGCCCGCGATCGTCAGAAGCTGTTGGCGCAGGAACGCATGCTGGCTCAGATTCAGGCGCAGGCAACCTTGTCCGGGGCATCGCAGGCAGGTGCTGAATCAGGCGTCTTGACCTCGCCCCCGCAGTCTGAGCGTTCTTGGCTCCTGTACACGATGGGGGTGTTGGCCCTGTTTGGGCTTGGCCTGTGCGTGGCGCTTTTCCTCAAGCTGCGTCGGCGTCAGCAAGCAGAGGCAGCCTGGTGGCAGTCTCAGATGCAGGAGCCGGTCTCCGAAGCACCTGCATCTGGTCAAACACCTGTGCAACCTGAGCGCGCAGTCGAGGCGGCCTCGCCGGTTGACACGGTGTCCACGCCGGCACCGGTCGTGAAGCCGATCGAGTCTGCGGCTCCTGCTGCAGTCAAACCTGCGCAAACCGCAGCACCCGTTCACGCGTTTCGCCATCCCGCTGCCGAGGTCATGCGAGAGGTCTCGGTTGAGGAACTGATCGACCTGGAACAACAGGCCGAGTTCTTCGTGGTGCTGGGACAGGATGACGCTGCGGTTGATCTGCTCGAATCTCACGTGCATTCGGTGACGGCAAGCCCGCTGCCCTACCTGAAGCTGCTTGAAATTTATCAACGCCTGGGACGCCATGCCGATTACGAGCGGGTCCAGGCTGAGTTCAATGAACGCTTCAACGCGCATGCGCCCGCTTGGGAAGCCGATCTGCAGCACGGGCACGAATTGGCTGACTACCCCGGCGTGGTCGAGCGGCTGCAAACCCTGTGGCCATCACCAGCCAAGGCCATGGAGGTGCTTGAGAAGTCCCTGACGCGCCCTGAAAGCGAGTCAGACACTTTCGAGTTGCCGGCATACCGCGAACTGCTGTTCCTTTACGCTGTGGCGCGTGACCTGTCCGAGCGTGAGCAGGGAGATCGACCGCGTGTGGATCTGTTGGCTGCTGAGCCGGCAGCGCACCCACACGGTCAAGCCCCCTTCGACCTGTCCGCGCATGAGGGCAATGTCATTGAGCCCCTGATGGCCACGCGACCTGTCAAGGCCGTGCCAGACGTGCAACCAACGATCAGCCTGGACCTGCAGCTTGACGACCTGACTGTCGATGACAAGCCAGCCTCGTCCTATGGTGATGTGATGGTGTCAGGCAAGGCGGCTGCGGCCAACGATCAGGATGTCGAGCACATCGACCTGCCCGGCATGGCTGAGTCGGAAACCGCGCCCCGCAACGCTCACAAGCCGTAATCGACGCTGGTTGTCTGCCCTGGTGGCGAAGCAAGCGTCTGCATGATCAGGGCGCGGGTCAAGCGGTCTGACAGCAGTTCGGCAAAGGCCAGCACAAATTGCCGCATGTAAGCGCCGCGCTTGAAGGCCAGGCGTGCCACGTTGGGGCCGAACAGATGCCCCACCGGGCGTGATACCAACTCGCTGCCCGGCGTATTCATGGTTGGATCGTCTTTCACAGCCATCTCGGCCACCAGTCCAATGCCCAGGCCCAGGCGGGTGTAGGTCTTGATCACGTCTGCGTCAATGGCGTCCAGCACGACGTTGGGCTTGAGGCCGCGATGGGCAAACGCCATGTCAATGCGGCGCCTTCCGGTGAACGAGGGATGGTAGGAAATCAAGGGCTCGGCGGCCAATTGCTCCAGAGTCAGGCGAGGCACCGATGCCAGCGGGTGACTGGCTGGCATCACGGCCACGTGTTGCCACTCATAGCAGGGCAGGGTGACCAGCTCCGAGAAGTCATTGAGGGACTCGGTGGCCAGTCCAATGTCTGCCACTTCGTCCAACACCATCTGCGCCACTTGCTCGGGCGTGCCCTGATGCAGGCTCACCATCACCTTGGGGAACTTCTTGCGCAGCGCCGCCACCGGTTCAGGCAGCACATAGCGCGCCTGGGTGTGGGTGGTGGCAATCGACAGGGTGCCGGCGTCCTGCAGGGCATACTCTTCACCGATGCGTTTGAGGTTGCCGAGTTCGCGCAAGATCACCTCAATCGACTTCAGCACCTGCAGGCCGGGCTCGGTCACGCGCTTGAGGCGCTTGCCGTGGCGCACGAAAATGTCCACTCCCAGCTCCTCTTCCAACTCCAGAATGGCTTTGGAGATGCCCGGTTGCGAGGTGTGCAAGGCCTTGGCGGTTTCTGTCAGGTTGAGGTTGCGGCGGGCAGCCTCATGGACGAACTTGAACTGGTGCAGGTTCATGGTGGTTCACTCCTGGTGGGCGAGCGACCAGGCCGCATCGGACAAGGCCTTGATCAGGATGTCGGTTTCACCCACGGCCGCGCTCAGGCGCCATTGAACCTGTGGATGCAGCTGAGCCAGTTCGTCCATCAAGCGAGGCAAGTCCTTGCGCACATGACCGCCCGCACCCAGGAACAAGGGCACGACCGTGACCCGGGTGCAGCCTTGCGCAGCCAGTTGCTCACCGGCTTGCAGCAGGTTGGGGTTCATGAACTCTAGAAATGCCAGCGCGACTTCTGCCCCCTGGGATCCGAAGCGCGCACGCAAATCACGGGCGGCTGCCTCGAAGGGTTGCGCCCAAGCCGGATCACGGGCGCCATGGGCGAACAACAGGATGCCGTCTTTGGTCATGGGTATTACCGGTAGCGAACGAGCCAGGCGAAGGCGCTCATGGACAGGAGCAGGTAGGCCACACTGGGGGCCGCTGCCGCCAACCAGGGCTCCCAGTCATGCAGCAGGCCGAGGTGGCTGGAGATATGGTTCGCCAGCACGAAGCTGATGCCCAGCATCACACCGCCAAAAATCTTCAGACTCATGCCGCCACTGCGGGCGTGCAGGTAGGCGTAGGGCAGTGCCAGTGCCACCATCACCAGGCACACCAGCGGGTAGAAACTCTTCTTCCAGAACTCGATCTCGTAGCGCTGTGCAGCCTGGGCGTTGCTGGCCAGATGCTCGGTGTAGCGCCACAAGGCAAAGGTGGACATGGTTTCAGGTGGCAGCACCGAAGCCGACACCACCAGCGGTGTCAGACTGCTGTGCCATGCCATGCTGTCCTGCTGAGATTCGCGCACCAGGGGGGCGCCAGCACGCACAGCCTGCTCGTCAATTTTCTGGTCGCGAGACAGCCAGACCACCTCTGTCACCCCTTTGAGGTGCCATACCGAACCCTGAGAGGAGGACTCACCACCCATCGGCTGGATGCGAGCCTCCTGGGCAAACAGGCGGCGATGCAAACGCCCTTGGTCATCGAACTCGAAAATGCGCACCGAACCAAATTCGGTATCGCTCACGGCCGATCCGACGTTGACGGTGACAGTGCGTGCGGTCTCGCCGGGGGCCTCGCGGCGTTCACGCAACCAGGTGCCGCTGCCGCCGAGCTTCAGTGTGCCGCGTTGTCCGATCTGAGCCTTGTGCAAGGTCAGTTGCTGCTCCGTCCAGGGCACAGCCCAGTTGCCCACCACCACCATCAGCAACGCGGCCGAAAAACCCAGCACACCGAGCAGGCTCAGCGCCCGCCCGGGGCCCAGGCCCCCGGTGCGCAAGATGGTGAACTCGGTGGTGCGGGCCATGCCGGCGAGCGCCATGATGGACCCGATTAGCAGGCCGATCGGGAAAATGTCGTAGAAGTGCTGCCCTTGCATGTACAGGCAATTGACCAAGGACTCGCGGACGCCATACTTGCGGAGTTCATCCACGAAATCGATGAAGAAGAACAGGGCCGAAAAGGCCAGTGTCACACCCAGCACATGCTTGATGACCGTGCGGTAAATCAGCTTGCGAACGGTGTTCATGGTGTGCCTTCAGTCTGTGGTGTCGGCAAGGCGCGACGGCTCACATGGCGTCCTGGCAGCACGGCACCATCGCGCCACCAGATCAGGAACAAGGCGCCGAGTGTCAGGCCACCGTGAATGAGCAGCAGGGCAGGCACCCATGCCAGCTGGCCTTGGTTGACCCACGACTGACTCAGGGTCAGCAAGTTGAAATAGACCACGAATACCAACAGGGCATACACCAGATTCCAGTTGCTGTTGCGCCGCGCGTTGCCAGCCGCCAGACTCAGGCCTGCCAGCACCATGTTGAACGTGGCCCAGATGAGGCCGAAGCGCCAGATGAGTTCACCGTGGGCCTGCCGGGTGTTGACGACCAGCAGGTCCAGGGTGGACATGCTGCGAGGTTCAGGCACCCGCAAGGCCACATTCGGTGCCTCGCCCACTGCGATGCGGGCCGTGTTGAAGCTCGACAGGGTTTTTTCACCCGTTTTCAGATCGGTCTGGGTGCGTTCGCCCTGTGTTAGCACCAGATAGCGCACGCCCTGATCGTGCTGCAAAAGGCCCTGGCGCGCAGTGACCACCGACTCCAGGCCCTTGTCGGTGGTCACCATGAACACATTGCGCGCGGTCTGCTGTCCGTCACTGTGGCTGTCGATGAAGAACACGCGCTTGCCGTCGGCCGAGGTCTGGAACTGGCCGGGCGCGACACGGGCCATGTCTGAGCGCTGCTCGTAGCGTTGCTTGAGCACCTCGGTCTGGTTCTGCGCCCAGGGGCGCGCCGCCAGTGTGCACAGGGCCACCAGGGCAATGGCCGGCCACGCCATTTTCATGAGCGGCTTGATGAAGGCAAACTGACTGGCCCCGCTGACCTGCCAGACAACCATCTCGCTGTCGCGCCACAGTCGGCTGAGCACCGTGACGACGGCCACAAACACCGCCAAGGCCACCATGACGGGCAACTGCCCGATGAGGGTGTAGCTGAGCACCAGACTCAGGTCGGCAGGGGCGAAAGCACCCCGCGTGGCCTGACTCAGGATGCGGATGAGCAACATGGTCAGCAACACGGTGAGCAGCACAACCAGTGTGCCGATAAAGCTGCGCCAGAGTTCTCGGCGTACGGAGGAATCGAATAACATTGTTCGGATCTGTTTTCAACTGTCCATTATGGACTTGCACAGCATGGACTACCGCGCTATCTCGGCCCAAGGGCCCGCTTTGACTCAGGTGAATGCCGATGCCCTGGTGATGGTGCTCGCGCCAGAGCTCACCCGCAGCGGCGATGCCACACTGGATCGCCTCGTTGACGAGGCGGTCAAGTCCGGGGACTTCGCATTCAAGGCTGGCAAGACACTGTATGTGCACCGTCCCGCCGGCGTGAAGGCTGCACGGCTGGTCCTCACGGTGGCAGGCTCGGCCCAGGCCAAGGATCTCAAAGCGGCGGCAGGCAAGGCCCTGACGGCATTGAAGGATCTGGGGGCAGCGCACACCGCGTTGGCGGTGGCCAAGGGGCTGGCCTTGACGGCGGCCCATGCCCAGGCTGTGGTGCAGGCCGTGGCCGACGCGACCTACGTGTTCCGCCATACCAAGCCCAGCGCTTCCAAGGCCGGTGCGCTCAAGAAAATGACGCTGCTGTGCGCCGATGCCGAGCTGACGGCCGTGAAGCAAGGTCTGGCTCGCGGTGAGGCATTGGCCAAGGGGGTGAACCTGGCGCGCGAGCTGGGCAATCTGCCGGCCAACTACTGCACCCCGTCGCATCTGGCGCACGAGGCGCGTCAACTGGCCAAGACGCACAAGCACATCAAGGTGGAGGTGCTGGAGCGCCCAGCGCTGGAAAAGCTCAAAATGGGCTCCTTCCTGTCCGTGACCAACGGCTCGGCCCAGCCGCCCAAGTTCATCGTGCTGCGTTACCAGGGTGCGGCGGCGTCGCAGGCGCCGCTGGTGCTGGTGGGCAAAGGCATCACCTTTGACACGGGCGGTATTTCGCTCAAGCCGGGCGCCGGCATGGACGAGATGAAGTACGACATGGGCGGCGCTGCCAGTGTGCTGGGTACCTTCCGCACCATTGCCGAACTTCAGCCGAAGGTGAACTTGGTCGGTTTGATTCCCACTTGCGAGAACATGCCCAGCGGCACGGCTACCAAGCCCGGTGACGTGGTCACCAGCATGTCGGGCCAGACCATCGAGGTGCTCAACACCGACGCCGAAGGCCGCCTGATCCTGTGCGATGCCTTGACCTATGCCGAGCGTTTCAAACCCGCTGCCGTGGTGGACATTGCCACCCTCACCGGCGCCTGCGTGATCGCGTTGGGAAATCTGCACAGTGGCCTGTTCTCGGCAGATGATGAACTGGCCCAGGCGCTGCTGAAGGCCGGTCAGGAGGCTCTGGACACCGCCTGGCGCATGCCGCTCGACGAGGAGTATGGCGAGTCGCTCAAGAGCAACTTTGCCGACTTGGGTAATGTGGGGGGGCGCGAAGGTGGGGCCATCACGGCCGCCGTGTTCCTGAGCAAGTTCACCAAAGCCTACCGTTGGGCGCACCTCGACATTGCGGGCTCTGCCTGGAAGTCCGGCGCGGCCAAGGGGGGCACGGGTCGTCCGGTCGGGCTGCTCACGCAGTTTATTTTGAATCAGGCCAGTGCCGGTGCGGGCGCCATTCAGGCGTTGCCCGCCAAGCCCAGCAAGGCGGTCACCCCGGCGCGCCGACCGGCCGCCAAGAAAGCGGCAGCCAAACCTGTTCGCAAGGCTGCACAGGTGTGAGAATGACCAAGGCGCGATCATGAGCATCGTCGAGTTTCACCACGGCGTTTCTGACAAACTGGCATACGCCTGCCGCCTGCTGCGCAAGGCCTATCGGTCTGGTGCTCAGGTGGTGGTGACTGGTGATGCGGCTGAGCTGAAATTGCTGGACCGCCAGTTGTGGATGTTCGATGATCGCGAGTTTCTTCCCCACGTTCTGGCGTTGTCCGACGGGACGGTGCCGGTTCGCCAGCACAGCACGCCCATCTGGCTCACCGTCAACCCCGCTGCGGCGCCAGGTGAGCGCGATGTCCTGGTCAACATCGGGCAGTCTTTGCCGCCTGACAGCGAGCGTTTTGCGCGCCTGTTTGACATTGTCTCCAATGATGCAGACGACCGCCAACAAGGCCGCCTGCGCTGGAAATCCTATGCCGCCAAGGGCTGGCAGGTGAACCCACACGAGGTCAAAGAATGAACGAGACTGATCGCCCCCATCTGCCGCATGTGCCCACACTGACGGAAGTCATTGAGGTCGAGCCCCTGCATATCGAGACTGCAGAAGCGTCTGCGCAGACGGGCGCGCCGGGTGAGGAGCCCCCGCACATGATCGTCTCGCGCAACTTGCCTGATCATGACGCCGACCACAGTTGGAAGCCCATCAAGAATCTGGTGCTGCCGGATCATCCTGACCAAGCTGCCGCAGGAGCAAGACAGCAGTCCTTGGAACTGAGCGAAGTTCCCGTGTTGACCGAGCCTGTGTTGACCGCCGAAGTGGTGGCGGCCTTGCCGGTGATGCCGGCCGAGCTGACGCACGAGCAGGTGGCGCATCGTGTGATGATGGACGTGCAAAAGCGCGTGGACAGCATGCTCGAATTTCGTTTGCGCGAGGCGCTTGCGCCGATTCTGGCCCGTCACACAGAGGCCATCATTCGCGACTTGCGCGATGAACTCAGCGACACCATGCGCGATGTGGTGAGTCGTGCGGTGACGCAGGAGCTGGCCAAGATGCGCCAGCGCTGAGCATTCGCTGACCTTCTTTCTATTTATTGCAAGGAGTTTTCGATGGCGTTCTCCCCCCAAGTGGGTCGTTCTGTGCTTGCTGTCATGACAGCGGTGGCCGCGATGTTGCCGCACGTTGCACAGGCCCAAACCGTGGTGCGCATTGGTCATGTGGGGCCTGTGTCAGGTCCTCAGGCTCACTATGGACGTGACAACGAAAACGGCGCTCGCATGGCCGTGGACGAGTTGAACGCGCAGGGCGTCACCATTGCCGGCAAGAAGGTGCGCTTCGAGTTGATGGCCGAAGACGATGCAGCTGACCCGAAGCAGGGCACCGCTGCGGCGCAAAAGCTTTGTGATGCGAAGGTCAATGGCGTGGTGGGGCACCTGAACTCGGGCACCACCATCCCGGCTGCCAAGGTGTACAGCCAGTGCGGCTTGCCGATGGTGACGCCTTCTGCGACCAACCCGGAGTTGACGCAACTGGGCTACAAAAACGTGTACCGCCTGCTGGCCAACGACAACGCGCTCGGAGCCGGCTTGGCCAACCACGCGTTCAGGGTGCTCAAGGTCAAGAAGGTCGCGGTCATCGACGACCGCACGGCTTATGGCAAGGGCGTCGCCGAGGTGTTCGCCAGGACGGCCAAGAGCCTGGGCATCGAGGTGGTCAGCCAGCAGTACACCAACGACAAGGCGGTGGACTTCATGGCCATCCTCACGTCGATCAAGAACAAGAAGCCCGATGCCATCTTCTTTGGCGGCATGGACCCCCAAGCTGGCCCCATGTTGCGGCAGATGCAACAACTGGGTTTGAACAAGGTCTACCTGTTTGGTGGTGACGGCCTCTGCACTGACAAGCTCAAAGACTTGGCGAGTGGCGCACGCACCCTGAACAATGTGGTGTGTGCCGTGGGAGGGGCTTCCGTCGAGAAGATGCCCAACGGGCAGGGCTGGCGTGCGCGCTACGAAGCCAAGTTCCCCAAGCAGTTCCAGGTGTATTCGCCATACACCTACGACGCGACAATGGTGCTGGTGGACGCCATGAAGCGTGCCAACTCGGTGGACCCCAAGGTGTATGCGCCGAAACTGGCGGAGACCAACTATCAGGGCATCAGTGCCAAGATCATGTTCGAACCGCAGGGTGACCTGAAGAACCCGGCCATGACGCTGTACGTTTACAAGGACGGCAAGAAAGTCGCTCTGAACTGAACGGGCGCCTAAAAACTTGTTATAGTTGAGGGCTTCGGAGAGGTGGATGAGCGGTTTAAGTCGCACGCCTGGAAAGCGTGTGTAGGTTAATAGCCTACCGCGGGTTCGAATCCCGCCCTCTCCGCCAAGACATGAGCCCAAGTGATTGATTCACTTGGGCTTTTTTGTTTTGTC
>CAYOJR010000027.1:0-2458 GCA_964404335.1 uncultured Aquabacterium sp.
CTGGTCAGTGGCGTGAAGGGCAAGCTGTTCGAGACGGAGCTGGTGTCGCATCTCAACGATGGCAACCTGCCCGAGGGCCTGCATGCGCAGTTGGCGGGCTCGGCCACGCAGCCGGGGCATGACATCGAGATCGTGGACGCGGCTGGCCAGACGGTGGAGCTGTTGCAGGCCAAGGCGACCGAGTCGGTGGCGTATGTGCAGCAGGCGCTGGAGCGCTACCCCGACATCGATGTGACGACGACGACCGAGGTGTACGCGCAGTTGATGGCCCTGGGCGCCACCGAGGGCGTGGCCGACAGCGGCATCAGCGAGCAGGCTTTGCAGCAGAAGGTGGAGGCTGCGGTGCAGGCGGGCGCGGGTGGCCAGGGCGTGGTGGATGTGACGGACCTGATGCCTTCGGCGCTGGGGCTGGCGGTGGTGGCCTTGTCGTCGTTCATGGACAAGAGCCTGACGCTGGAGCAGCGCGGCGCCGAGTTTGGCGAGCGCGCGGCCAAGATGGGGGTGACGGGGGCCGCCGCGAAGACGGTGCTGGTGGCGACGAACACCTGGTGGCTGGGCCTGGCGGTGGGCGTGGGCTCGAACTGGCTGGCCACGTATGGGGGCAACAAGCGCCAGCGTTATGAAACCTTGCGGCGCACGGTGGAGGTGTTGGAGAGGCGGGTGGTGATCACGTCTGATGTCGCGCGAGACCCCACGGGAATGGGGGTATTCGCTCCAGCGTGAAGAACTTGGTCGACGAGATGCAAATTGTTGACCCCAAGGAGCGCCGCCTGGTGGATACGCGGGCTAAGACGGAGGATTGATGTTCTGGCTGCCATGGCCTGTACTTGTCCGGCAGGACCTTTGGGCCAGACATTTCACCGTGGTCAGCGCCTCGTGCTTTAGATTGCACGGGGTAGTTCAATGAACTACAATTTGACAGATGCAATTCGAGTGGGATGAAGCCAAGAGCGAGGCCTGTTTCCGGAATCGTGGTTTTGATTTCGCGTACGCGGCGTTTGCTTTTGCTGACCCAGATCGGATGGTTCGCCAAGACAGTCGGTACAGCTACGGCGAAGATCGTTACCAGCTGATTGGCCGAGTTGAAGGACGGTTGTTCGTGTTGGTCTACACGCCACGCAACGATGTGATGCGCATCATTTCAGCCCGAAAAGCCAATCAACGTGAGGTGAAGTTGTATGAAAACCGTGCGTATGAAGATTGACGTGCTGTCGCCCGGGGCCAAGCCGGTGGGACGGGTGGATGTGCGCAAGGTTGATGCGACGACCGAGGCGGATATCACCCGACATCAATCTGAGGATGATGCCGACGCCATGCAGGATGCAGCCAAGTTTGCCAGGCGTGTTCGCCGGCGACTGGGTTTCAGTCAAGCCGAGTTTGCGCATCGGATTGACGTGTCGCTGGACACGATCCGCAACTGGGAGCAGGGCAAACGTTGCCCCACTGGTGCGGCGAAGGCCCTTTTGAAGGTGCTGGACAAGGCGCCCGAGGCCGCATTGGCAGCGTTGGACTGATGCGTTTTTGGCGTCAATTGACGCCTATGTGACATCACTTTGGGGCGTGCGGTGATACGGAGCCTCAGGCTCATGTGCCGAAAGTGGCCCTTCGGTGGCCAGAATTGGCAGGACATCTTGTCGCTCACCGCGTGCGATCGCTCGCAACTCAGTCAGATCGCTTGCCGTGCGCGCCTCGGCGGGGCCGGATGCCAGGCCTTCTTCGATCAGGCAGCGCAGGCGCTTTGACGCTTGCTCCTGTTGAATCCTGGCTCTGACGTGCTCGCTGCTCATCATGGTTGCGCTACGACTGGTGATGTTGTTTCAATCTTCCTCGCCAACAACCGCCGCCGCGTCTTCTCAATGTTGCTGCGCAGGGCATACAGCTCATCCGCATGGGCCAGGGGGACGGTGATCTGGCTGGCGACGCGGTCGAGCTCATCGAGTTCGTTGAGCAAGGTGGTGGTGTCGGCCTCGCCGGTGTCCATGCGGGCTTCGACGGCGCGCAGGCGGGCGTACCAGCGGAACACGCGCTGGCGCACGCGGTAGGTGTAGAGCGGGGGCACGACGCGTGACAGGGGCAGCAGCAGCACGATCAAGCCGCCGATGACCAGCCACATGCGCTCGAGCAGGTTGCTGGCCCAGAAGGGCAGGTAGCGCTGCCACAGGGGCGGGGTGCCGTTGATGGCACGGTCGCCTTCGGGGCTGACGGGCAGTTCGCTGGTGCGGGTGTTGGGGAAGTCGCGCGCACCGTTGAACCAGCCTGCGTCGCCGTGGATTTGCTGGGCGGCTTGTGCGAACAGCTGGCGCAAGGCCGGGTGGGTGTCTTCGTGGGTGATGAGGGCGGTGGTGGCGGCCAGCAGGCCGATGTCGTCGGGCGGCAGGTCGCGGGCGAGGTCCACCATGCCGCGCGGCAGCGTGACGGTTTGCAGGAAGGGGAAGCGCCGCGAGAGGGCGTCGGCCTG
>CAYOJR010000027.1:2558-6285 GCA_964404335.1 uncultured Aquabacterium sp.
GCGTGCAGATTGCTGGCGGGCCCTTCGGTGGCGAGCAGTTTGACCTGGATGCCGTCACGCGCCAGGGCCTGAGCGTAGCGTTGACCGAAGGCGTCGTAGGCGCTGCCGACCGGGCCGGTGGCCAGGGTGACGGTGCGCGGGGGTTGCGGGTCAAGCCACCAGTAGGCGGCGGCCAGCAGGCCCACGGCGAGCACGAGCACCGGGCCCGCCGAGGCCAGCATGTCGCGCAAGGACAGCAGCCACAGGTGCAGGGATTCCTTGATGTGGCGGGCAAGCGAGGTGTGGGTGTCGGGCATGGGCTGGACTGTACAAGCGGCTCAAGGCTCGAAAGTGTCGGTCGCCAGTCGCTCCAGCACGAGCAGCGAATTCAGCGCGTGCTCGCTCCAGGCGCCGGGCAGGGTCAGCCGGAGAGCGTCGTGGCCACGGTAGAGCACGGTTTGGTGGCGCCCATCGTTCTGGCGTTGCAGCAGCACCACCCATGAGGCCGTGAGTTCGGGGGCGGTGCTCAAGCCGGTTTCCAGCTCGGTGCCATCCTGGCGCCACAGGGTCCAGCGTGCGGTGTCGGCGTCTGCGTTGGCTTCGGTGCCGGTCCACAGGCCGGGCGAGAGGGGGCGCAGACGCTGGAAGCGGGCGGGGATGACCCAGCGGCCCTGGGTGTCGATCAGGCCGAGTTGGCCATCGGGGGCCGTGGCCACGGCGCGCTCGTGCTGAAAGTGCCCGACATGCCGCCAGGTGGGCTCGGCCACGGTGGTCCGCTGTTGCGCGTCATACAGCCCCCACCGGGATTCGGCGCCCTGGGCGGGCAGGTAGGCCAGCAGACGCGGCGACACCTGCCGCAGCTCCAGGAAATCGGGCAGGAGGGTGGCGCGGCCGTCGGCGTCGAGCAGCTCGAAGCGCCCGTTGCGCGCCGCGATCAGCTGGCCATGCTGCATGGGCTGAATGACATCGTAGGCGTGGCGGGTGAGCACGCGCCCGCGCTCATCGACCAGGGACCACTGGCCCTGGCTTTGCACGGCGAAGCGGTGGCTGGGTGGGGTGGTGCTGCCGGGAGTCTGGCCGAGCCAGATGATGCGGCTCCAGGCGGTGTTCATCAGCAACTGCCCATTGGCCAGCAAGGCGCCATGCACGTCGCTGTTGCAGGGGCAGAGCTCGGGGACCACATGGGCCACGATGGGCGAGGGGGTGTCTGTGTCGTGGTCGGGCTCGGGCGGGACCTGCAGGTGAAAGGCGCGCAGGCGCTGGCGGATGTCCTTGCTCAGCAGGTCTTCGCCATTGGGCTTGAGGATGGCCAGGGGTGTGTGCTGCGCGTCTTGCAGCCAGAGCAGGCCGTTGCGGTCTGTCGCATCGGCGGTGTGCTGCCAAGCGGGGCTGGTGCGCAGGCCGTGACCGCTGAGCGGCACGACACCGAGCAGGCGCGATTGGGCGTCGTGCCACAGGACATGCTGGCCCACATGGGTGCTGCGGTGGACGGTGCGGCCCACCAGGCGTGGCGGGGCGTACAGGGCGTGCAGCCAGAGTTGCCCGCGCTGCGTCAGCAGGACATTCTTGCCGAAGCCTGACAGCTCTATGGCCTGTTCCTTGGGGATGCCCGAAAGCAGGACCTTGCCCGAGCCATGGAGCACGTCGTACACGTCGCTGTGGTCGCGGGCGGCAACCAGCAGACCGCCCTCCAGCGGCGTGGTTGGCTGGAGGTAGCGCTGCGTGCTGAGTTTGCCGTTGAGAAAGAGCAGCGGCGCGGCGCTGTCGTCGCTGTCGCTTTCGGTGTGGAGGGCTTGTTCGTCGTCGCCCGGTGTGGCGAGTCGGCCGCGCAGGCCCAGGCTGCGCCAGGGACCGCCGGGTTGCACCAGACCGAGCTCGAGGGTGTCGCTCTGCTGGGCCAGCAGTTGGCCGCTGTGGCCCAGGTGGCGCAGCGGCTGGAGGGACGCAGGCCAGGGCTGCACGGCCCCCTGGGCATCAAAGACCTGGTAGGTGCGGGCGGGCCCGGCGAGGGCCGCAGCGGTCAGGAGCGTCAGGCTGCTGGCCAGCAGGACGGGCCATCGGGGGAGTTGGATCATCGGCGCTTCTTGGTGGCTTTGGGGGCGGCGCAGCTCACCGGCTGGGATGGCCAGCTCTGGACGCCCTGGCTGTCTTGGATCACGAACTGGCCACAGCGCACGCTGAAGCGTGTCGTGACCTGGCCTTGGGGGTCGATGGCCAGCAGCTGATTCTGCCGTGTGACCAGGGCGCGCTGGTTGCGGAAGACGGTGGCGCGCTCGTACTGCGGGGTGATGACGAACTGGCCCAGGCGGTCAACGAAGCCGATCTTGTCGCCGAACTTGCTGGTTTGCTTGGCGCGTGCACGACCGTCCCGAGGCAGCTCAAGGAAATCGAAAACGGGGCTGACGAGGAGCTTGCCGTCGGCGCTCATGTAGCCATAGCGCTCGGTCTGTGCGTGTCTGACCAGCTCGGGGCTATCGGGGTCACTCTGCCACCCATGGTCATCAGCCAGGTTGATGTCGGCGGGCAGCGGGCCTGCCTCTTGCCACTGCTCGTTCAGCACGGTATGGGTGTCGGTCTGGGTGTTGGACATCACCATCAGCCGATGGCCGAGGAACAGCCGGTGGTGCTCTGGCAGGGTGCGAATGACCCGGCCGGTGGCGTCGAGCACTTCGCGGCGGCCCTCAGGTCGCGTGCCGACGCGCAGGGAGGCAAGCCCTTCACCGTGGGTGATCTCGGTGTAGGCGGCAGGGGTGACCCAGTTGCCTTCGCCGTCCATCAGCCCGTCCAGCTCGGGGGGCGCGACGGTCACCCACTCGTCACGGGTTTGCACCTTGGCGCCAGGCATGTCCAGTCGCAACTGCACCTGACCTGTTTCCTTCAGCAGCAGGGTGGCGCCCTTCTCGTCCACCGCCTCGATGCCGCCCCCGTCGATCTTCTGAACTTGTTGGAGCGGGCCTGCCAGATCCTTGCCGGTGGCCAGTGCCAGCAAGCGGTGCTTGACAGGGTCGGTGCTGTGGTCGGTGATCTCGATGATGTGGGGCGTCAGCGCCTTGATGTCGTGCGAGTAGGCCGCCGTCGGCGGCAGCAACCATTCGCCGTGGGCGTTGATCACGCCCCATCGGTCGCCCTGTGCGGCTTTGAAGTGGCCCGCGGGTGCGTCCTCGAGCACGTCCAGTTGTGCGTAGTCGTACTTGCTGCGCTCTCCGGTGAGCGGGTTCCAGAGGTGATGGGTGCGCACGCCGTCATCGCTCTGGATGCTGCAGACCAGCTGTCCCCAGAGGAAGGTCCGGTCGCATTGCTGACGCAAGCGGTCTGCAATGGGCACCATCTTGCCGGACTCGTGCAGCACGACGTAGTCATCCCGGAGGCCGTCCTTGTTGGGCAGGTAAGCCCAGGCCAGACCGCCATTGAACCGACTCAGCAGCTTGAAGCCCTGGGTCGTGAGCACGCGTCCGTCTGACCCGACCAGACGAGACACCTCTTGCGCATCGGAGACGACCAGAACCTGATGCTTGTGATCAGGGCCCGAGCTGACTTCTGCCCAATCTGGCCCGGTGAGCACCTGGCCCTGCGCCGTCAGGACAGCAGGCGGGACGCCGTCCTCATCGGGATCCAATGTGGCGACCACCCAGCCTGCTTGGGCCGGGTCGGCATGGCTGTCTCGCAGATCGACGGCAAAGCGGCGAAGCTGGTGAAGCTGGTGAAGGGTCTCGGGCGTGAGAACGGCTTGCCCCGTGTCGTCCAGGGC
>CAYOJR010000027.1:6385-19816 GCA_964404335.1 uncultured Aquabacterium sp.
GAAGCTGGTGAAGGGTCTCGGGCGTGAGAACGGCTTGCCCCGTGTCGTCCAGGGCTTGCACGAGGCGGGTTTTGCTGAAGCCCCATTCCGGGTTCTGGGTGTCGGGCTCCTCACGGGTGATCCACAAGCGGCCGTGGCTGTGGTGGGCCTTGGCGTTCTTGTAGGGCAGGTGCAAGAAGGTGCCGCGCTGGTGCACCAGCAGCAGGCCATTGGGCTGCTCGGCCACGTGCCACGGACCGGCCGGTTGCCAGTAGATGCGCTGGTCTTCTTCGCTCATAGAGCCGGTGGTGTGCAAGACGCGGAGTTGGGCATCGAGCAGCAGCTGTTGCTGTTGGGGCTGAGAGGTTTCGACGACCCAGATGCCCGGTACCAGCAGTTCGATGCTGCTGTAGTCGGCCGGGCGCAGCGTTTCGCCTTGCGCGTTGACGAACAGCGGGCGGGAGTTGCGCCGCACATGAAACACCCCGGCATGGTGCACGGGGGGCATGTCGCTGAGCAGTTGCTCGGGGGGCGCGGCCCAGCTCAGGTCGGGGTGGAGGGCGCCCCAGGATCGCGTGCCGCGTGTGACGGGACGGGCCGCCGGGATGAGGCCGCCCTGGGGGGTGTGCACCTCGCCGATGTCGGCTGGCAGGGCGATGCGCTGGCCGCTGTGGCGGTTCCACAGTTGCATCGGGGCGTTGACCGTGACGCCGGCGAGATCGCCCGCACGTCCCGGTGACCAGTACAGGTGCAAGGGAGGGGTCTTCTTGACGCGCTGACCGGTCCGATTGATCAGGTAATGCGCACCATCGCTGAACACGAAGGCAAAGCCCTTGGCGTTGAAGAGTCCGGCTTCGTCAAACTGCGCTGGGATGACCCACTCGCCCTTCGGGTTGATGTAGCCCCACTTGCCGCCCTCGTTGGCGGCGGCCAAGCCCTGGCTGAACGAATCCACCTCTGTGAAACGCGGGGCAATGGCCATCCGGCCCTGGAGGTCGATGAAGCCCCACAGGCCGTATTCATGCGCGGGTGAAACGGTGCGAACGGCGGCCAGGCCTTCGGCATAGGGTTGCACGCAGTTGTTGCTGCCGTCCTGGTCCAACTGGCATTGCCACAACCATTCAGCCGGCTCTGCCGCGAGGGCTCCTGGCGACACCGTGCCGAGGCAGGCCATGACGCTCAGGCAAACAGCACGACGGAGGGAGGGAACAACGCTTTTCATGGATGAGGCGGTTTGATGAATGGGGGGGCGCGCCGATGCTGCCCTGGCGAGCACCGTGGTCTCGGGGCGCGATTGTCTGGCAAAGCCCTGGTGGCTCAGGCCCCCAAGAAGAGGGGCGTCAAGGCGCTTGGGCCGGTGGTCATGCGGGGTGTGAGTCTTCAGGGCTGAGGGGCGAGCTTGGCGACAAAGGCGGCCAGGCGCGCCACGCCTTCCTGCAGGTCCTCACGCGAGGCGGCGTACGACAGACGCACGTGCGCCCCACCGCTGCTGGGGCCGAAGTCATGGCCGGGGGTGAGGGCAACGTGGGCTTCTTGCAGGGCGCGCTGGCAGAACTGCATGGAGTCGAGCCCGGTGTGGCGGACGTCGATGTAGACGTAGAAGGCGCCGTCAGGCTGTACGGGCACGCTGAGGCCGGCGTGGGCCAGGCCTTGCAGGACCAGGGCGCGGCGGGCGGCGAATTCGGCGCGACGGGCTTCGCACACGGCCAGGGCCTCGGGCGTGAAGCAGGCCAGCGCGGCCAGCTGCGCGGGGGTGGAGGCGCAGATGTAGTAGTTCTGCGCCAGGCGCTCCATCACCGGCACCAGGGCGTCGGGCACCACGGCCCAGCCCAGGCGCCAGCCGGTCATGCCGAAGTATTTCGAGAAGCTGTTGATGACGATGGCCTCGGGGTCCACGGCCAGCACGGTTTGCGCGGGGCGCCCCTGGGCGTCGGCATCGCTGAGGTTGAGGTAGATCTCGTCGATGAGGCGCCAGGCGCCGTGGCGCTGGGCCCAGTCGCAGATGGCGGCCAGCTCGGCAGCGGGCACCGAGGTGCCGGTGGGGTTGGACGGCGTGGCCAGCATCAGGCCCCGGGTGCGCGCCGACCAGTGGCGCTGCACGGCGGCCAGGTCAAGCTGAAAGCGCGAGGCGGCATCGGTGGGCACCAGGCGCACCTTGGCGCCAAAGCCGTTGAGGAACTGGCGGTTGCAGGGGTAGGACGGGTCGCCCACCAGCACCTCGTCGCCGGGGTCGACCAGGGCGGCGGTGACCAGCAGCAGCGCCGCCGAGGCGCCGGCCGTGACGACGATGCGCTCGGGCGCCACGTGGACGCCGTGTTGGGATTGGTAGAAGCCGGCGATGGCTTCACGCAAGGCGGGCAGGCCCAGTGCGCCGGTGTAGGGCAAGGCGGACTGGCTGGCGACGCGCTGGAGCTCGGCCAGAACGGTGGGCGGCGCGCCGAAATCGGGCTCACCGAGGTTGAGCTTGATGACGCGGTGGCCGGCGGCTTCGAGTTCGGCGGCGTGCTTGCCGAACTCCATGGCCAGGAAGGGGGTGATGGACTGGGCGCGTTGAGAGACCTTCATGCCAGGGAGTGTGCCACCGGGCACCTCCCCTGGTCATGCCGCGCGGCCCGCATCAGTTGAGCGTGGAGCGCCCGTGCTTGGGCAGGTAGCGCCCGCCCTCGCGCACCGCACGGCACATGTGCCGCTCGGTCACGCCGATGCCCTTGAGGAAGGCATCGCGCAGTTGCAGCACGGTGTCCACGTTGTCGTCCGAGGCCTCGATGAGGTAGCCCTGGATGCGTTCGAGCTCTTCGATCTGGCTTTCGCTGAAGCTGGGACGCGCCCAGACGGGCAGCATGGTGCAGGGCGTGAAGCCCCAGGCGCCGGGCTGGTCGTACACGTTCTGGGCGCGCAACACCTTGTCGAGGGTGTGGCGCATGCGGCTGTCAGCCTCGCGGGCCACGCCGAGCTCGGTCACCTGGGCGGCCACCAGTCGGGCGTCGGCGGCGTCGATCACGACCTCGCAGAGCACAGGCTCCCCATGCGCGTGCATGGGGTGGCGCCAGTGGCCCACGTACAGCCGAGCCGGAGCGACCCACTGATCGCTGTCTGAAGAGATGTTGCCGAAATGGTGGTTCATGCGTCATCCTCCTTGTAAGCGCCTGAAAGTTCAGGCCACCTGATTACATCATGCAGAAATTGGGCCAATTTGGGCGCATGCCTGTGACAAGGGTGTGAGGTTTCGCACCTTTGTGTTGTTTTTGAGGATGGGGGGTGGAGGTGCGACGGATCAGGTCAAGCCCCCGGTGACCATGGCGGTGCGGGCGGGCATGATGTGGCCACCTTACAAATGAGCGATGAGGATGTCGGCGCCTGTGCAATCGAAGTCGGACGTGTTGGTGGTGGGCGGAGGTTTGGCGGGCATCGTCACCGCCCTGGAGTGCCTGCGTGCGGGTCAGCATGTGACCCTGGTGGACCGCGATACGCCCGAACGCCTGGGCGGGCTGGCGCTGTGGGCCTTTGGCGGCATGGCCCTGGTGGGCACCCCCTTGCAGGCCCGCATGAAAATTGCCGACACCCCCGAGCGTGCCTTGCAGGACTGGCTGCGCTTTGGCGAACTGGATGCCGACGCGGTGTGGCCCCGGCGCTGGGCCGAGCACTATGTGCAGCACTCGCGCACCGAGGTGTACGACTGGCTGCTGGCGCATGGCCTGAAGTTTCTGCCCGCCGTGAACTGGGTGGAGCGCGGGCGCTTTGGCGAAGGCAACAGCGTGCCGCGCTACCACGTGCTGTGGGGCACCTCGCGCGAGTTGACGCGCTGCATGCTGGCCGCGATGAAGGGGGCCGACCCGGGCGGACGTCTGCAGGTGTTGAGCCGTCACCGTGTGACGAACCTGGAGCGCACGGCCGGGGCCCTGTCCGGGGCCGTGATGGTGAACGAGGCCACCGGGGCCGAGGTGCGCGTGCAGGCGCCGGTGGTGGTGCTGGCGATGGGCGGCATCAATGGCTCGCATGCCGAGACGGTGGCGAACTGGCCTGCGCATCGTCCCCGACCGGCGCGCATGCTCAATGGCGCCCACCCCTTTGCCGATGGCAAGCTGCACCACCTGGTGGCCGATGCCCTGGGCGGGCAGATCACACACGCTGGCGAGATGTGGAACTACGCCGCCGGCATCCCGCACCCGCAGCCGCATTTCGAGGGCCACGGCCTGTCGTTGATTCCGTGCAAGTCGGCGCTGTGGCTGGACCACACCGGCCGCCGCATCGGGCCGGAGCCGCTGGTGACGGGCTTTGACACCCATGACCTGTGCCAGCGCGTGGCCGCGCAAGCGCAGCCGCACACTTGGCAGTTGCTGAACTGGCGCATCGCCTCGAAGGAGTTCGCCATTTCGGGCGCCGAGCACAACCCGCGCATCCGCGACAAGCAGTTCGTGCGCTTTGTGTTCGAGATGCTGACCCGCAACGACCGCCTGGTGCGCCAGATGCAGCGCGAGAGCCCGCACTTCCTGGTCGATGACACGCTGCAGGGTCTGGCCCGCCAGATGAACGCGTTGACGGGAACACAGGATGTGGACGCCGCTGTGCTGCAGGCCACGGCCGACGCCTTTGACGCGAACTTCGCCAGCGGCAGCAAGCTGCACAACGATGACCAGCTGCGTCGGGTGCTGCATGCGCGCCAATGGGGGCCCGACAAGCTGCGCACCTGCGCGCCCGCACCGCTGCAGATGAAGGGCGCGGGCCCGTTCATCGCCATCCACATGCAACTGATCACGCGCAAGAGTCTGGGCGGGCTGCAGACCGATCTGCAAAGCCGCGTGCTTGATGCGCAGGGCCAGCCGATCTCGGGCCTGTACTGCGTGGGCGAAGCGGCCGGGTTTGGGGGCGGGGGGGCCAGCGGCAAGCGCTCGCTGGAGGGCACCTTCCTGCCGGCTTGCATCCTGACCGCGCGGGCCGCCGCGCAATCCATTGCCACCGGTGTCTGAGCAGGCCCGGTGACCTCGACATGAAGGATGTCCATGCAAGGTGATCTGGTCTCCAGCGTGCTGTTGCCGCTGATCCTGGGCTTCATCATGTTCTCGCTGGGACTGGGCCTGACGCTGGATGATTTCCGGCGCATCCTGGTGCAGCCCAAGGCCTTGATGGTGGGCGTGGTGTGCCACTTCGTGCTGCTGCCCCTGGTGTGCTTTGGCATGCTCCATCTGGTGGGCATGAGCGGGGCGCTGGCGGTGGGTTTCATGATCCTGGCGGCCTGTCCCACAGGGGCCACGTCCAACTTGCTGACCTACCTGGCCCGGGGCGATGTGGCCCTGGCCCTGGGCTTCACGGCCATGGCCAGTGTGCTGACCATCTTCACCCTGCCGGTGATCGTGACCTGGGCGCTGGCTCACTTCATGGAGGCCGAGCGCGCGGTGCAGGTGCCTGTGGGCTTCATGATGGCGCAGGTGGCGCTGGTGATGGGCCTGCCCGTCAGTCTGGGCATGGTGGTGCGCGCCCGCTGGACCGCCTGGGCGCTGAGGTTTGAGCCCACCGCCACGCGCATGGCCACGGTGCTGTTCGTGCTCATTCTGGTGCTGGCCATCGTCAAGCACTTTGCGACAGTGCAAGGCCATCTGCTGACCCTCGCGCCCCTGGCCTTGGGTCTGAACCTGACCATGCTGACGGTGGGCTTTGCCGTGGCCTGGCTGGTGGGGCTGTCGCGCAGCCAGTCCATCACCCTGGGCATCGAGACCGCCGTGCAGAATGCGGCACTGTCGCTGGTGATCGCGACCACCGTGCTGCAGGATGGCGAGATGGCCATTCCGGGGGCTCTGTATGGCGTGATGATGTACGCCGGTGGGCTCATGTTTGCCTGGGTGATGCGCCGCTATGTGGCCCGCCCCTCGCGGGCGCCACGCTCGCCTGTTGCTTGAGATCGGTTCACGGATGTCCTCCATGCTGCAATGCCCTGCCACGGCGGCCGACTGGCGCTTGAAAGCCCAGGCGCGCTTGCCGCGCTTTCTGTTCGACTACGCCGATGGCGGCGCCACCGACGAGCAGACCTTGCGTGCCAACGAGGCCGACTGGGCCCGCATCACCTTGCGCCAGCGCGTGCTGCGCGATGTGGATGGGGTGGACACGCGCAGCACCCTGGCCGGGCAAGCGTGCAGCCTGCCCCTGGCGCTGGCCCCCATCGGGCTGGCGGGCCTCATGGCCCGGCGTGGCGAGGTGCAGGCCGCCCGCGCAGCCGAGGCTGTCGGGGTGCCCTTCACCTTGTCCACCGTGGGCATCTGCCCCATCGGCGAGGTGATGAGCGCGGTGCAGCGCCCCATCTGGTTCCAGCTCTACATGCTGCGCGACCGGGGCATTGTGCGTGCGTTGCTGCAACGTGCCTGGGACGTCGGCTGCCGCACCCTGGTCTTCACGGTCGACCTGCCCATCTCGGGCATGCGCCACCGCGACACCCGCAACGGCCTGTCGGCCCCGCCCCTGCGAGCGGCGCTCATCAAGGCCACGCAGCTGCTGGCGCGGCCAGGCTGGATCTGGGATGTGGGCGTCAAGGGCAAGCCCCACGCCTTCGGCAACCTGAGCGAGCAGGTGCCGGTGGCGCAGGACATGGACGCCTTCAAGGCCTGGGTGGACACGCAGTTCGACCCGACCGTGACCTGGGACGACATCGCGTGGATCCGCCAGCAATGGCCGGGCACCGTGCTGCTCAAGGGCATCCTCGACGAAGACGACGCCCGCGCGGCCGTGCAGGCCGGGGTGCAGGGCCTGATCGTGTCCAACCACGGCGGGCGTCAGCTCGATGGCGTGGCCTCGACCGCTGCGAAGCTGCCGACCATCAGCCGCGCGGTGGGCGGGGCGCTGGAGGTGCTGGTGGATGGTGGCGTGCGCAGCGGCGTGGACATCTTTCGAGCTTGCGCCCTGGGGGCCAGCGGCGTGCTGATCGGGCGGCCCTGGGTCTGGGCGCTGGCCGCTGGCGGGGAAGCTGGCCTGCGCGAACTGTTGCAGCGCTGGCAGCATGAACTGAAGCTGGCCATGACTCTGGCCGGCGTGACCCATGTGGCCGACATCGGTGCCCAGCACCTGGATGCCCTGACGAGAACAACCTGAGGAGATTGAGACCATGAATGGCGCCCAAGCCTTGATGAAGACCCTGGCCGATGCCGGGGTGGAGGTGTGTTTCAGCAACCCCGGCACCTCGGAGATGCACTTTGTGGCGGCGCTCGACCATGAGCCCCGCATGCGGGCCGTGCTGACGCTGTTTGAGGGCGTGGCCACGGGCGCGGCCGACGGCTATGCCCGCATGGCCGACAAGCCCGCCGCGACACTGCTGCACCTGGGCTGCGGCCTGGGCAACGGGCTGGCCAATCTGCACAACGCGCGCAAGGGCAAGGTGCCCGTTGTCAACATCGTGGGCGACCATGCCACGCACCACGTGCAGTACGACGCGCAGTTGCAGTCGGACATCGAAACGGTGGCGCGCAATGTGTCGAAGTGGGTGCGCACCTCGCAGAGCACGGCGGCGCTGTGCCAGGATGCCGTGGAAGCCGTGGCCACGTCCATGGGCCCACCGGGCCAGGTCACGACCTTGATCCTGCCGGCCGACGTGTCGTGGAGCGAGGGGGGCGTGCCCGCCGCCATGCCGACCTTGACCGCCCCGGAGGCGGCCGACGACGCCGTGGTGGCTGCTGTCGCGCAGGCTCTGCAAGCGGGCGGCAAGACCGCGATTTTGCTGGGGGGGCGTGCGCTGCGCGAACCGGCGCTGATGGCGGCCGCGCGCATTGCCGCCAAGACCGGCGCGCAGTTGCTGGCCGAGGTGTTCCCCACCCGCATCGAGCGGGGCGCGGGGCTGCCGCATGTCGATCGCATCGCTTACCTGGCCGAACTGGCCTCGACCCAGCTGGCGGGCTTGAAGCACCTGGTGCTGGTGGATGCCAAGTCGCCCGTCTCCTTCTTTGCCTACACGGGCAAGCTCAGTGACCTGGTGCCCGAGGGCTGCACGGTGCACCACTTGGCCACCTTCGAGCAGGATGCCGTGGGCAGCCTGGAGAAGCTGGTGGCGCAGCTCGGTGCCGAGACTGCACAGCCGGCCTTGCAGGCGCCGCAGCGCCCCGAGTTGCCCGGCGGTGAGCTCACGGCCGAAAAGGTTTGCCAGGCGGTGGGCGCGCTGCTGCCCGAGCGGGCCATCATCGTGGACGAGTCACAGACCTCGGGCGTGAAGCTGCCGAGCTTCACGCGCGGCGCACCGCGACACGACGTGCTCACACTCACTGGCGGCGCGATTGGGCAGAGTTTGCCCAATGCCGTGGGCGCGGCCATTGCCTGCCCGGATCGGCCCGTGCTGGCGCTGGTCGGTGATGGCTCGGCGATGTACACGATCCAGGCGCTGTGGACGATGGCGCGCGAGCAGTTGCATGTCGTCACCGTGGTCTTCAACAACAAGTCCTACGCCATCTTGAACATGGAGTTGCAACGTGTGGGCGCCAAGAGCCAGGGCGACAAGGCGCGCTCGCAACTGGACCTGAGCAACCCGGCGCTGGACTTTGTGCAATTGGCCCAGGGCATGGGTGTGCAGGCGGTGCGCACCCTGACATCCGATGAGTTCAACCGCGCTTTGGAGAAAGCGCTGCGCACACCCGGGCCGCACCTGATCGAAGCGGTGGTGCCCAATGCCTACACCGGGCTGAAGCTGCGCGCCCTGCCGCACGTGCTCAATGCCCTGAGCAGCCTGCCGCAGCCGCTGGCACGGGCGATCAAACGCAAGGTGGCGCCCTGAGGGGCCTCACTACCCCCAGGCTTTCCGCTGTGCCAGCAACTCGGGGCCATCAATCTGCTCGGCCAGCGCATCCAGGTCGTGGCGCTGTACCCCGCACGCTGCGAAGTGCTGGGGCCAGCGAGCGATCACGCCCACGACGTCTCGGATGATGTGCTGCGCTTCGTCCCGCCGTAGACCGAACTGCGCGTGCTCGGTCAAGGCGTTGTCGAGCGTGGACAGCGAGCCGTGCGTGCCCACGCGCATCTGTTGGTAGCCCAGCGCCTGCCCGATGGGCAGGACGTCGAAGGCGGGTGACAGCAGGTACTCACCCTGGTCGTTCATGAGCAGCACATGGTTCTGCTCATGGTCGTCGGTGTTGTCGATCAGGATGTTGAAGACCATGCGTGTGAACAGTTCGCGCATGTGTGCTTTGGCCACGCCTTCGCGCACCGGGCCACGTCGCCTCAACAGTTGAGCCAGTTCCGGGTAGCCCATCTCTTCGCCGGCGGCTTTCAGGGCCACACGGGCGGACAAGGCGTGGATGCGCGTGCAGTGGAGTCGATCAAAGCGCTTCACGGCCACTGCATGGCCCTGGTGCAGGCGAACTGCTTGGGAGGTGGCCACCCGGATGCCTGCTTGTGCGGCCAGGGTGAGGGTGGCGTGCTCGATCAGCGGTGAGTTCCAGTGCTCGCCAGGTTCGGCAAACTTCAGCACCCAGGGGTGTCCATCGATTTGAATCAGTGCTTTGGGCCGTGCCCCGCCCATGCTGACGCCCGGGGCGATCAGACGGCGCAGGGGTTCGCTGACCTGCTCGCCGTTCAGGATGTGTTGCACGACCCGGTGCAGGTCGCCCACGTCGGACAGGCAGGGCAAGGGGCCTTGTGCGCGTGGCTGGTAGGTGGTGGCCGATGTGGAAACGCCCAGGGCGCCAAAGCGCTCGTCGCCGGTCAGGTACAGGAACTCCATCAGCGAGGTGCGAAGCGGGCGGTCAATGAACCGGATCACCCGCTCGCCCCAGCGGTCTGGACGGGCATCGTCCACCGCGCCGACGGCCACGTCCTTGTGCGGCGGCAGAAACTCTTGCGCCATCAAGGGCAGGTCTTCGCTCAGGGCGAAACCTTGTTGCAGCCAAGTGTGGGCGTATTGCAGGGACACGCCCCGCAGGGTCGGCACGAAGCGCAAGGTACCGATCAGGACCGGCTCGGCGGGCAGGCCCAGCCACCAGAGGTACAGCGTGTCGTGTCCAGCTAGGCGTTCCATCAGGATTCCTGGCGGGAGGGCTTGCCGCGCAGTCTGTGCTCAAGGGATGGGGGCTTGCGCACCGAGCGTGTCAGGGCTGCACGCACCTCGGTTTCGAGCGCGCCTTGATCCAGCGCGGGAGCGGCCAGCTCGGCGAGGGCTTGCGCGCGCCCGATCAACCACAAGGCGGTGGCATAGGTGCCGATGGCCACGGACGGGTCACCCCGCTCCATGCGCATCAGCGTGGGCTCGCTCACCCCAATGCGCTCTGCCCAGATTTTGCGCGGCTCTTTGCGGCGCTTGCGCGCAAGCGCGAGATGCTCACCCAACTGCTTGAGCTGGGCGAGCACCAGAGGCGGCATCATGGCCAGAGAGCTGGAGTTTTTGGGCACATAAACATGTTAGCAAAAATGCTTGAAAACAAACATTTATATTTGTTTTGACTTCGTGAGCTTCACGAGACCAGGGGAGCAACCTCCATGTGCGTCCGCGTGCTGGTGGGCTGCGGCTGCGCCCGATGCCGCCACACCGGGCGCGGCAGGTGCCAGTGGTCGGCCATGCTGTGGACGAGGGTCTCCTCGCCGGGGGTGAGGTGGTGGTCGCACTCGACCAGGGTGGCGCACAGATCGAGCAGGATCAGGCGCAGTCCGGTGTCGTCAATCTCGTCGAGCATGGCGTGCCAGTGGGCGGTGGGCAAGGCCTGCGCGCCTTGCCAAGGCAGCTCGGCGAAGGTGCGCAGGTCATCGCACAGGTGCTGCGTCACCAGCATGAAGTGCGGGTGACTCAGATCGAGACGGTGCGGGATGTCGTGGTGCTTGAGGGCCTCCATCTCATCGCGGCTGACATGGCAGTCAGCCAGCAGGATCATGCTCACGATGCGGGCTGCGGCTTCGGGGCTGTTGCGACGGTAACTGCGCATGGAAGACTCCTATGAGGATCACACGAAGCGACAGGATACGAATTCGTCATCATCGAGAAAATCAGAAATTAGTTTGTTAATTTGAATGTAAAGACGAAGTGTTGCCCTTTGATGGAGGTGACTGCTGGCGCGTCAGTGCGGTGCGCCACAGTGGGCCGGTCAAGGGTGGTGTTCGAAACGGTTATTGGCCCCATGACAGACAGGCATGGGGGCTTTGTGGCCCAATCTGCGGATGTCCTGGCTGAAAAAAGACCCGAACTCCGTCCGCGCGCCCGCCGGGCTGGAGTGGGCCATCTGGAAAAAGCTGCCGCTGATCTGGGCGGTGGGCACACTGTTGCCGCTGTTGTTGGCCGGGTGCACGTGGTACTTCTATCCCGCGCAACCCGACGGTGCCCGCGACCCGGGCATCATGCGCTTCGAGTTCATCATGATCGGCGTGGTCATCCTGCACTGCACGCTGGTGCTGACGGTGGCCATCGGCTGTGGCATCGTCATGCTGATGAAAGGGCCGAACTACAAGGCCGACTCCTACCCCATGCCGGGCAGCGACGAGCCGCTGTGAGGGGCCGCTGCGCCGGTGTGGCGCGCGCAGCCTGGCTCAAGGCGACGGTTCGGCTTCTTCCATCGACACCAGCGCCTGCTCCAGCGGCACGAGCTGGTCGAGCGCATGCGGAATCTGCAAGGCCGTGAACTGGTTGCGTGCCAGGGTGAGGTGGGTGCGGGCGCACTGCGTGTCGCCGCTGGCCAGGCAGGTGAAGGCCAGGCACATGTGTCCATCGGGCACGTATTCGGGCAGCACGCGTTGCTGGATCAGGGCTTGGCCTGCTTCGTGCAGGGTCGCCAGATCGCGAAAGCGCATGGCGAGCAAGGCCTGGATGCGCACGGCGATCAGGCGCTTGACGGCGTGTCCTTGCTGGTGGGCCTCGCGGGCGCACTGCTGCGCCAGGGCCAGCGCCTGTTCGGGCGCATCGTGCGTGTAGATGAGCTGCACCGCTTCGGCCAAGGTGGCGCTGCTGCAGGGCGGTTCGGGCTGCACCCAGACGTCCGCAGGAGATGGCGGTGCCGCCGTGAAGCTGCCCGCTTCGGGTGCATCGGGCATCCAGGCTGCGCTGGCGCTGCCCAGGCAGACCGCTGAGGCCCAGGCCCAGCTCAGTCGGAGGAGTGTCGAGGAACGCTTCATGGCACCTCCCGCATGTGTCACACCTGCTTACAGGGTTCTCAGCTTGCCACCGTCACCCCGGCTTGCCCAGTCCCCTCACGCCTGATATTCGCGAAATCGTGGCGGTTTTCTGGCGGATTGCACGCGCGCAGGAGGTCGCCGCAGAATCTGCCACCATGCGGGGGTTTGTCATCTTCGTTTGCGGCCCATGTCACGCCATCCCCTTGCCCTGTTGACCAGCCTGTATGCCACCCAGGGCCTGCCCTTCGGCTTTTTCACGCTGGCCTTGCCGGTGCTGATGCGCGAGGCGGGTTGGTCGCTCACCGCCATCGGCTTGCTGCAGTTGCTGGCCTTGCCCTGGTTGCTGAAGTTCCTGTGGGCACCCTGGGTGGACCACCACGGCACGCGTCGCACCTGGTTGCTGAGCCTGCAGGGCTGCTCGGTGGTGGCCGCGCTCATGCTGGCCGTGCTGGACCTGAGCGCGCCCAACCAGAGCTTGCTGCTGGCCGTGCTGGTGTTCAACGTGCTGGCGTCCACGCAGGACATCGTGACCGATGGCCTGGCCGTGCGCCTGCTGGCGGCGCGGGAGCGTGGGCTGGCCAATGCGATTCAGGTGGGGGCCTACCGTCTGGGCATGATCCTGGGCGGCGGTGGCCTGCTGTGGCTGTGGGCGCGCAGCGATGGGCGCACGGTGTTCCTGGTGATGGCCGTGTTGCTGGCGCTGAGCACCTGGCCGGTGTGGTGCATGCGCGAGCCTGCGCGCGGGACCGATGCGCCACCCAGCGGGGGCGTCGCGTCGCGCCCGACGGCGGGGCACTTGGCGCTGGGCTGGTGGCACCGGGCCTTGGCGCCGGGCATGCTGGCCTTCGCCGCCCTGGTGTTCTGTTTTCGCTTTGGCGACCAGATGGTCAGCAGCCTGATCACGCCGTTTGTGAGCGACCAGGGGGCCAGCAAGGAGACCATTGCCATGATGAAGGGCGCGGTGGGTTCGGGCGCCAGCCTGATGGGGGCTGCGCTGGGCGGGGCCCTGATGGTGCGGGTGAACCGCCGCACGGCCATGCTGTGCACGGGCCTGGGCCAGGCGCTGAGCTTCGGGCTCTACATTGCTGCGGCGATGGGATGGGGCGGGATGCCCTTGCTGTGGTGCGCCACGGTGGCCGAGGGCGTGGTGGGCACCATGGCGACCGTCGCGCTGTTCGCCTTGATGATGGACGCATCGGATCCCGCGCATGCGGGCACCGACTTCACCTTGCTGGCCAGTGTGGTGGTGGGCGTGGGCAGCCTGGGCGGCATTGTCGGTGGCGTGGTGGGCGATGCCTGGGGCTACGTGTGGGCCTTTGGCATTGGCACGGTGCTGTCGGCCCTGGGCTGCGTCGCGCTGGTGGCCTGGCTGGACCGCCACCCGACCCACGC
>CAYOJR010000028.1:0-1298 GCA_964404335.1 uncultured Aquabacterium sp.
GCCGTTGCGCGAACTGATCGAGCAGCGGCAGTGAGGCCCTGACTCAGGCCACCACCGGACCCGCCTCGATCCGGTTCCTGCCATTTTTCTTGGCGGCATACAGACGCTGGTCCACCGCCTCAATGAAGCTGGCGGGCGCCCGGCCTGCGCCGGGCACGATGGTGCCCACCCCCACGCTGACCGTGACACGTTGACCATGTGGCGAGGCGGCGTGTGCGAGCGCCTGTTGGTGGATCAGGCGCTGACAGCGCTCGGCCACCTTCAACGCCACCGTGGCATCGGCGCCGGGTAACAGCACGATGAACTCTTCGCCGCCGAAGCGTGCGGCCAGGTCACGTGGACCGTCGAGCGCCCGGCTGAGCGTCTGCGCGACATCCACCAGACACCGGTCACCCTGAACGTGGCCATACAGGTCGTTGTACTGCTTGAAGCAGTCAATGTCGAACAGCAGCACGGACAGGGGCTGGTGCAAGCGACTGGCGCTTTCCCACTCCAACTGGAAACAGGCATCAAAGCGTCGCCGGTTGGCAATGTTGGTCAGACCATCCTTGAAGGACAGTGCTTCCAGCTCTTTTTGCAAGGCCAGCAACTTCTCTTCGGTCTGCTTGCGCTCACTGATGTCGAACATGAAGCCGATCAAGGCTTCGACCTCGCCCTGCTCGTCGCGCACGACATGCACCACGTCACGGATCCAGACATAGCCGTTGTCCTTGGTCAGTGCGCGGTAGTCGGCCTCGTGGTCCACGCCCGCCTGGGACTGTGCGACGCAAAAGTTCACCACGTGCTCCCTGTCGTCGGGATGCATGCGCATGGCCCAGTCTTCAACGGTCATCCAGCTTTGCGGCGTCCAACCCAACAGCGCTTCGATCTGAGGGCCGATGTACGCAAACTTCTTGGTGGCCCAATCGATCTTCCAGGGAATCGCCTTGGTCGATTCAAGGAGGGTGCGGTACACCGCGTTGTCGTCGTCGAGCTCACTCACGTCAGACATGGTCCATCTCTCGCTGTTCATCGGTGGCTGCCGGTGTGCCGGCATCAAAGCCATGTTAGGGTGCGTTCACCGCAGATGCCTCACCCCAGCATGACGTTGAGGCATGTTAGCAGGCGCCCCTGACCCTCCACAGCCCTCCAGCACCACCATGCAACGCACCCCATTCAAGCAGGTCGATGTGTTCACCCACATGCCGTTCATGGGCAACCCGGTGGCCGTGGTGCTCGATGCGCAGGGGCTGAGCACGGCACAGATGCAGCAGGTGGCACGCTGGACCAACCTGTCGGAAACCACCTTTGTGCTGCCG
>CAYOJR010000028.1:1398-11479 GCA_964404335.1 uncultured Aquabacterium sp.
CACCCGGGACGCATCGAGGTGCGGGCCTTTGCCCCGTCACTGGGCGTGGAAGAAGACCCCGTGTGCGGCAGCGGCAATGGCTGTGTGGCGGTGTTCATCCGCGAAACAGGACAGATGAGCCACTTCGGGTCCGAGTTCGTGTCCTCGCAAGGCGCCGTCGTGGGACGCGCTGGCCGGGTGCGCATCACGTTCGAGGGGCCGAACATCCTGGTCGGAGGCGCGTCACTGACCTGCGTGGAAGGGCATCTGTCACTGTGACGCCCCCAATGCCGACATCGCCTGGGCACACACCGCCTCACCATGGTCAACGCCGTCCAGGTGGTCAGGCCGTCACATTGAGGAAGGCCCCGACACCCTGGCCCAGGCTGTTGACACCGGCCACAAACGGCGTGGTGGACCAGGGGGATGCGGGCGAAGGTGAAGGCACATCCTCAGCCGGAAGCTGAGGCGCCGCCGTATCGGTCAAACTCGGCACCTCTGGGGTCTTACCCATGTCAGCGGCAAACGTGACAAGCCGCTCCTGTGCCTGCCCGGCATCGGCCAGCGCCTGGGTGGCGCGGCTATCGAGCCCTCGCGCACTGGCCTCGGCCCGGGCCGCCTGCTGCCAGGCATCACGCGCCTGAAGCTGAAGCTTGTCGGCAGCTTGTTGCGCCTGCTCGGCGGCCATCCGCAAGCGCGCGACCGTGGGCTCCTGGAAGCTGGAGCGCACCACATTGGTCGATGGCGAGATGGCAGGCATGGCGGTGGGTACAACTCAAACGCAGGGCCGCACGGCTGCGTCAGGCAGACAGCGACAAGGTCTGCTCGGGCGGCGGCGTGGCTTCGGCCTGTGACGAGGCGCCCGACTGCTGCATCGCGGCATAGGCGGCCGCCCCCTGGGCTGCTGCGTCAGAGGGGCCCTTGGCGGCGGCAGAGGTCGCCGGCGAGGTATCGGTCGGATTGACGGGTTGCATGCTGGCGGTGGCTTGCGCCAGCACCGTGCGCGAGGCCGAATCGGCCAGTCGGCTTTGCTGGTTCATCCAGCCCTTGTCTTCGACGGACTGGGCACCCGTACGGTCGCGGCGCTCGGCCACCGTGTCGGCTGCGCGAGGCACCATGCCGTCGGCGCGCCGCTGTGCGGCCTCCGCCCGGGCTAGCGTTGTGGCACGGAGGTCGGCCGGTCCTGTGGCGTTCCGGATGGTCATGGACATGACGTCACCTCCATTCAGGATGCGTGAACCCACGACGCGGGTCACACCTTGCACTTCGCTGGACAGATCCCAGCAGCCTGTATGTCGAAGTGTAAAAACGAACCCCGACGGTGTCAAACATCGCCGATCAGGCGACGCTGTGCAGGTGTGAACCCAGGGTTGCCGTCTCGACACGGTTGCGCCCCAGGCGCTTGGCGTGCAGCAGGGCGCCGTCGGCTGCCTCGGTGAGGCTGGCAGCGTTGTCGAACATGGGGAAACTGGCCACGCCCGCGCTGAAGGTGGCGCGCAAGGCGCCGCCCGGGTGGGCGTGCGGCAAGGCGGCAAAGTCGGCACGGATGCGGTCAATGACGATCACGGCCTGCTCCTGACTGACGCCAGGCAAGGCAATGAGAAACTCTTCCCCGCCGTAGCGTCCGATGAGGTCGCTGGCACGCAGACGCCCCTTGAGCAGCCATGCCAACGCCCGGATGACCTGATCGCCGACCGGGTGGCCGTAGGTGTCGTTGATGGCCTTGAAGTGGTCGATGTCGATCATGGCCGCCGTCAGGGTGCCCTGCGACCGGACGTCTGCCGACGCCGCAGGCTCACCCAACTGCTGCACCAGACCCGCCAGGCGAGACTTGGCCGCCGTGTGGTTGAGCAGTCCCGTGAGGCCGTCCAGCCGGGTGGAGCGCTGGGTTTCGCGGAAGCGTTCGATCTTGGTCTTGACCACCGCCGCCAGCAGCACCGGGTTGAAGGGTTTGGTGAGGAACTGATCGCCACCCAGGCGCAGGGCCTCGACCTGCATCCCGACATCGGTGGCGCCAGACAGGTAAACAATGGGCAGCGTGCTGTAGGCCGACATCTGCCGCAGCACGCGGGTTGCCTCGACGCCGTTGAAGCGCGGCATGAACATGTCCATCAGCACGAGGTCGGGTCGGTACGACTCGAGCACGTCGAACAGGCTGCCGGGATCACGGATGGCATGGCTGTCAATGCCGTGTTCGGCCAGGGTGCGCTGAATCAGCGCCACCGCCACCCTGGAGTCCTCCACCACCAGGACACGGAACTTCTCTTGCTCGATGTTCTGCACGAGGTCGAGGATGCGGTCGAGCACACGGGCGTGCTGTTCTTCGGCAGGGATGGCCACGTCGATGCCGGCGCGCATCAGCTCGACAATGGGCTCGATGGCCGATGCCACGCCCAGGTAGAACAGCTGGCTGGCCGGGCAGCTGTTCCGGATGGCCGTGACGAAGGCCAGGTCATCCGGCCGCATGCCCCCCGACGCCGGGATGAACAAGGCTGCCAGGGGGCGCTCGCCCTCGGGATGCGCCCCGCCCCAAGGCAGTTCGAGGGTCTGGAAACCAAAATAGCGCAGTTGGTGACCGAGGGCCTGGACCAGATCCTGCTGCTCCGGGGTGCTGATGAGCCAGACGGCGCGTGGCTTGATCCAGTCCGCATCGTGCGCCCCAGTCGCAGCGGGGGCTTCGACGCGGCGCTCCCGGTCAGGCACGTGCGGCCTGGCGCTGGCCACGGCGCCCACGAGGGTGTCAAGCTGTCGCTGCAGGGAGATGGTGTCCTGCTCGTTCAGGGGGTGACTGTCTTCCTGCCCCAGGCAGGCCAAGGCCGCGTTTTCGAGGCCCTCGCACACACGCACCAATCCGGGCAGGCGCAGGCGGTTGAGGTGTTCGGCCAGGCTGTTGACCGCCACGGTGAACTCGATGAACTGATCAAACCGCCCTTCGGCCAGGTAGTACGCCCAGCGGGTTGTCAGGACGTGGAGTCGATCGTCAATGGAATGGGGCAATACTGCAGTCATGGGCAAGGGGTGTCCTGCCGGGATGCTGGCGGCGAATGAGACGCAGGGGTCTCGACCACCAGTTCACGGTGAACCAGCACGGCCGAATTGCGCGGGACCACCGACCGGCCACGTGCCAGCAAATGGGTTTTGGTGAAGGCCGCGCCAAACAGCAGGATCAACGAAGAATAGTAAACCCACAGCAGGATCAGGACCACCGAGCCGGCCGCCCCATAGGTGGAGGCCGTGGCGGTTTGGGCCAGATAGAGGGCGATGGCATCGCGCCCGATGGCGAACAGCACGGCCGTGACCAGCGCACCAACGGCGACCTCGCGCCACTTCAGCACCACATCGGGCAGGACCTTGAAGATGGTGCCGAACAGCAAGCCCGACACCAGCAGCGACAGCAGCATTTCAGCGCTGGCGAGCAACGCCGCCACGGCGGGTACAAACTGATCCGCGAAGTGCAACACCGCGCGCAGCACGACGCCCATGAGGAGTGACACCAGCAGCACGAAGCCGATGGCAAGGACCACAGTGAGCGACAGCAGGCGACTTTTGAGGAACATGAAGAGGCTGCTGCGGTCAGGGCGGGCGGTCACCCCCCAGATGTCGTTGAGCGACACCTGCATTTGCCCGAACACGGTGGTGGCCCCCGTCAGGAGGGCAGCGATGCCCAGCAAGGTGGGCATCCACCCGGCCTCGGACAAGCGGGAGCGCACCACCGCCTGTTCGACGGCCTGCGCGGCCTCACGTCCCATGACATCCTGCAACTGCGCGACGATCTGGCCTTGTGCTGCCTGCTCACCCAGCACGATGCCAATCACGGTGACGGCGATGATGACCACCGGCGCCAGCGAAAACAGGGTGTAGAACGCCAACGCTGCCGCGTGACTGAAGGCATTGCTGCCCAGCCACAGCTGGATGGCATCACGCGCGATGCCCCACCAGTAGCGGAGGCGATGACGCCACATGCCAGCGCTCAGGCCGCCGGGGTGCCGAGCAGCTGGGCCAAGGTGCTCAGAACCAGCGGCTCGTCCCAGGGCTTGCCGAAGCAGCCCTTGACATTGACATGCGGCGCCAGACGCTCGGCGAGGTCCTCGAAGCTGGAAACGGCATAGACGGGGATGGTGCGCAAATTGGCATCGGCATCCAGGTGCGCAATCAGTTGATAGCCGTCCATCTCGGGCATTTCGATGTCGGTGACCACGACTTGGGGCTGGAGTTGTGGAATGAGCTCCAGCGCTTGCACGCCGTTCTTGGCGATTTCGACGCGGTAGTTGACCGATTTCAGGAGCTTGACCATCTTGGCGCGCACCACCGCCGAGTCATCGACGACCAGGATCAGGGGAGGCTCGGAGGGTGCGGCCGGCACCGCTGGCGCCGAGGGCGGCACGATGGCCACCGGCGGCGCGGCAACTTCGACGAGGACCTCAGGCGCCAGCTGAGGGACCGCTTCCAGCGCAGGGGCTTGCAGAACCGGCTCGATGACAGGCTGCACCTCGGGCTGCGGGATGGGCTCAGGGGGCAGCTCGGGCTGTGGTTCGGGGGCCGGAAGGGGCTCAGGCTCAGACGGCAGTTCTGGCTCTGGCTCTGGCTCTGGCTCTGGCTCTGGCTGCGGCACCAGCTCGAGCTCCAACTCGGGAAGCGGCGTGGCTTCAGGCTCAGGCTCGGGCACCACCTCCAGTTCGAGGTCAATCTGGGCGGATGCTTCGGCGGCCGATTCGGGTGCGCTCACGTCGGCAGCGGGCGCCTCGAAAGACAAGTCCAGATCAATCCCGGCTTCGGCCACTGGCGCAGACGACGGGGCGGCGGGCTCGGAGACCTCCTCCAGCGGGAGAGGCTCAGTGGGTCGGTCAAACCCCTCCGGCGGCACAGGTTCGGTCGGCCGCTCAAAGGCCTCGTGCGGAGGCGCCTCGTGCAGGGGCACGGGCATGGTGGACTCCTCCTCGACCGTCCCCAGTGTGTCCAGGGGGCGGGTCTCGGCGTGAGACTTCTCAACGGCAGGGGTGGCTTGCGGGACAGGTGGTGGAGCCTCTTCTGGAGGCAAGCCGGGGCGACGGAAAGCACCAAGCCACCACAACAGCAGGACCAGAACCAGCACACCCATCAGAACATAAACCAGCACGGACTTCTCCCGTTGCGACGCCCTGCGTCGACGTCAGACGGCCACGCCTGCGCACAGGCCACCTCCGGCTGCAAGCATTTGCCGCCGCTTTGCGTGCCAGTCTAACCCGCCGAAACGGGGGGGAAGGGTCCGCTCATTCCCGTAGGAGGTGTGGATGCGACACACCGCCTCAGGTGGTGTATTGGCCGGCCGCCTCGGGCTGAAAGTGCAGGGCCAGGATACGGGCTGTGCGGGGTGCCCCAGTGGGGGTCAACCAGACCGCTTCACCGCCGACACGGTGCCCCAGCAGGCTGGCGCCCATGGGTGACAGCAGCGACACCAGCCCGTCTTCGGCACGGGCGTCGGCGGGGTAGCACAAGGTGATGTCGCGCGGCTCGGGCTCGGACTCGTCCTGCAGGCGCAGACGCGAGTTCATGGTCACCACGTCAGACGGAATCTCGCGCACCGGGACGACGTCTGCGGCATCAAGCAGTGCATCCAGCGCGTGCTTCTGAGCACTGCTGAGATCGGTGCGGCGGATGAGGCCAAGAATGCGAGCATGATCCAACTCGGACAGGATGCGCTCATCCACGGGGCGGTGCGTAACGGACATGGGGCTCTCCAGACAAAAGATGCGCGGCGGGACAGGCCCGGAGATCTCAGAAGTTGCGCAGAAGGGGAAGCAGGAGATCGCCGGGCTCAGAAATGTGCGGCCAGCAATCGACGCACATGCTGACGGTCTCCGCAGCCGACAGGGGCGCGGAGGGAGCGTGCGAGGCTTCCTGTGGAGAACATGAGGCCGAGTCTAGCTCGGACTGCGGCATTCAGCAAACCCCATCCTGCCTCGTTGACAAGGGCGCAATAAAATTCCGCCCAACGGAATTTAATTCCGCCACAGCTCATGCTTTGGCGCGGGAATTTGCCAACCAGCCGTTTTCCCTGTTAGCAATTACCCCACGATGTGCCGCCACGCGGAACTTCATACCGAAAATCACTTGACCCCTCAAACAGGTGCTGGGCACACTGCAGGCATTCATCGGCGAAACCCATTGGGGGTGTGCCAGGCACCGTTTGAGGAGCGCATCTTGGACTTGTTCTTTCAGCAACTGCTGAATGGCCTGACGATCGGCGGGGTGTACGGCCTGGTCGCGTTGGGCCTGACGCTGGTTTACGGGATCTTGCACGTCCCGAACTTCGCTCATGGCGCGCTGTACATGGCCGGCGCCTTCGTGGCTTTCTATTTCATGGAGTCGCTGGGCCTGAACTACTGGCTGGCGATGCTGGGCTCGGCGGCTGTGGTGGCCGTGCTGTCCATGCTGGCCGAGCGTCTGGTGTTCCACCAGTTGCGCAACGCCCCACCCTTGCACGACATGATCGCGGCCATCGGCATCTTGCTGTTCCTGGAAGCGGGCGCACAGGCCATCTGGGGGGCTGACTTCCACCGCATGCAGTCGCCGTACGGCCAACTGGTCGAGATCTTCGGTCTGACCACCGTGGCGCAGCGCCTGCTGATCATCGCCGGCGCCGTGGTGCTGGTGACGGTGCTGCACCTGTTCCTGACCCGCACCACCACCGGTCTGACCATCATCGCGATGGCGCAAAACCGCGACGGCGCGGCCCTGGTCGGCATCGACGCCACCCGGGTGACGCTGCTGGTGTTTGCGATCTCGGGCGCACTGGCGGCCGTGGCCGCGGTGCTGTACAGCCCGATCAACCTGGTCTACCCGGCCATGGGCCACCTGGTCATCACCAAGGCCTTCGTGATCATCATCCTCGGCGGCATGGGCAGCTTCCCCGGCGCCATTGTCGGCGGCCTGATCATCGGTCTGGCCGAAGCCTTCGGCGGCTTCTACTTCTCGACGGACTACAAGGACCTGATCGCCTTCGTGCTGCTGGTGGTCATCCTGTCGGTTCGCCCTCAAGGTCTGTTTTCGAAAGGCGCGCACTGACATGAAGCTCCTTCAAGGTAAGGCGGGCTGGGCTTTGCTCATCGCCCTGGCCCTCGTGTTCCCCTACATGGTCTCCAACACCTACTTCCTGTCGGTGATGACGCAGGCCTACATCTTCGCGATCGCGGCCCTGGGCCTGAACCTGATCACCGGCTACACCGGTCAGTTCAACTTGGCGCACGGCGGTTTCATGGCGATCGGCGCGTATGCCGTGGGCCTGTTGACCACCGACTACCAGTGGGGTTTCTGGACCTCGTTTGTGGCGGCGGGCGCGATCTGCGGCGTGATCGGCTATCTGGTGGGCATGATCTCGCTGCGCATGACCGGTCACGTGTTCTCGATCTTCACGCTGTGCGTGGGCTACATCATCTACCTGCTGATCGAGAAGTGGGAAGACGTGACCCACGGCTCCTTGGGCGTGATGGGCATCCCGGCCCCCACCGGCTTTGGCGGCATCGAGTTCGAATCGGCCCAGGGTCAGTACTACCTGGTGCTGATGTTCCTGGTGCTGGGCGCCTACATCATGCACCGCATCGTGCACTCGCTGCTGGGCCGCAGTTTCGTGGCCGTGCGCAACAGCGAGGCCCTGGCCGAAGCCCTGGGCATCCCGCTGGCACGCACCAAGCGTCTGGCCTTCGTGCTGTCGGTGATCTATGCCGGTCTGGCCGGCGGCCTGTATGCCGGCGTGGTGCGCTTCCTGGGCCCTGACCTGGCGGCCACCCACCACACCTTCGAGCTGGTGATGTTCATGCTGGTGGGCGGCATCGGCACCATCCTGGGCCCGATCCTGGGTTCGATCCTGGTGCCTTGGCTGACCCAGTCGCTGCAGTTCCTGCAGGACTACCGCATGGTCGTCTTCGGCCCGCTGCTGATCCTGCTGCTGATCTTCCTGCCCAACGGCATCGTCGGCACCATCTTGCACCGCCGTGCCCGCCGCGCTGCTGCCGAGCGCGAGCAAGCTCAGGCCGCAGCTGCCCCGGCTGCCGCCTCGTCCACCCCCAACGGAGCCCGCCATGCTTGAGATCCGCGGTCTGACCAAACGCTTCGGCGGCCTGACGGCCGTCAACAACGTGACGGCCAAGTTCGAGGCCGGCCACATCAACGCCATCATCGGCCCCAACGGCGCCGGCAAGACGACCTTCTTCAACCTGATCGCGGGCACGCATGCGCCGTCGTCGGGCCAGATCATCGTCAAGGGTGAGGACGTGACCGGCATGCGCGCCGACCAGATCGCCCGCCTGGGCGTGGCACGCACCTTCCAGGCCACCAACCTGTTCGACCAGGCTTCGGTGCTGGACAACCTGATCGTCGGTCACCGCCTGCGCACCCGCTCGGGTCTGTGGGACGTGATCATGCACACCCCGCTGCAAAAGCGCGAAGAAAAGCTGTGCCGCGAGAAGGCCGAAGAGGCGCTGGAGTTCGTGGGCCTGAACCGCGTGGCGCACCGCCTGGCCGGTGACATCACGCAGGAAGAGCGCAAGCGCGTGGCGTTTGCGCTGGCCCTCGCGACCGAGCCCGACCTGCTGCTGCTCGACGAGCCGGCCGGTGGCGTGAACCCGGAAGAAACCGTGGGCCTGGCCGAGCTGATCCGCAAGCTGGTCGACCATGGCAAGACCGTGTGCCTGATCGAGCACAAGATGGACATGATCATGAGCCTGGCCGACAAGATCATCGTGCTGAACTACGGCGAGAAGATCGCCGAGGGCACGCCCGCCGAGATCCGCAGCAACCCGCTGGTGATCGACGCCTACCTGGGAGCCGAACATGCTGAAGCTTGAAGGCGTTTCGCTGTCGTACGGCAGCTTCCGCGCCCTGGACAACGTGAGCCTGCACGCCGACAAGGGCGAGCTGGTGGTGCTGCTGGGCGCCAACGGTGCGGGCAAGAGCTCGATCTTCATGGCGATCTCGGGCATCAACAAGACGAGCAGTGGCTCGATCTCGTTCAACGGTCAGGAGCTGGTCGGCATGAAGCCCTCGGCCATCGTCGAACACGGCGTGGTCCACTGCCCCGAAGGCCGCAAGCTGTTCCCGCAGATGTCGGTGGAGCAGAACCTGATGCTGGGCGCCTATGTGCACCGCAAGGCGCAAGACACGAAGGCCACCTCGAAGCAGATTCTCGATCACATTTACGAACTCTTCCCCATCCTGCAGCAAAAGCGCCATGACCCGGCCGGCTCGCTGTCGGGCGGTCAGCAGCAGATGGTGGCCATTGGCCGCGCGCTGATGGGACGCCCCAAAGCGCTGCTGTTGGACGAGCCCTCGCTCGGCTTGGCGCCCTTGGTCGTCAAGCAGATGTTCGAGATCATTCAAAAGATCAACCAGACCGGTGTGACCGTGCTGCTGGCTGAACAGAACGCCTACTCGGCGCTGCGCATCGCGCACCGGGCCTATGTGCTCGAGCGCGGCCGCATCGTCATGGAAGGCAAGCCCGAAGAGATGCTGCACGACGAAGGCATCCGCAAGGCTTACATCGGCGCCTGACGGCACCCACCCTGCCTCGTTTCTTCACCCCTCACCTCTCACAAGGAGACCTCACCATGCGTTTCATCCCCAAAGCGCTCAAGTTCGCCCCTCTGGCTGCCACCGTGGCCCTGGCCTTCAGCACCAGCGGTGCCTGGGCCCAGGAAGTGCTCAAGATCGGTCTGACCGCCCCGCTCAGCGGTGGTGCGGCCCTGTACGGCAAGAACGTGCTCAACGGCCTGAACCTGGCCGCCAAGGAAATCAACGCCCAGGGCCTGACCGTGGGTGGCAAGAAGTACAAGGTCGAGATCGTCGCACTGGACGACAAGTACTCGCCCGCTGAAGCCGCCATCAACGCCCGCCGCCTCAAGCAGCAGCATGGCACGGCCGTGATCTACACGCCCCACTCGGGTGGCGCCTTCGCCCTGCAGGCCTTCAACCAGCAAGAAAACTTCCTGCTGATGGCCTACACCAGCGTGCCCACCATCACGGAAAAGGGCAACAAGCTGACGATGCGCATCCCGCCGAACTTCATGACCTACATCGACCCCTTCATCCGCTACCAGATGAAGAAGGGCAAGAAGCTGGGCATGGCGCC
>CAYOJR010000028.1:11579-17118 GCA_964404335.1 uncultured Aquabacterium sp.
GCCATCAACCCCAACGACTTCAATGGCGTGGACGCCAACGGCGGCTCGGTGCTCAACACCGTGATCGGCGTAGTCGAGGGTGGCAAGCTCAAGGGCGTGCGCCTGAAGGATCTGTGATCCTGACGCCGTCCGCCGCACTGCGGTGGACGGTGACGTGGGCGGGCCCCCAGCCGGGGTGACCCGCCTTTTTTGCGCGCAGATCGCTGTCCCGCACATCAATTTCCGATTTCACGATGCAAGCCCACTCAGGTTTGCACCGATGGGCCACAGACACTCAGTGGGGGGCTTTCCCGCCTTGGGTGCGACATGCCAAGATATCGCAGACGAACCGCTATTCCATCATGCAGACCTTACAAGCCTCCGCTTTCGAAGATGGCAAGGAAGACCGACATTTCGTGACCGCGCTGGCGCGTGGTCTGGAGGTCTTGTCCTGTTTCCGCACCGGCGACAAGGCCCTGGGCAACCAGGAAATCGCCAAGCGCTGCAAGCTGCCCAAGTCCACCGTGTCACGCCTGACGTACACGCTGACCAAACTGGGCTACCTGATCCAGCTGGAAGAGAACGGCAAATACCGTCTGGGCACCTCGACCCTGGCGCTGGGCAGCTACATGATGGCGCGCCTGGACGTGAAACAGATGGCCAAGCCGATGATGCAGGAGCTGGCCGAGTTCGCGAAGGCCACCGTCTCGCTGGGCACGCGTGACCGCCTGGCGATGCTGTATGTGGAGAACTGCCGCAGCTCGGCTGCACTGACACTGAGCGTGGACGTGGGCTCGCGCATCCCGCTGCTCAGTTCGGCATTGGGCCGGGCTTATCTGGCCGAGATCAGTCAGGCCGAGCGTGTGGAGTTGCTGGAGCGCTTTCGCGAGTACGACGAACAGGCCTGGCCGAGTATCCAGGCCTCGATCAACACCGCGCTGGAGGACTACCGGACCCTGGGCTGCACCCGCTCCTTCGGTGACCTGCAGGCGCATGTCAACGGCATCGCCGTGGCCTTCAACCCGGGCGGTGGCCTGCCGGTGATGGCCATCAGCTGTGCCGGCCCGGCCTTCAGCCTGTCGCAGGAGTTCCTGCTCAACGAGGTGCGCCCGCGCCTGATCGAGATGGCGCGCAAGCTGCAAGCCTCGGCGGGTCGGACCTGAGCAGGACTGGCACCGGGTGCGATGTTGCGTGAGGGCCGCCCAGGCGGCTCAGACCGCTCACGGGCTTCTGCTAAGCTGAGACGCCCGATAGCCTGACCGTGCGCATGCCGACGCCTGCCCCGCCCATGAAGCGTTCTCCCGCCGCCCTTCCCTGCTGGCTGGCCCTGAGTGCCGCCGGCCTGGGGCTGGCCCCTGCGGCCCTGGCCCAGCGGGTGCCGGCCGCTGCAAACCAAGCCCAGGCCGCCGCACCGACCGCCGAGCTGGCGGCTCAGCGCTGCGCCGCGCACACCGATGCCGCGCAGCGACTGGCCTGCTATGACGCGGTGTTTCGCACGCGTGTGCTCGATCCGCTGAGTGCCCCGGCCACCCCGGTGGCGGCGCCCGACGTGTCGCCTGCAGCGACCCTGTCCCCGTCGGCCGCGCCGGCGAGCGAAGCCGACCGCACGGCCATCGCCCCGCCCCCTGCGTCAACCGCGACGGCCATGCCCTCACCAGGCAGCGCGCTGTCCACTTTCTGGGAGCTGGGCCGCAGCGACAAGCGCAAGGCCTTTGTGGTGCGCACCTTCTATCCCAACTACCTGCTGCCGCTGCACCTGAGCAGCGACATCAACCGGCAGCCCATCAGCCCCACGCGGGGTGCGGCCCCGCTCAAGCCGAACTACAAGGCGGTGGAGGCGAAGATGCAGATCTCGCTGCGCGTGAAGGTGGCCGAAGACCTGCTGCTGCCGCGGGCCGACCTGTGGGCAACCTACACACAGCGCTCGATGTGGCAGGTGTGGAACCAGGCCGATTCGGCCCCCTTCCGCAACACCGATTACCAGCCCGAGCTGAAGTATGTGGTGCCCGTGCCCGATGGTCTGAGCGTGCTGCCGAGCGGCTGGTCGTGGCGGATGCTGGAGGCGGGCTTTGCCCACCAGTCCAACGGGCAGAGCGAGCCGCTGTCGCGCAGCTGGAACCGGCTGTATGCCGGCACCGCCTTTGAAAAGGGCGAGATGGCCGTGCAGATGCGCTTCAACCGCCGTCCGCGTGAAGGCTCGAAGGACGACAACCCCGACCTAACGCGCTACATCGGCAACACCGAGATCCAGGCCTCATGGCTGCCTGGGCAGTCCACCGCCAGCCTCACCTGGCGCCTGCACCCCAAGGAGATGAAGCGCGGCTCGGTGCAGCTGGACTGGACCTACCCGGTCGACAGCCAGCAGCCGCAGGGCCTGCGCTGGTATCTGCAGCTGTTCAGCGGCTATGGCGAATCGCTGCTGGATTACAACCACCGCCAGACCAGCCTGGGGCTGGGGCTGACGCTGTTCCAGTTCTGAGCGGGGCTCGTCAGGCCGAGGTCACCGGGCGCAAGACGCCGCCCACCAAGCGCGGCACGATGCGGCTGACGCTGCGTTGCGCGGCGTAGTCCAGCTCGTCCGGCAAGCCCTTCTCCAGCATGCGCCGGCCCACGCGGGCGGCGTCGAAACAGGCGCGCGCGTCGGTGGCCGCGTGCATCCATTCGGCGGCGCGGGCCGCGTCGGTCAGCTCACGCACGCCAGCCTGGCGGAACAGCGACACCAGGTAGCCGGCACCGTAGAAGTCTTCGAGGTTGAAGCGGTCGGCCGAGCCCGAGCAGACGATGAGCAAGGTGTCATCGGGGTGCTGACGCGCGATGTGGTCAACCACCGCCTGGGCGTTGAGCAGGGCCGCGGCGTACACATGGGCGGCACCCTGCGCGCGCGTGAGCGCCACGGTGCCGTTGGTGGTGGCGTAGATCAAGCGGCCTTGCGCGGGCAGGCGCTCCAGCACGGCCAGGGGCGTGGCCGGGGCAAAGCCGCTGAGGGTTTCGGCGTACAGCTCGCCGGCCAGCAGATGAGGCTGATCCCTCTGCTGCGCCGCGAGCGCGCGGGCCACGTCCCCATCGAGCGCGGGCCACACCTCGGTGGCGCCGGCCGACAAGGCCGCCACGATGGTGGTGGTGGCAAACAGGATGTCAAGCACGATGACGACCTTGCCATCGAGGCGCTGGCCGTCGAGCTCTTCCTTTTTCATCAAGACGTGGAGCTTGCGCATGCGGCCTCAGTTGGATGGGGTGACGGGAGAGGCCTCGTGCAGGCGCCCATGCACATGCCCGCCCGGGGGCGGCTCGACCGGCTTGACGATGGCGAACACGCCGCTGGCGCGCAGGATCTTGCGCTCGTCCACCTTGAGGTGACAGCTGGCAAAGGCCATGCGCGCGCCGATGCGGTCGATCTCGACATGGCACTCGACCCAGTCGCCCAGGTGCGCGATGCCGATGAAATCGGTGCTCAGGCTGGCCGTGACGACCGCCAGCGGACCACCACGCACATGGTTGATGGCATAGCCCAGGCCCGAATCGGCCAGTGTCACCAGCAGGCCGCCGTGCGGGTGACCGCGCAGGTTCATGTGCTGCGCTTGCAGGCGCATGCCCAGGATCGGGGTGCCGCCAGACACGTCCTTCCAGTAGATCGGACCGCACAGGCCGATGAAGGTGTCGGAGCTTGCATGAAAGGGCACGAAGCCCGCAGGCACCTCGTGTGCAGCGTGGGAAGAAGGGGGCAGGGAAGGATCGGCGGACGTGCTCATGCGGGTCAGAACCAGTCGGGCGAGACGGTCAAGGTGGTGTCATCCAGGCTGCGCAGCAGGTCGTGCTGCGGTCGGGTGCGCGGCAGTTCCCAGCGGTAGAACCACTGGCAGGTGTGCAGTGTGCCCTGATAAAACGCGACATCGCTGCCCTGGGCCGTGGGCAGGGCGCGCGCGGCCACCAGGGCCTGCTCCAGCCAGATCCAGGCCAGCACGGTGTGGCCGCAGGCTTCGAGGAAGACGCTGGCGTTGGCCAGGGCCCAGGTGGGGTGGGTGGCCAGCACGGGGCGCAGCACCTGCAGGGTCTCTTCGACCTCGGCCCAGGCGGCTTGCAGCGCGCGGGCGTGAGGCTGCAAGGCCTCGATGGTTTGCGCCTGCACCACGGTCTCGGCCACCTTGCGCGCCAGCAGTTCGATGCCCGCCCCACCGCGCATCACGGCCTTGCGCCCCAGCAGGTCCATGGCCTGGATGCCGTGCGTGCCTTCGTGGATGGGGTTGAGGCGGTTGTCGCGGTAGAACTGCTCGACCGGGTACTCGCGCGTGAAGCCGTAGCCGCCGTGGATCTGGATGGCCAGGTGGTTGGCTTCCAGGCACCACTGCGAGGGCCAGGACTTGACGATGGGGGTGAGCGTGTCGAGCAGCAGCGCGGCTTCTTCGCGGGCGGTGGCGTCGGGGTGGGTCTTGTGTTCGTCGACCAGGCGGGCGGCGTACATCACCAGGCCGTAAGCGCCTTCCACATAGGCCTTCTGGGCCAGCAGCATGCGGCGCACGTCGGCGTGCTCGATGAGCTTGCGCTGCGGCTCGTTCGGGTTCTTCGAGTCGGGCAGACGGCCTTGCGGGCGGTCTTGCGCATAGGCCAGCGAAGCCAGATAGCCGCGCCAACCCAGCATCACCGCGCCCATGCCCACGCCAATGCGCGCCTCGTTCATCATCTGGAACATGTAGCTCAGGCCCTGGTGCGGCTCGCCCACCAGTTCGCCCTGGCACTCGCCCTTCTCGCCGAAAGACAGCATGGTCGAGGTGGTGCCGCGCCAGCCCATCTTGTGGATGAGGCCCGCGAGGTTGACGTCGTTGTGCACGCCCAGGCTGCCGTCGTCGTTGACGCGGTACTTGGGCACGATGAACAGCGAGATGCCCTTGACGCCCGCAGGGGCACCCTGGATGCGCGCGAGCACCAGGTGCACGATGTTCTCGCTGAGCTCGTGGTCGCCACCGGAGATGAAGATCTTGTTGCCGGTGAGGCGGTAGGTGCCGTCGGGCTGGGGCACGGCCGTGGTGGTGATGTCGGCCAGGCTGGAGCCGGCCTGGGGCTCGGTCAGGGCCATGGTGCCGAAGAAGCGGCCGGTCAGCAGGTGCGTGAGGTATTTGCGCTGCTGCTCGGGGGTGCCGAAACGGCGGATGACGTTGGCGTTGCCCTGGGTGAGGCCCACGTAGGACGTGGTGGCGATGTTGGCGCTCTTGAACAGCGAGCCGCAGGCTTGCGAGATCAGGGAGGGCAGCTGCATCCCGCCGACTTCCACGTCGTGGCTGGCCGCCAGCAAGCCGGCTTCGCAGTAGGCCTGCAGGGCGGTCTTGACCTCGGGGATCATGGACACGCGCTGGCCGTCGAAGGTGGGCTCGTGCTCGTCGGACTTGCGGTTGTGGGGGGCGAACAGATCGGTGGCAATGGCCTGCGCGGTGTCGAGCGTGGCGGTGAAGGTCTCGACGCTGTGATCGGCATAGCGCGGGCGCTCGACGAGGTTGGCGGCCTGCAGCCACTCGAACACCAGGAAATCAAGATGGCGGCGGTTGATGATGGGGTCGCTCATGCGGGG
>CAYOJR010000028.1:17218-19780 GCA_964404335.1 uncultured Aquabacterium sp.
GCACTGCACGGCCCCGTGGCCGTGATCACCCTCGACAACCCGCCCGTCAACGGCCTGGGTCTGGCCGTGCGCCAGGCGATCGTCGCCGGCATTGATGCCGCCGCGGCCGACCCGGCGGTTCAAGCCATCGTGCTGATCGGCAATGACCGCTTCTTCTCGGGCGGCGCCGATGTGCGTGAGTTCGGCACGCCCAAGGCGATGCAGGAGCCCACGCTGTTGACGGTCATCGCCACCGTCGAGCGCAGCACCAAGCCCGTCATCGCCGCCATCAGCGGCGTGTGCATGGGTGGCGGACTGGAGTTGGCCCTGGGCTGTCACTTCCGCATCGCCCGCAGCGACGCGACGGTGGCGCTGCCTGAAGTGAAATTGGGGCTGCTGCCCGGCGCCGGCGGGACCCAGCGTCTGCCCCGCGTGGTCGGTCTGGAGACCGCGCTGAACATGATCGTTTCGGGCGCCCAGGTGCCCGCAGCACAGTTGAAAGCCACCGCACTGTTCGACGAGGTGGTGGACAGCGAACTGCTGCCCGACGCGCTGGCCCTGGCCCACAAGGTGGTGGCCGAAGGCCGCGGCCTGCCGCGCGTGCGCGACCGCAAGGTGGACGCCCCCAACGCCGAGGCCTTCCTGCAATTCGCCCGCAACACCGTAGGGATGATGTCCAAGAACTTCCCGGCACCGCTGAAGTGCCTGGAGGCTGTGGCCGCCTCGGTGAGCCATCCGTTTGACGCCGGCCAGAAGATCGAGCGCGAGGGCTTCCTGGCCTTGATGCAGACCCCCGAGTCGCGCGCACTGCGCCATGTGTTCGCCGCCGAGCGCGCCGCCAGCAAGATCAGCGACGTGCCCGCCAACACGCCCGTGCGCCCCATCGCCAAGGTCGGCGTGATCGGTGCGGGCACCATGGGTGGCGGCATCGCGATGAACTTCCTGAACGCCAGCATCCCCGTCGTCATGCTGGAGACCAAGGCCGAGGCGCTGGAGCGCGGCGTCGGCACCATCCGCAAGAACTACGAGAACTCGCTCAAGAAGGGCAAGCTGACGCAGGACAAGCTGGACGCCCGCATGGCGCTGTTGCAGCCCACGCTGGACTACGCCGATCTGGCCGAGGTGGACCTGGTGATCGAGGCCGTGTTCGAAGACATGGGCGTCAAGCAGCAGGTGTTCGAGCAGCTCGACCGCGTGTGCAAACCCGGCGCCATCCTGGCCTCCAACACTTCCACGCTGGACCTCAACCAGATCGCCGCCTTCACGAAGCGTCCGCAAGACGTGGTGGGCCTGCACTTCTTCAGCCCGGCCAATGTGATGCGCCTGCTGGAAGTGGTGCGCGGTGACGCCACCGCCCAGGACGTGCTGGCCACCTCGATGGCGCTGGCCAAGACCATCAAGAAGCAGGCGGTGGTCTCGGGCGTGTGCGATGGGTTCATCGGCAACCGCATGGTGGCCCGCTATGGCCAGGCAGCGCACGACCTCGTCGTGGCCGGCGCCCTGCCCCAGCAGGTCGACAAGGCGCTGGAAAAGTTCGGCTTGGCCATGGGCCCCTTCCGCATGAGCGACCTCGCCGGCCTGGACATCGGCTGGGCGATCCGCAAGCGCCGCAATGCCGAGAACCCCGCCGAGGCCAAGCCCAATGTGGCCGACGCGCTGTGTGAGGCCGGCCGTTTCGGCCAGAAGACCGGTGCGGGCTGGTACCGCTACATCCCCGGCAACCGCGTGGCCCAGCCTGACCCGGTGACCGAAGAGACCATCGTGGCTTTCCGCGCGGCCCATGGCATCACGCCCCGCAAGATCAGCGACGAGGAAATCATCGAGCGCTGCGTCTATGCCCTGGTCAACGAGGGCGCCCGCATCGTCGAAGAGGGCATCGCCCAGCGCGCCTCCGATGTGGACATCGTCTACCTCAATGGCTACGGCTTCCCGCTGCACCGCGGCGGCCCGATGCTGTATGCCGACCAGGTGGGCCTGGTCAACGTCGAGCGGGCCCTGCGCCGCATCGCCGCCGAGCCCGGCGCCGATGTCGCGTTCTGGACGCCTGCCGCCCTCCTGTCTCGCCTGGCCGCGGCCAACGAGACCTTCAACTGATGCTGACCCAAGGACAACACCGTGACTGAAGCCGTCATTGTTTCCACCGCGCGCACCGGCCTGGCCAAATCCTGGAAGGGCGCTTTCAACATGACCTATGGGCCCACCCTCGGTGCCCACGCCGTGAAGCACGCCGTGGCGCGCGCCGGCATCGACCCTGCCGAAGTGGAAGACGTCATCATGGGCGGCACCTTCGGGGAAGGCACCACCGGTGGCAACGTCGCCCGCCAGATCGCGCTGCGTGCCGGCCTGCCCGTCACCACCGCGGGCATGACCGTCAACCGCTTCTGCTCCTCGGGCCTGCAGACCATCGCGATCGCCGCCCAGCGCATCATCGCCGGCGAAGGCCAGGTCTACGTGGCCGGTGGCGTCGAGAGCATCTCGTGCGTACAGAACGAGGCCAACACCCACATGCGCCGCGACCCCTGGCTGGTCGAGCACAAGCCCGAGATCTACTGGAACATGCTGCAGACCGCCGAGCAGGTGGCC
>CAYOJR010000029.1:0-8315 GCA_964404335.1 uncultured Aquabacterium sp.
CGCACCAGCATGACCACGCCCACGTAGTTGTCGAACCACGCGTCGATGATCATGGCGCGCAAGGGGCCATCGGGATTGCCCTTCGGCGGCGGCATGCGGGCCACGACGGCTTCGAGGATGTCTTCCACGCCCATGCCGGTCTTGGCCGAGCAGGGAATGGCGTCCGTGGCATCGATGCCGATGACATCTTCGATCTCGGCCTTGGCTCCGTCCGGATTGGCCTGCGGCAGGTCCATCTTGTTGAGCACCGGGATCACCTCCACGCCCAGATCGAGCGCGGTGTAGCAGTTGGCCACGGTCTGGGCTTCGACGCCCTGGCTGGCGTCCACCACGAGCAGCGCGCCTTCGCACGCCGACAGCGAGCGACTGACTTCGTAGGAAAAGTCAACGTGGCCGGGCGTGTCGATCAGGTTGAGGTTGTAGACCTTGCCGTCGCGGGCCTTGTATTCGAGTGCGGCGGTTTGCGCCTTGATGGTGATGCCGCGCTCTTTCTCGATGTCCATCGAGTCGAGCACCTGCGCTTCCATCTCACGGTCACTCAAGCCACCGCAGCGTTGAATGATGCGGTCGGCCAGGGTCGATTTCCCATGGTCGATGTGCGCGATGATCGAGAAATTACGGATGTGATTCATAAAAAAAAGGCACGTGCAACATGGCGACGCGCCTTCCAACAAAAACGTATGGCAACTGCTTGTTGGGCCCTCATTGTATCGAAGGCCCGATTCAAAAGGCCGCGTCACAGCCCTCGACAAGGTCGTTGCGGACCCCCTGTCACGACAATTCACAACTTATCAACAAGCCATTGTGGACAAGCTGACAAGGTAGGCTGGACGGCTCTGAAGGGGGTGCGCCAGAGCCGCGATTGTAGCGACAAACGGCACACCCTCAGGCCAGTTATCAACAGAGGCACAGCTCGCGCCGTTACCCAACCTGGTCGACCACCATCGCACGTCACCTGAAACACAAGACCCTGAACGGCGCAGGGCCACCGCTCAGGGTCGAACCGGCTTTTGCCGGCATGCGAAGAGTCAACTCAAGGCGCAGGGCGAATGACCACGTACTGCGCCCATTCACCGCGACGCACAAGCACACTGACCGGGCGCGACGTGTCGACCTTGACCAGGGTGGCTTCGAACTGCTTGACATCAGCCACCTGCACGTTGGCCACCGCCAGGATCACGTCACCCGGGCGCAGGCCAGCGCGCGCGGCCGGGCCTTGCACCTTCTCCACCAGCACGCCGCCGCTCTGGCGCAACTCACGCTTTTGCGCCGCGCTCAGATCAGTCAAGGTCAAGCCCAGCGCATTGGCCGCCAGCTTGGCGGCGCCAGATTTCTCGGCGGTGGTGGGCGCGTCGAGCTCGGCCACAGCCACTTTCAGGTCCTTGTAGGCGCCACGGCGGAACACCTGCACCGTGGAGGTTGTGCCAGGCTTCGTGGCGGCCACCAGACGCGGCAAGTCGCCCACATTCTCGATGGTGGTGCCGTTGAATTTGGTGATGATGTCGCCCGCTTCGAGGCCGGCCTTGTCAGCGGGCGTGCCCGGCTCCACGCCCTGCACCAGAGCGCCCATGGCCTTGCCCAGCCCGATGGACTCGGCCACATCCTTGGTTACCGGTGCAATCGAGACGCCGATGCGGCCACGCGTGACCTTGCCGCTGGTGCGCAACTGGTTGGCCACCTTCATGGCATCGTCGATGGGGATGGACAGCGAAATGCCCATGAACCCGCCCGAGCGGCTCAAAATCTGGGAATTGATGCCAACCACCTCACCGCGCATATTGATCAGCGGACCACCCGAGTTGCCGGGATTGACGGCCACATCGGTCTGGATGAAGCGGATTTCCTCGCCCGTGTCACGCGCCTTGGCGCTCACGATGCCTGCGGTCACGGTGTTTTCCAGGCCGAAGGGCGTGCCGATGGCCATCACCCACTCACCCACCTTCAGGCGGTTGACATCGCCGACCTGCACAGGCGCAGGCAACTTGTTGGCCTCGATCTTGAGCACAGCCACATCGGTGCGTTTGTCGGCACCGACCACCTTGGCCTTGAACTCGCGCTTGTCGGTGAGGTTGACGTACACCTCGTCGGCCCCCTCGACGACATGCGCATTGGTGAGCACATAGCCGTCCTGGCTCACAATGAAGCCAGAGCCCAGCCCTCGGGGACGCTCTTCACCCTGATCCCCCTGTCCCTGGCGAGGTGCACCACGACGCGAGTCAGGTCCCGGCAGGGGCGTGCCAAAGAAGCGGCGGAAGAATTCGCGCATCTGCGCCTCGGCCTCGGTGGATGCATCGTCCTGATCCCCACCCACCCTTTGCGTGGTGCGGATGCTGACCACCGACGGCCCCACTTTGTCCACCAACTGCGTGAAATCAGGCAGCCCTGTCACCAGCATCGGCGTCTGGCTGACCGGAGCGGCTGCTTGGGTCAATGGCGCGACGGTTTGCTGTGCTTGAGACGCATGCGGAAAGAGACTCGAACTCAAAACCAGCCCCACCGCCGACACCACCGCCCCGACGACGAGCGTGCGACGCACCACCGAAGACGTGGAAGATGCAGACTGCTGAGAAACCGACATGGGCAATCCCCTCATGAAATCGAGAAATCACAAACGAACGAAAGCGCAACTGTCTGGACCCTCTGCAGGCCCTGACAGTTCACGCAAATATGGTCAAAGAATGTAAAGCCAAGGCATCAGGTTGACAGCATGACGCCGGCAAACCCCTCAGGGCGACTCCAGAACCACGGTCTGACTCAGTGCATGCGGCGAAGCGAAAGACGCTTCATGCAATGACGGACCCGTACGCCGGATGCCAAGAGCATGATCCAGGCGAGGATCGTGAATGAGCAAGGCACTGGCACGCGCAGGCCGGCTGAAGGACTGGCCAGAGCTGACCACCGGCGGCATTGCCAGGGATGCGGGCACAAGGGTCTGCGTGGACACCAAAGCCGAGGCGACCGGCACCACCGCCGCGATGCCCAAAGATGGATCCGCATCTTGTGACGCAAGGTGAATTTGCTGCTCCACCGAGGCCAATGCATCGACCGGCAGCGAAACACTCGGCGCCAGTGCCGACACCATGGCCCCCACCACCATCACAAAGCCCGCAGCCACAGCCGTGGGCCCCAGCCAGGCGCGGCGGCGCAAAACCACCACGGGGGCAGCAACAGGTGGCGGCGCCACCGACTGGGCTGCCGCTGGCGCGAGCACGACGGGTTCATCTGCCAGTTTGGCACGCAGTTTCTGCAGAAACAGATCGCCGTCAGTGCCACGGGCCAACTCGGCCGACCGCATCACGTCTCCCACAAACTGGTAATCGAGCCAAGCTGCACGGGTGGTGGGATCGGTTTTCCAGGCATTCAGGATTTGCGACAACTCGTCCGGCTGCGCCTGACCATCGACCAGCGCAGACAATGCTTCACGGGACGCATCGGTGGTACGAGGATGATCTGACATGAGGAGGCTCCTGCTTCACATGAATGACACCAGCACTGGCATCAGGATTCCGCTGTGTGATCTGGGTTCAATGCAAAAGTTCACTCAACTTTGCAAACCGTGCCACCCGAAAGCGTGAAACAGATCACCAACGCTCACCCTGCCGCGACGCCAGCATCGGGCGCAGTCGGGTGGCAATGGCCTCGCGCGCACGGTAGATGCGTGATCGCACCGTGCCGATCGGGCAATTCATCATCTCGGCGATTTCCTCGTAGCTCAGCCCCTCGATTTCACGCAGGGTGATGGCCTGACGCAGGTCTTCCGACAAGGCCTCAATGGCCTCATTCACCGCCGCACCAATCTGCTGACTGGCCAACAGCGATTCAGGGGTTTCGCCTGAGCTCAATTCGTTCTCCACCCGAGAGCCGCCCTCCTCGTCCTCCGCCATTGAGGCCATGGCCGACTCGGTCATCACCGGGTCGCGAACCAGACCAATCATGGCTTTCTTCGCAGTGTTTACCGCAATGCGGTAGAGCCAGGTATAGAAAGCACTTTCGCCCCGAAAGTTGGGCAAGGCACGGTAGGCGCGGATGAAGGTTTCCTGGGCGATGTCTTCGACCAGGTCCACGTCACGCACCATGCGCGCGATCAGGCGCTCGATGCGGCGCTGGTATTTGATGACCAGCATCTCGAAGGCACGCTGGTCCCCCCGCTGCACACGCTCCACCAGCGGTGCATCGACATCGGGCGTTGGCGCCAGCTTGTCTGCCTCACTCACGGCGATGTTCCTGATTGGCACCCCGGAATGCGCCGCGCGTCACGCTCATGGGCTGCGTGGGCTTGAACGCATTTGATGATGCTCGCAAGGTGATTCCTGTAGCTTGACGACGAGGCGACCATGATGCCACCTTCCCGGCGCGCGCGTCAGACGCCCCCTCCACAAGGGTGACCGAGGCTGTCGTTGAGGCGACTGGCAATGTCATCAGGGTTCGAAACAGGTGCAGGTCAGGGCAAAGCCGAGACGTGATCCAGAACCAATGCGTCGTCCCTGCCCTGGCGCCCTCAGCTGCCACCAGGATCTGGCACAGCAGCCAGCCTTGGACATCGAGTCGGCAACGAAGCTCTGCTGGGTCGCCCTGCGGCCCACCCAAGCGCCAACCACCTTGTGGATGCCCCGGCGTGACGACCCCACCCCACGACAGCTTTTGCATGGGCTGCACGGCGTGCCAGCGCGACCAAGCTCGGCGACTCTGCCGACCCCACAGCCACGCGACCCCAAGACAGAACGCCAACCACCACGCACTGCGCACACCCAGCCACACATCCTGAACCATCGCCACCAGCCACGCCATGCACAGCACCGACAGGGCCATCAAGCCCAGCGAACCCAGCGCATGCACGCGAGGCGCAGCCACAGCAACGGGCTGCACCTCCCAGGTGAACGGAACAGACAGAGAAGAGTGCGGCATGGCAACGAGAAACAGGCGCCCCAGCGCCTGCCACCCGAATCAGATCCGCTTGAACACCAGCGAACCGTTGGTGCCACCAAAGCCGAAGTTGTTCTTGACGGCGATGTCAATCTTCATGTCACGCGCGGTGTTGGCGCAATAGTCAAGATCGCACTCGGGATCCTGATTGAAAAGATTGATCGTGGGAGGCGAGATCTGGTTGTGAACCGCCAGCACCGTGAAGATCGACTCGACCCCGCCAGCACCGCCGAGCAGGTGGCCGGTCATGGACTTGGTCGAGTTCACCACCAGCTTGCGGGCATCATCACCAAACGCTGCCTTGATGGCATTGGTTTCGTTGACATCACCCAGCGGCGTGGAGGTGCCGTGCGCGTTGAGGTACTGCACCTGATCGGTGTTGACGCCAGCGTTGCGCAAAGCGTTGAGCATGGAGCGGCGAGGACCGTCCACGTCGGGTGCGGTCATGTGATAGGCATCGCCACTCATGCCGAAACCAACCAGCTCGGCATAGATCTTGGCACCACGCGCCTTGGCGCTTTCGTACTCTTCGAGCACCATGACGCCGGCACCTTCGCCCAGCACGAAACCGTCGCGGTCCTTGTCCCAGGGACGAGAAGCCGTCTTGGGATCATCGTTGCGCGAAGACAGGGCACGTGCGGCGGCAAAGCCACCCACACCGAGAGGAGACACGGTGGCTTCCGCACCGCCCGCCACCATCACGTCGGCATCGCCGCACTCGATCATGCGCGCGGCCAGGCCGATGGCATGCAGACCCGTGGTACAGGCCGTGACCACACCGATGTTGGGCCCCTTGAAACCGAACTGGATCGACACGTGACCCGAGATCATGTTGATGATCGAAGCAGGCACGAAGAAGGGAGAGATGCGACGCGGGCCGCGCTCGATATAGTCCTTGTGGGTCTGCTCGATCATGGGCAGGCCTCCGATGCCGGAGCCCACCATGACGCCGATGCGCTCAGCGACTTCGGGCGCCAGGGCCTCGCCTGTGGGCAGGCCCGCATCACGAACGGCCTGGATGGCAGCGGCCAGACCGTAATGAATGAAGGTATCCATGTGTCGGGCTTCTTTGCCGGGGATGTAGTCCTCGATGTTGAAGCCCTTGACCTCGCCCGCGAACTGGCAGGCAAACGCCGAAGCGTCGAATTTGGTGATGGTCTGAATGCCTGACTGGCCTGCAACCAGGTTCGACCAGGATTCCTGAACGTTGTTGCCCACGGGGGTAACCAGGCCCAGGCCTGTGACGACGATGCGACGACGGGTCATGCTTGTTTGAGAAATTGAGGTTGAATTCAATGCGAACAAGGCCCCGAAGGGCCTTGGCATTGCTCGGCAGGATCAGGCCTTGCAGTGAGCCTTGGCGTAGTCGATCGCCAGTTGGACGCTGGTGATCTTCTCAGCTTCCTCATCCGGGATTTCGATGCCGAACTCGTCTTCGAGGGCCATCACCAGTTCAACGGTGTCCAGGGAATCAGCGCCCAGGTCGGCCACGAAAGCCTTCTCGGGGGTGACTTCCGACTCGGCCACACCGAGTTGTTCTGCAATGATTTTCTTGACGCGTGCTTCGATATCGCTCATGACTCCTCCAGGAGGTGGTGCAAATAAACCAGGGATTTTACCGGTTCAACGTGACGACACGCCGCCCGATGTGAAAAAGGAATTGAGATTCCCCAGAATCATCTCAAATTCAATGCATGAACATGCCGCCGTTGACGTGCAACTCTTGACCTGTGACGTATCCAGCCTGGGGCGAGGCCAGATAGGCCACGGCCTCGGCGATGTCCTCGGGTTGCCCCAGTCGTCCCAACGGGATCTGGGTCTTGAGGGACGCATGCTGTTCTTCCGACAGAGCCTTGGTCATGTCGGTGTCGATGAAACCCGGGGCCACACAGTTGACGGTGATGTTGCGGCTGCCCAGTTCGCGCGCCAAGGCGCGGGTCATGCCTGCCACGCCGGCCTTGGCGGCGGCATAGTTGGCCTGACCTGGGTTGCCGCTGGCGCCCACCACCGACGTGATGTTGACGATGCGGCCGTAGCGCTGCTTCATCATCGGGCGCATCACGGCACGACTCATGCGGAACACCGCCTTGAGATTGGTGTCGATGACGGCGTCCCAGTCGTCATCCTTCATGCGCATGGCCAGCGTGTCGCGGGTGATGCCTGCGTTGTTGACCAGGATGTGCAGGGCGCCATGTTCCTTGACGATGGCGTCGAGCGTAGCCTCGACGGCCCCTGCATCGGTGACGTTGAGCACCACGCCTTTGGAGCCTTCGAATGCCGACAGGCCTTCGGTGATGGCCTGGGCACCGCTTTCGGTGGTGGCCGTGCCGATGACCTTGACGCCACGCTGGGCCAGGGCCACCGCGATGGCACGACCGATGCCACGGCTGGCACCCGTCACCAGGGCGACTTGTCCTTTGAATTCAGTGCTCATGCCAGCAAACCCTTCGCTTCGGCCAGAGAGGCCGGATCAAAAATGGTGGTGGTGACCAGGTCACCGTCGATGCGCTTGACCATGCCGGCCAGGACTTTACCCGGACCACACTCGATGACATGGGTCAGCCCACGGGCCTTGAGGGCCTGGATGGTTTCCACCCAGCGCACCGGACCAAAGGCCTGACGGTACAGGGCGTCGCGCAGCGCGTCGGCCTCGGTGACCACAGCCACGTCGATGTTGTTGAGCACGCTGATGGCGGGCACGGCAAACGGGGTGGCCGCCAGCTTTTCCTTCAGGCGCTCGGCAGCGGGCTTCATCAGGCTGGAGTGGAATGGCGCCGAGACGGGCAGCGACAAGGCGCGCTTGGCGCCAGCCGCCTTCAGCACCTCACAAGCTTTCTCCACGGCAGCCTTGGTGCCCGCGATCACGGTCTGCTTGGGGTCGTTGAAGTTGACGGCCTCGACCGGTTCGCCCACCGCCGCAGCGGCTTCGGCACAACCGGCCTTCACGGCCTCGGCGTCCAGGCCGAGGATGGCGGCCATGCCACCCACCCCAACAGGGACGGCCTCTTGCATGGCCTGAGCGCGGAAGCGCACCAGCGGCAGCGCATCTTTCAGGGTCAGGGCACCAGCGGCCACCAGGGCGCTGTACTCACCCAGGGAATGACCGGCGACCGCAGCCGGCACCAGGCCGGTTTCGGCTTGCCAGGCACGCCAGCAGGCCACGCCCGCCGTCAGCATGACAGGCTGGGTGTTGGTGGTGAGGTCCAGGGTTTCCTTGGGACCTTCGGCAATCAGTTTGCCGATGTCTTCGCCCAGCGCGTCAGACGCCTCGGCCAGGGTGTCACGCACGGCAGCGTGGCCTTCCCAGGCATTGAGCATGCCCACAGCCTGGGAGCCTTGGCCGGGGAAAACGAATGCAAATGCGGTCATGTCTGCAAGTATCCTAGTTTGAA
>CAYOJR010000029.1:8415-19727 GCA_964404335.1 uncultured Aquabacterium sp.
TGGCCGGGGAAAACGAATGCAAATGCGGTCATGTCTGCAAGTATCCTAGTTTGAATTCAGTGGTGGGGCAGCTTGCGGTCAGTAGTCAACCAGCACTGCCCCCCAGGTAAAGCCACCACCGACACCTTCCAGCAACAGGCTCTGGCCATGCTGCACCTGACCGCTGCGAACAGCCTGATCCAGCGCCAGGGGAATGGAGGCTGCCGAGGTGTTGCCGTGTTCATCCACCGTCACCACCACCTTGTCAGGCGAGAGTTTCAGTTTTCGGGCTGTGCCTTGCATGATGCGCAAGTTGGCCTGATGCGGAATCAGCCAGTCGATGGAAGACGCATCGCGTCCGGCTTTCTCCAGGACTTCCAGAGCGGCCTTGTCGAGCACCGAAACGGCGAGCTTGAACACAGCCTGCCCGTCCATCTTCAAGGTGGGATCACCCAGGATGGAGCCACAGGCGATGGTGCCAGGCACGTTGAGGATGTGCGAGAACTGGCCATCGGCGTGCAGACAGGTGGCCACGATGCCGGGTTGTTCGGAGGCCTCGAGCACCACGGCGCCAGCGCCGTCGCCAAAGAGCACGCAGGTCGTGCGGTCCTTGAAATCGAGCAGGCGTGAAAACACTTCGGTGCCGATGACCAATGCGCGACGCGCCGAACCACTGCGGATCAAGGCATCGGCCACCGTCAGGGCGTAAATGAAACCTGAACAGACCGCCTGCACATCGAAGGCCGGGCAGCCCTGAATGCCCAGATCGCGCTGGATCAGGCAGGCGGTGGAGGGGAAGACCATGTCTGGCGTCGAGGTCGCGCAGACGATGAGGTCGATGTCGGACGCCTGCACACCCGCTGCGTCAATGGCACGGCGTGCGGCCTCAAGCCCCAGATGGCTGGACGAGACCGAGGGGTCGGCAAAGTGGCGCGCCCGGATGCCCGTGCGCTCCACGATCCAGTCGCTGGAGGTTTCGATGCCGTCTTGCGCCAGACGGTCCACCAAGTCTTCGTTGGTGACGCGATTGGGGGGCAGGTAGCTGCCGGTGCCGGTAATGCGGGAATAACGAACGCCCGCAAGATGCGATGAGGAAGGTGATGTGTCCGTCTGTCGAGTTGACATTGGGGAAGGGATCAGGCACCACGCTCAGGATCTGCCCCATCACCCGGTGCAGCCGCTGGTGGCAGGCTGTCGAGTGTGGCTGCAATCTGGTCGTGAACTCGCTCCAGCAGTCGATGACGGGCCGCATCATAAGCCCGATTTAACGCAACCTCAAAGGCCAACTTGTCCGAAGATCCGTGACTCTTGAAGACCAGCCCCCTCAACCCGAGCAGGGCCGCACCGCTGTATCGGCGGTGGTCGACGCGGTTTTTGAAGCGATTTAGCACCGGCATCGCGATCAATGCGATCATTTTCGACCCCAATGTCCGCGTGAACTCCTGCTTGATGAAGGAGGCAAACATGCCCGCCAACCCCTCAGCGGTCTTCAAGGCGACGTTGCCCACAAAGCCGTCACAGACCACGATGTCGGAGGTGCCTTTGAAAATGTCGTTGCCTTCAACGTTGCCGTAGAAGTTGATCAAGCCCCGATCGGACGCCTTGCGCAGCAGTTCACCGGCCGCTTTGATGACCTCGCTGCCCTTGATCACCTCTTCGCCAATGTTGAGCAGACCCACGCTGGGGCTGTCTTTGCCATCGACTGCCGACACCAGGGCGCTGCCCATCACGGCAAACTGCAGCAGGTGTTCGGCCGTGCAGTCAACGTTGGCACCCAGGTCGAGCACGGTGGTGAATCCGTCGTTCTGGTTGGGCATGACGGTGGCCAGCGCAGGGCGATCGATGCCATCGACCGTCTTGAGCAGATAGCGCGCCAAAGCCATCAGAGCTCCGGTGTTGCCAGCGGACACGCAAGCCTGCGCTGCGGCGGTTTGACCTGCAGTGGCCTTGACCTGGTTGATGGCCACGCGCATGGACGAATCTTTCTTGCGACGCAGCGCCACCTCGACGGGGTCGTCCATGGTGACCACCTCGGTGGCGGGCACGATGGTGGCGCGCGGCCAGTCTTTGGCAGGCGCCAGCGCCTCCGGCAAGCCGACCAGCAACAACTCGGCCTCAGGATGCTTGTCGAGGAAGGCGCGGCAAGCCGGCAAGGTCACAGAGGGGCCGTGATCGCCACCCATGCAGTCCACAGCAAGGCGAACCGGAGGCAGGGAGGAAGCGGAAGCAGTCATGAGAAACGCGAACAGAGAAAGAGGCGGCCATAGAAAAAGGCTGGCAAGCCGATGATCGGTTTGTCCAGCCTTTTGCGGCTTGCGTCACGCCCGGACATGCCGGGCAGACTGATCAGGCGTCAGCCTTGGTCTTGAGGACCTTGCGACCACGGTAGAAGCCGGTGGGGCTGATGTGGTGACGCAGGTGGGTTTCACCGGTGGTGGCTTCAACGGCCGTGCCCGGGGTCACCAGTGCATTGTGCGAGCGGTGCATGCCACGCTTGGAGGGCGATTTCTTGTTTTGCTGAACGGCCATGATGGAACTCCAATAAACGGGCTTCAGGCAGCCCGTGGGTTGTCAGACCACACCGTCACCAGCTTCAAGAGGGTGAAAACCGCCTCTGATACTGGCCGCCTTGCAGTCCGCAAGTGTTGAAAAAGGATTGTTTCAAATTCCGGCTACCCGGAAAACTCGCAATTCTAGCACGAGACAGGCCCACCCATCAAATCACTTGCCATCCTTTTTCAAAGTGGCCAGCACGGCGAAGGGATTGGGGCGTCCGGAAGCTGTCACCTCCGGTGCATTGACTGCCTCCTCAACCGGGGTCGGCGAGGTGCCTGGCACCGGAGTTTCGGCGTCATTGTGCATCAAGGTGCTGACGTCGGTCGGGCACACCTCGTGGCGCGGCACGATAGGCTGCGCCATGATGAGTTCGTCTTCGACCAATTCAAGCAGGTCAAACACGCGGGACAAGGCCAGCACGTCCTCGTCGGATTCGGCGTCGAGCACAGCCGCTTCTGCCTCGTCTTTCGCAAAACGGATGCTCCGGCTGATGCGCACGGTTTCTGTCACGGGTTGCAGGCAGCGCTGGCATTCCCAAACCAGTTCGGCCTGTGCCTGCAGATCGAGCCACATCTGGGGCGGGCTCATGCGCTGTGGCACCAGGCGCCCTTGGGCCGACCACGCGACGGGCTGCAGGCTGGCCAAGTCGAAGTCCGGGCACAGGCCCTCGGCCAGGCGCGGGAGTTCGGTGACGGGCAGATCGCCCGAGAGCGCCTCACCCGACTCCAGGAAGGCCCCGATGTCCAGTTTGCGGGGAACAAAAGTACGTGCTTTCATGTTCGCCAGTGTAGAGGCTGCGAGGACAATGGCTAGATGCACACTGACCAGCCGCCCACCCCACACACTGCTTGCTTCGAACCGTCGCCGCGCCTGGTGCTGGGTTCGACCTCCCCTTACCGCCGTGAGTTGCTGGCCCGACTGGAATGGCCTTTCGAGGTTGCGTCACCCGAAGTGGATGAACGCCCACAAGCCAACGAAGCACCTTTGCAGACCGCGCTACGGCTCGCCACCCTGAAAGCCCGCGCCGTGGCGGACCAGTGCAAGGGGGATGCTGTGGTGATCGGATCCGACCAGGTGGCCGATCTGGATGGCCAGGCGCTGGGCAAGCCGGGAGATCACGTGCGCGCCAAAGCCCAGTTGCAGGCCATGCAGGGTCGCACCGTGCGTTTTCATACCGCCGTGTGCGTCAAGCGTGCCGCCACGGGCTTCGAAGAGACCGACGTGCGCACGGTGGCGGTGCGGTTTCGGGCTCTCAGCGACGAAGCGATTGAAACCTACCTGCGCCTGGAGCAACCGTATGACTGCGCGGGCAGCGCCAAGTGCGAAGGGTTGGGCATTGCGCTGCTGGAGCGGATTGACTCCGACGACCCCACCACGCTGGTGGGCTTGCCACTGATTGCGACCACCGGACTGCTGTACGCAGCAGGGCTGGATGTGCTGCACCGCCCTCACCTTTTTTGAATGAACGAGATTGCCTCATGCCTGTGAATGACACTGCCGCCGCCCCCGTACAGCAAAAAGGGCGCCTGCTGCTGATCCCGAATACCCTGGACCTGGGCTGCACGGGCGACACCGACGAAGGCCCACTGCCCGATCTGCGCGAGGTGTTGCCTCTGGCGGCCTTGCAAGCGGCAGCCGGACTGCGACACTGGGTGGCGGAAAACGCCAAGACGACCCGCGCCTTTCTGAAGCGCGTGGCCGAGGTACAGCCCTTGAGCACCCCGATTCAGGAACAGGACATTCAGGTGCTGCCCCGACCGCCCAAGGGGGGGCAGAAGAAGCCCGGAGGGGGGCAGGATCAGGCGGTGCGCGCCTTGTTAGCCCCTGCTCTGGCCGGACATGATGTCGGTCTGATTTCCGAGGCAGGCTTGCCCGCAGTGGCCGACCCGGGTTCGGCTGTGGTGCTGGCAGCACACCGCGCAGGCATCGAGGTGGTGCCTTTCGCCGGCCCGAGCTCGCTGGTGCTGGCGCTGGCTGCAAGCGGTCTGCATGGCCAGAGTTTCGCCTTTGTGGGCTATCTGCCCGTGGAGCCCAGCCAGCGTGTGCAACGCATCCGTGAGCTGGAGCAACTCTCACGCAAGAGCCACCAGACCCAGTTGGTGATCGAGACGCCCTACCGCAATGCCGCACTGTGGCAATCGCTGGTGCAGCATCTGCAACTCGACACCCTGCTGAGCGTGAGCTGCGGTCTGACCTTGGTCGACGGCTGGAGTCGCACCGCGACGGTCGAGCAGTGGCGCAAGCGCCCCCTGAACCTGCCTGACAAGGTGCCTGCCGTGTTCAGTTGGCTGGCGTCCTGACCCCGCCCGCCTGTGCGATGCGGCCATCGGCCTGCACAACGCTCAGGATTGGCGCTTCTTGCCACAATGACGGACAACGTCATTTCATTCACCGTTCTTTGACAGGTTCGTCTGCCATGTCTTCCGACACTCCTCACCTGCCCGCCCACCACCACGCCGAACCAGGCCCCCTGGCGCGGCGCCTGGGCTACCTGGGCTTGCTGCCCTTCATTGCCGGCGCCCTGTTCGTGTGGCTGCTGGGCACCCGCATGGATGATGAACCGTTCTTTTTCGTGGTGCGTGGCCTGACGGCGTACGCCGCCCTGGTGGTGGCTTTCCTGGGTGGGATGCAATGGGGCATGCTGATGTGGCAGTCGGGGCGCGGCGTGGTGGAGTCCAGCTTGCATCAGCGTGCGCTGTGGGCGGGCGTTGGCTACCCCCTGGCGGGCCTGATCGCGGTGGTGATGCCGCCTTATGCAGGCCTGGCCCTGATCGGCTTTGTGCTGATTGCCTGCTACCTGATTGACCGCAAGCTGTATCCCGCCCTGGGCACTGCTGGCTGGCTGACCTTGCGTTTCCGCTTGACCGTGGTGGCCAGCCTGAGCTGCTTTCTCGCGGCCGCGCAGATCTGAACCCCATCGCCTGAACACCCCACATGCCCATGATTGATTTCCGCATTGAAGTGGGCAACGCCCACACCCATCGCTTCCAGGTCACGATGCGCGTGGCTCGCCCCCAACCGGGGCAGATCTTGAGCCTACCGGTGTGGATTCCTGGCAGTTACCTGGTGCGGGAATTTGCGCGGCATCTGTCACCCATCACCGCCACGCAAGGCAGTGAGACGGTGGCCGTGGAACCCCTGGACAAGTGCACCTGGCGTGTCGATAACACCGGGACTGGCCCGCTGACCTTGTGCTACGAGGTGTATGCCTTCGACACCTCGGTGCGCACGGCGTTTCTGGACGCACGACGGGGTTTCTTCAATGGCAGCAGCGTGTTTCTCAAGGCCGAAGGGTTTGACGACCAGGTTCAACGCGTGAAGATCACCAGCCTGCCCAAGGGCTGGCGCGTGGCGACCGCCCTGCCTGCGGTCAAGGTGAATGCACACGGCCTGGGTGACTACGCAGCCCCGGACTACGATGCCTTGATTGACCACCCGGTCGAGTTGGGCACTTTCTGGCACGGCGAGTTCACGGTGCGCGGCGTGCGGCACGAGTTCGTGGTGGCTGGCGCCACCGACGACTTCGATGGCCAGCGCCTGCTGGACGACACCCGGCGCATTTGCGAAGCACAGATCAGCTTCTGGCATGGTCGCCGCAAGGTGCCGTTTGACCACTATGTGCTCATGCTCAATGTGGTCGATGACGGCTATGGCGGACTGGAGCACCGCCAGAGCACGGCCCTGATCTGCGGACGCCGCGATCTGCCGCGACGGGGGCATGCGCTGCACAAGGACAACTACACCACCTTGCTGGGCCTGATCAGCCACGAGTACTTCCACACCTGGAATGTGAAGCGGCTCAAGCCGGTGGAGTTTGCGCCCTACGACTACACGCAAGAAAACCACACACGCATGCTGTGGTTCTTCGAAGGCTTCACCTCGTACTACGACGACCAGTTCTTGCTGCGCACCGGCCTGATCGATGCAGCCACCTACCTGAAGCTGTTGAGCAAGACCATCAACCAGGTGCTCGCCACGCCTGGGCGCCTGGATTACAGCGTGGCCCAGGCCAGTTTCGATGCCTGGACACGCTACTACCGTCAGGATGAGAACACGGCCAACGCCACGGTGAGTTATTACACCAAGGGAGCCCTGGTGGCTCTGGCACTGGACCTGGCGCTGCGTCAGCTGCCAGTCACCACCCAGGAAGGGAGCCCGCCAAACCTGGACGGTGTGATGCTGCGCTTGTGGAAGCTGGGGCGACCGATCACCCAACTGGATGTGGCGCAGGCGTTGGCCGACGAGGCCGGACAGATGCCACCCGCATCGGTCTGTCCGGTGGCAGGGCAAGTGGATCTGACTGCTGCCTGGCTTCTCCTGCTCGACACCTGGACCGAAGGCTGCGAAGACCTGCCATTGGCGAGCTTGCTGCAAACCCAGGGCGTGGACTGGCACGCCCAAGCTGGCAGCCTGCCGCAGCGACTGGGCGCACGCATCGGCGAACGCAACGGCGCTCAACAGGTGCTGGCGGTCATGCACGGGAGCGTGGCCGAACAGATGGGGCTGAGCGCCGGCGATGAGTTGCTGGCCTTGGGCGAGTGGCGCATCAAACGCGCCGATGACCTCGCGCAATGGCATGAAGCCAGCCGGGCCCAACCGCTGCTGGTATGCCGTGATCAACGCGTGCTGACGCTGACGCTACCGGTGCTGCCCGCCACCGGGGGTGAAACGATGGCGTTGGCTATGTCCAATGCGCCTGTCGATGCACAGGCGCTCGCTCGTCGTGCTGCCTGGCTGAAGGCCTGACCCACACCGGAGCGCGACAAGAGAAGGCTCAGCGCCCTGCTTTGGCGCTGGCCTTCGCCAGACGGTCCTCGATGGTCGCAAGCGGAGCCGCTGCAGCCAAACGCGTGCCATCTTCAAAGAACATGGCCGGCGTACCGTTCACGCCCAGGCGCTGTGCCAGCGCCAGATTGCGCTGCAGCGGCGCGTTGCAGTTGCCGAACGCGCGAGCCGGCACCTTGCTTTCCAGCATCCAGCCCAGCCATGCGGCGGTTCGATCTTTCATGCACCAGATGCTCTCGGACTTGGCGCGTGAATCTGCCCCAAGGATGGGAATCAACAGGGTGTAGACCGTGATGTCCTTGACCTTCTGAAGCTCGCGCTCGAGTTGTTTGCAGTAGCCGCAGTTCGGGTCGGCGAAAACCACCAGACGACGTTTGCCATTGCCGTTCTTCCACACGATCGCATCCTGGAAGGGAAAGGTGTCGAAGGCCACGCGGTTGATGTCTTCCAGGCGCTCGGCGGTCAGGTCGCGCCGTGTGCGCGTATCAATCATGTGACCATCGATGAAGTAGTCGCCTGTCGCATCGCTGTAGAACACCGCATTGCCAACCTTCAACTCGATCAGCCCATTCATGGGGGTGGTGCGTGCGGACTCAAGGGGTGGCAAAGAGGGCAGGCGCTGAGCCAATTTCTGCTGAAGGGCCTTGAACTGAGCCGCCGGGATGTCGGTGGATTGCGCGTGGCCAGCGCCCATCAGCGAAATAGAAAGTGCAGCCAGCGTCAGGCCACGAAACAGACCGTTCATCTTGTTCCTTTGTGAGTGATCGAGTTTCGGCGTTCAGGCGTCCAGCGCCCGACCGACCAACCATTGTTTGACAGGGCCCAGGCGCTCTACCAGGGTCATGCCGGCGTTGCGGAGGTCTCTCATGGGGCCCCGCTGGTCTGCAAAGAGATGCAGCAGGCCATCGGTGAGGCCCGCCATGGCCCGCGTGGGCGTCTCGCGACGGCGAGCATAGCGGCGCAACGTGCGCTCGTCGCCCAGCGAGCGCCACGGCTCGCGGGCACGCGCTTCACGCAAAACCTCAATCAAGGTGTCGACATCGGCCAAGCCCAGATTGAGTCCCTGTCCGGCCAGAGGATGAACCTGATGAGCGGCATCGCCCAGCAAGACCCAGCCAGGCCCCATCCAGCGGTCGGCCTGAGCGAGGGCCAGCGGCCAGCCGGCAACATCTGCCGCCACGCTCAGGTGCCCCACCTGCTCGGCAGCCTCGGGGGAGGATTGCAGCACGGCATCGTTGAGCTCGATCTCAAAATCAGCGGGGCGCAGGGACAGCAGGTGTTCTGCGCGCTCCTTGGGGACAGACCAGACCAATCCGTAGGACGAATCCGGCTCTGGCTGATTGAAAGGCAGCAGCGCGAGGATGTCAGGCGAGCGGAACCACTGGCGTGCCACCCCGTTGTGAGGGCGCTCGGCCTTCAGTCGGGTCGCCACCCCCCAGTGACCGTAGTCTTGACGGGCAAACTCCACGCCCAGATCGGCGCGGGTTCCGGAGTGTTTGCCTTCACAGATCGCCAGCAAGGCCGCCTGCACGGGCGCATGGGCACCTTGGAGGGGTGGCACGATCTCGACACGGGGCGCAAAGCGCAGGGCTTCGCCCAGCAGACGCTCCAGCGCAGCGGCGTCAACGATCCAGGCCAGTTCGGTCACCTGCTGCTGCCAGGCCGAGAAGGACAAGGCACCACCGGCATCGCCGGCGATCTTCATGTCGAACACGGGGGCAGACCAGGCCTTGAGAGCCGGCCACACTCTCAAACGCTCCAGCAAGGTAATGGCGCGCGCATTCAGGGCGTAGGTGCGCACATCGGCTTGCGCAGGGCGGGCAGCCTCGGGTGCGCGGGCCCAGGCCACGCGCCAGCCTTCGGCGGACAAAGCCAGCGTCAGGCTCATGGCGACGGCACCCGAACCACTCACACACACATCGAAACCGCTCGCACTCATGAGAACCATCCTGATTGATCGGAAAGGCAGCACCGCACAGGGCGACGCAGCACGCCCGCTAATCTAATATGAATTCGACGTGGAGGCGCTTGAGGCAATTCTGGGCATGACAGGCCAGAGGTTAAAATGCGGGATTCCCGATGCGATTTCGCCATCGGCAACGATCACTCCCACGCTGTCAAGCGAGGGTCAGGCCTCCACCGTCGACCCATGTGGGTTGATGTCGAACCAGAGCGTCTGATTTCAAAGGAATTTCCATGAGCCTCAAGTGCGGCATCGTGGGCCTGCCCAACGTCGGCAAGTCCACTCTCTTCAATGCTTTGACCAAGGCCGGCATTGCCGCCGAGAACTACCCCTTCTGCACCATCGAGCCCAATGTGGGCGTGGTCGAAGTGCCTGATCCGCGCCTGGACAAGCTGGCCGAGATCGTCAAGCCTGAGCGTATCCTGCCAGCCATCGTGGAGTTCGTGGACATTGCCGGTCTGGTGGCGGGTGCGTCCAAGGGTGAAGGTCTGGGCAACCAGTTTCTCTCGCACATCCGTGAAACCGACGCCATCGTCAACGTGGTCCGCTGTTTTGAAGACGACAACGTGATCCACGTGGCTGGCAAGGTCGACCCCATCGCCGACATCGAGGTCATCCAGACCGAGCTGTGCCTGGCCGACCTGGGCACCGTGGAAAAGAGCCTGCATCGCTACACCAAGGCCGCTCGCTCGGGCAACGACAAGGAAGCCGCCGCCCTGGTGAAGGTGCTGGAGAAGTGCCAGGCCGCGCTGGACGAGGCCAAGCCGGTGCGATCGATCGACTTCAGCAAGGAAGAGCTGGTCATCCTCAAGCCCTTGTGCCTGATCACCGCCAAGCCCGCCATGTTCGTGGGCAACGTATCGGAGACCGGCTTCGAGAACAACCCCCTGCTGGACCGACTGCGTGAGTACGCTGCGGCTCAAAAGGGCGAGGTTGTGGCCATTTGCGCCAAGACCGAGGCCGAGTTGGCCGAGATGGATGACGAAGACCGCGCCATGTTCCTGGCCGAGATGGGCCAGGACGAGCCGGGCCTGAACCGCTTGATCCGTGCTGCCTTCAAGCTGCTGGGCCTGCAGACCTACTTCACGGCTGGTGTGAAGGAAGTGCGCGCCTGGACCATCCACGTGGGCGACACAGCCCCTCAGGCCGCTGGCGTGATCCACACAGACTTCGAAAAGGGCTTCATCCGCGCCCAGACCATCGCGTTCGACGACTTCATTCAGTACAAGGGTGAAGCCGGCGCGAAGGATGCCGGCAAGATGCGCGCCGAAGGCAAGGAGTACGTGGTCAAGGACGGCGATGTGCTGAACTTCTTGTTCAACGTGTGACCCAAACAAGCCATTTCTCAGGATTTCACAAGATTACTTTGAAGCCCTGAAGCAGCGACAGAGCCCCGGAAAATCCGGGGTTTTTCGTTTCCATGGGTTGCATGAGATTGCCCGGCCTTGCCCGCGAAAAGTGACTACGTAGGTGTATACGAAAATTAGACCTAGCAAAATAAGGTGTATATGATCCATCCATCACCCCTTCTTGCCGACCCCGTGACACCATGCTTACAGATGCTCACTGCCGTGCTGCCAAACCGAAGGAGCAGCTCTACCGCCTGAATGATCTTCGCGGCCTTTACCTTGAAGTGAAGCCCAATGGGGTGAAGGCTTGGCGCTCCCTGATAATCGAGTGCTTATAGTTGCCCGCCTACACCCTTGAACTTCTCAACAAAGGCAGCGATCTTCTGGAAGACAGTCTGCTTCTTGGTCAGGAATTGCGGGTTCAATGGGCTCATCTTAGGCAGAACCGCGTTGAGCTCCGTGCCATTCTCGGTGGCAAACTCGCGCTTCAGTGAGTTGGTGATATAGCGCTTGGCGGCTTCTGCGTTCAGGCCCTCGTCGCTAATCAGCTCTGCAGCCTCTCGCTGCTGTTCCGCCTGAGCGAAAGTGAAGAAGGCCTCAATTACGCTGGCCTTGTCGCCGATCTGGTCCAAATCGGTCTGGTTGATGAAGTCCACCACCAGACTTTCTTTCGCGCGGTT
>CAYOJR010000030.1:0-19383 GCA_964404335.1 uncultured Aquabacterium sp.
CCTAGGGGGCGTATCCCCCCTAATTCGCCCGATACATATACCAACAACGCAACAGTTTCTGACTATGCGCGCGATCGACAATGTCTCTCAGGTCAGACCCTGAGTTCCGCCGCTTCTGTGTCAGAATCTTCCAAAAGAGATGAGCGGCATCAAGGCGATGGCTCGCCTCTTTCCTGCACCCTCAAGGACAGTCTCATGAGCAGCGACCTGATCAAACACATTTCCGACACATCCTTCGACGCAGACGTACTGCAATCGACCCAGCCCGTGCTGGTGGACTACTGGGCCGAGTGGTGTGGCCCATGCAAGATGATTGCCCCCATCCTTGACGAAGTCGCCAAGGACTACAGTGGCCGCCTGCGCGTCGCCAAGATGAACGTGGATCAGAACCGTGACGTGCCGGCCAAGTTCGGCATCCGTGGCATCCCCACCTTGATGATTTTCAAGGGTGGTCAACTGGCCGCCACCAAGGTCGGCGCCCTCTCCAAGGCCCAACTGACCGCCTTCATCGACGGCAACCTGTGAATTCAGGGAGCAATTCCTCCCTATAATGCGCTCACCGATTGCCTGACCGCAGTCGGTGTTCGTTTGCCTGACCGGTCGCCCGACCGGCAGTCTGGGTGCAGATTCCGCTGTGTAAGCTAACCTCACAGCCCGAATCCGGTCACCCGAGCGAACCGAGGCGTTCGCCTCAATCCATCCCATTCACCCACGCGTTTTTCACCTGCTCGACTCGGCGTTGCTGCAACGTTGAAGTGCCTGCGGGTCTCGTTCAGGGTACCCCTACATGCATCTGTCAGAACTGAAGGCACTGCACATCTCGAAACTGGTCGAGATGGCAGAAGGTCTTGAAATCGAGAACGTCGCTCGCATGCGCAAGCAAGAGTTGATGTTCGCCATCATGAAGAAGCGCGCCAAGGCCGGAGAACAGGTCTTTGGCGATGGCGTGCTCGAAGTGTTGCCCGACGGCTTCGGCTTCCTGCGCGCGCTCGACATGAGCTTTCTGGCCAGCACGGACGACATTTACCTGTCGCCCAGCCAGGTGCGCCGCTTCAACCTGCACACCGGCGACCTGATCGAAGGCGAAGTGCGCGTGCCCAAGGATGGCGAGCGCTACTTTGCCCTGGTCAAGGTGGACCGTGTCAATGGCATGTCGCCTGAGGTTAACAAGAACAAGTTGATGTTCGAGAACCTCACGCCGCTGTTCCCGACCCAGCAGTTCAAACTCGAGAGCGAAGGCCTGCGCAGCGACGACAACATCAGCAGCCGCATCATCGATCTGATCGCCCCCATCGGCAAAGGCCAGCGCGCCCTGATCGTCGCACCGCCCAAGAGTGGCAAGACGGTGCTGATGAAGAACCTGGCCCACGCTCTGGTCGCCAACCATCCCGACGTGCACCTGATCGTGCTGCTGGTGGACGAGCGACCGGAAGAAGTGACCGAAATGCAGCGCACCGTGCGCGGCGAAGTCATCAGCTCCACATTTGACGAGCCCGCGCAACGTCACGTTCAGGTTGCCGAAATGGTGATCGAACGCGCCAAGCGCCTGGTCGAATTGGGCAAGGACGTGGTCATCCTGCTGGACTCGATCACCCGTCTGGCCCGCGCCTACAACAACGTCCTGCCCTCGTCGGGCAAGGTGCTGTCTGGCGGCGTGGACTCCAACGCCTTGCAACGCCCTAAGCGCTTCTTCGGCGCCGCGCGCAACATCGAAGAAGGTGGCTCGCTCACCATCATCGGCACCGCGCTGGTCGACACCGGCAGCCGCATGGACGAAGTGATCTACGAGGAATTCAAGGGTACCGGCAACTGCGAAATCCACCTGGATCGTCGCATGGCCGAAAAGCGCGTCTACCCCTCCATCCTGATCAACAAGTCGGGCACCCGCCGTGAAGAGCTGCTGCTCAAGGCCGAGATCCTGCAAAAGAGCTGGATTTTGCGCAAGCTGCTCTACCCGATGGACGAGATCGAGGCGATGGAATTCGTGCTCGACAAGATGCGCTCCACCAAGAACAACCACGACTTCTTCGACATGATGAGGCGTGGTGGCTAATTCACCCCGAAACCCGCTATAATCGCGGGTTTTCCGGCTGTCGGAAAGTGCCAGGCATGGGGCTTGGTGGCTACCGATGATGCAAACAGCAAGAGGTTTTCATATGCCTAAGCAAGGTATTCACCCCAACTACCGCGAAGTCGTGTTCGTTGACCAGTCCAACGGCTTCCAGTTCATCACCCGTTCCTGCGCTCCCACCAAGGAAAGCATCAAGCTGGACGACGGCCGTGAACTGCCCCTGTTCAAGCTGGAAACCTCTTCCGAATCGCACGCCTTCTACACGGGCCAGCAAAAGAGCGTGGACACCCTGGGTGGCCGCGTCGAGAAGTTCCGCAACAAGTTTGCGCAGTTCCGCAAGTAATCCCGTTCACGGGCCTGTGCATACAGCGCCCGTTTCCGCGATACTCAAAAGGGTGGCTCCGGCTGCCCTTTTTCATTTGTGCCTCGCTTGTCGCCTCCCCGCATGAACGCTCGCCTTCAGCAATCCCGCGTCTCCCCTGCCCTGGTCACCCAGAAGGCGGTTCAGCGCCTGCCTCGCTGGGCCTTGCTGCTGTTTTGTGCGGCCTACGTCATTCCCGGCCTGTTCGGGCGTGATCCCTGGAAGAACGAAGACATCGCCTCCTTCGGTCAGATGTGGAGTCTGGCCTTGGGGCAAGCATCATGGCTGCACCCGAATGTGGGGGGCGTACTACCCACCTCGGGCGGTGTCTTGCCCTATTGGCTGGGCGCGGCCTTCATCGACCTGTTCAGCCCCTGGGTGGACCCGGCCGTGGCCGCCCGCCTGCCCTTTGCCCTCTTGCTGGCCGCCATTCTGGCCCTGACCTGGTACACCACCTACTACCTGGCTCGCACCGAGGCGGCCCAGCCTTTGCCGCTGGCCTTTGGTGGTGAGGCCGCTCCAACTGATTACGCCCGAGCCGTCGCCGATGGCGGTCTGCTGGCCCTGATCGCATCGCTGGGCCTGCTGCAACTGGGGCACGAAACCACGCCAGAGCTGCTGCAACTCGCTGGCAGCACCCTGTTTCTTTTCAGCCTGGCGGCCGCACAGACGCAGCCTGGCAAAGCCCGTTGGGCGGCCATCCTGAGCCTCCCAGTCATGGCCGCCAGTGGCAGCCCGGCGGTTGCGGTGCTGTTGGGCACTGTGGGCGCGGCCATCTGCATGCTGTCACGTCAGGATGTCATGCGTCAGCACCTGCGTTGGGTGCTCGCATCCACCGTGCTGGCATTGGCGCTTGCCACAGCGTTGTCAGCCCTGAACCTGCCGGGCTGGACATGGCGGCTGTCATGGCCTGACAGCGTCGGCGATGTTCTGCAGTTGCTGATCTGGTTCACCTGGCCGACCTTGCCACTGGCAGCATTGACCATCTGGCACTGGCGCCGCCAGATCACCCACCGACACATCGCTGTGCCCTTGTTCACGGCCCTGGTAGGCGTGGCAACCTCGCTGGCCATGGGCGCCAACGAACGCGCCTTGCTCGCTGCCCTGCCTTCGCTGGCGGTGCTCGCGGCATTTGCCTTGCCCATCTTGCAGCGCAGCCTGGGTTCGGCCATCGACTGGTTTTCGGTCTTCTTCTTCACCATCTTTGCCAGTCTGATCTGGCTCGGCTATGTGGCCCTGCACACCGGAGCCCCAGCCCGCACCGCCGAGCGCATCGCCAAGCTCGTGCCGGGCACGCAGGCCGAGTTCTCCTGGATTGCCTTGATCGTCGCCGTGATCGGCACCGTGCTGTGGCTGGGTCTGGTTCGCTGGCGCACCGCCCGTGTGTCGCACGCCTTGTGGAAAAGCCTGGTGCTGCCTGCTGGCGGCGTGGCCTTGTGCTGGCTGCTGTTCATGACACTGTGGCTGCCGATTCTGGATCAGGCGCGCAGTTACCGATACCTGATCGAGCGCGTGCGCGCCGATGTGCCCGCCCACACCCTGGTGTGTGCCCCCCGGGCTTCCGTCGCCTTGTTGACGGGGCTGGAGTACTTCGGGCAATACCGGGTCGACGGACTGGCCTCCCAAACAGGTGATGGTGCCCGTCACTGTGAGATATTGGTCCTACAACTGCCAAAGCGGGTAAAGGCACCCGACATCGAAGGCTGGAATTTCGTGGCGCGTCATAACCAGCGCACGCGCAACTCGGAGCAGATTGCAATTTACCGCCGATGATCACCCTGGGGCGCCTGCATGGCCGCCCCGTCCGATCACACCAGGCGCACCCGCACCGCAGGCAACACGAGTGCGAAGGTCGAGCCCCTGCCCACCTCGCTCGTCACTTTCAACTCGCCGCCGTGGCGTTGCACCACGTGCTTGACGATCGAGAGGCCCAGGCCTGTGCCTCCCGTGTTGCGAGACCGACTGCTGTCTGCACGATAGAAGCGCTCTGACAGACGCGGCAAATGTTCCGGCGCAATGCCCACACCGCCATCTTTCACGCTGAACTCTGCGCGCCCATCAGGCAGCACGCGCCACACCACATCGATGGGTTGGCCATCGGGCGTGTAGCGCACTGCGTTGGAGACAAGGTTGCCCATCGCGCTCAGCCACTCGCTCTCGACGGCTGCAATCTCGCTCGTCTTGCCTTCGGTGTGGCTGGTCACCGTCACTGGATGGCGCCCACGGGACAAACCTCGCAAGTCATTGTCGACGCGCTGCATCAACTCATCGACCTTCAGCCAACTGTCGACCGCAGGACGTGGACTGCCCTCGATCTGCGCCAAAATCAGGAGGTCAGAAACCAGCGTCTGCATGCGCTCAGCCTGCTGCGCCATCAAACCGATGACCCGCTGACGCTCGACCTCGGTCAGCGGCAAAGCTCCCATCGTTTCAATGAAGCCGCCGAGCACTGTCAATGGCGTGCGGATCTCGTGCGACACATTGGCGACAAAGTCACGCCGCATGTTGTCCGCCCGCTCACGCTCCGTGATGTCCTGGGACAGAACCAGCTTGAGCCCGTCCCCATACTCTTTCACCTGAATCTGCAGCCAGCTGTGGGCGCCTGTCGTCATCGGGCATTTGACGGCTTCTCGGTAGTCTCCTGCACTGAGATACTGAACAAACGCCGGCTGACGGATGAGGTTGGTCACGCGCTGCTGCAGGTCCCGCTGCGGGTCCAGACCGAAGTGGTTGGCCGCGCTCGCGCTGATCCAGGTGATGTGCTCTGATGCGTCGAGCAGCATCACGCCGTTGGGTGACACCTCGATGGCCGAAAGGAAATCTGCCAGGCGGGCACGCTCCTCTTCGATGGCCTGCTCACGCGACTGCAGCAAACGCTGCACCCGGTAGCCGATTTCCCCCCAGATGCTGGAAATGGCCGGCGGTTCAGCATCCGGCGTTCGCAGCCAGTCAAGCAAGGTTTGCCCACGCCAGGTGTCGATCGCAGACTGGATGATCAACGCCAAAGCGCAGCCCATCAGCGCCAAGGTCACCGGGTAGGCGGTGTACGTTCCCAGCAACCATCCGCCCAGGCTACCGACACCGGCATAGCCAACACGGGAGGTGATCCGCGTCAGAAACCAGGATTGGTTTGAGTCCACCGCGCGCCCTGTTTCAAATCAGGCAGCGGCCTCAGCCAACTGCTGGGTGAGACGATAACCCGCCCCCCGCACGGTTTCGATCAGCTGTGATCGCTGCACAGGCGCCAAGGCCTCACGCAGGCGTTTCACATGCACATCCACCGTCCGCTCCTCAATGAAGACGTGGTCGCCCCAGACACGGTCGAGCAGTTGCGCGCGGCTGTGCACACGCTCAGGATGGGTCATGAAGAAGTGCAGCAGCTTGAACTCGGTGGGGCCGATCTTGACCTCCTGCTCACCCCGCGAGACACGGCGGGTGGACGGATCCAGACGCAGTCCGGCAATCTCAACGGCCGAATCCAAGGCCTGTGGCGCCTTGCGACGCAACAAGGCACGCACACGGGCCATCAGCTCATGCGGCGAGAATGGCTTGGTCAGATAGTCGTCGGCCCCGGCATCAAGGCCAGCCACCTTGTCAGCCTCCTCGGCTCGGGCGGTCAGCATGATGATGGGAATGTCGCGGGTGCGCGCGGCACCACGCCAGCGCTTGGCCAGCGTCAGACCGGACTGCCCGGGCAACATCCAGTCCAGCAAAACCAGATCAGGCATGACCTTGTCAATCTGGGTCTGGGCATCCTCACCGTTGTCGACCACGGTCACTTCAAACCCGGCGTGACGCAGGTTCAGGGCGATCAACTCGGCAATCGCCATTTCGTCTTCAACCACCAGCACACGGCTCATGAGCAACTCCTGAATCGCACTTATTTGATGATGGACTCGACGTCGTCGGGCGAGTTGTGTCGCACGTCGGCACCCTTGACGATGTAGATGACCTGCTCGGCCAGATTCTTGGCATGGTCCCCCACCCGCTCAATGGCCTTGGCCACGAACACCAGGTCGATGGAGGCCGAGATCGTGCGCGGATCTTCCATCATGTAGGTGATCAGCTTGCGCATCAGGCCATCGAACTCGGAGTCGATTTCGTTGTCGGCACGGATCACCTCGATGGCGGTCTGGGTGTCCAGGCGCGCAAAGGCGTCCAGGGCGCGGCGCAGCGAAGCGGTGGCCAACTCGGCTGCAAACTGCAGGTCGCTCACGGGCAGCCGCAACCGAGTGGACACGCCTGTGTTGATCAGACGCTGTACCGTACGGGCCACGCGAGCCGCCTCGTCGCCTACGCGTTCCAGGTTGCCAATCGTCTTGGAGATGGCAATCAGCAGACGCAGGTCGCGTGCCGTTGGCTGACGCCGCGCAATGATCAGGGACAGGTCGGCGTCAATGTTGACTTCCATCTGGTTGACCAGGGTCTCCTGGTTCAACACGCGCGTGGCTTCGTCGCCGTTGAACGAGGTCAGCGCGGCCACGGCCTGTGACACCTGCGACTCCACCAGACCACCCATCTCCAGCACGCGGGTGGAAATGCTACCTAGCTCGGAATCGAACTGGCTGGACATATGCTTATCGGTCATGAGGCGACTCCTTCAATGTTGATTGTTGTGCGTATTCAGGGGCTGCGTCATCAGCCGAAACGGCCAGTGATGTAATCCTCGGTCTCATTGCGCTTGGGCTTCATGAAGATGTCGGAGGTCGGGCCCACCTCGATCAACTCGCCCAGGTACATGTAGGCGGTGTAGTCCGAGCAGCGAGCGGCCTGCTGCATGTTGTGGGTCACGATCAGCACGGTGTAATCGTTCTTGAGCTCATGGATCAGCTCTTCGATCTTGCCGGTCGAGATCGGGTCCAACGCCGAGCACGGCTCGTCGAGCAGCAGCACCTCGGGCTTGATCGCGATGCCACGGGCAATGCACAAACGCTGCTGCTGGCCACCCGACAGGCCCGACCCGCTCTGGTTGAGCTTGTCCTTGACTTCGTTCCACAGCGCGGCCTTCTTCAGGGCCCACTCCACGCGCTCGTCCATCTCGGTGCGAGACAGCTTCTCGAACAGACGCACGCCGTAGGCGATGTTCTCGTAAATCGACATCGGGAACGGTGTCGGCTTCTGGAACACCATGCCCACGCGGGCACGGATCAGGGCCACGTCTTCCTTGCTCTTGAGGATGTTCTCCCCGTCGAGCAGGATCTCGCCCTCGGCGCGCTGCTCAGGATACAACTCGAACATGCGGTTGAAGGTGCGCAGCAGCGTGGACTTGCCGCAACCCGAGGGGCCAATGAAGGCCGTCACCTTGTTTTCAGGCAAGGTCAGGTTGATGTTCTTGAGGGCGTGGAACTTGCCGTAGTAGAAGTTGAGGTTGTTGACGGCCAGCTTGATGCGCTCCGTCTGTGCAGTGTTGAGCTTGGTATCCATGGTCTGGAACTCCATCAAATCAGGGGCCGGGCGCATCAGCGCTGACGGAAAAGGACGCGGGCGATGATGTTGAGGACCAGCACACCCAGGGTGATCAGGAACACGCCTGCCCACGCCAGTTTCTGCCAGTTCTCGTACGGGCTCATCGCAAACTTGAAGATCGTCACCGGCAGGCTGGCCATCGGTGCCGACATGTCGGCCGACCAGAACTGGTTGGACAGCGCGGTGAACAGCAGCGGTGCCGTTTCACCGGCAATGCGCGCCACCGCCAGCAACACCCCGGTCACCACGCCGGCACGAGCCGACTTCAAAGTGATCGTCAAAATGACGCGCCATTTCGGCGTGCCCAGGGCGTAGGCGGCTTCCCGCAAGGCCTGCGGCACCAGCGTCAGCATGTTTTCGGTGGTGCGGATCACCACCGGCACCACGATCAGCGCCAGAGCCAGCACACCCGCCCAGGCCGAGAACGACTGCATGCGGGTCACGACCACCGAATAGATGAACAGGCCCACCACGATGGAAGGGGCCGACAGCAGGATGTCGTTGATGAAGCGGGTGATGCTGCCCAAGGCGCCGCGCTGACCGTATTCAGCCAGATAGATGCCGGACATCACCCCCACCGGCGTGCCGATCAGCGTCGCCAGGCCCACCATCAGCAGCGAGCCCATGATGGCGTTGGCCAGGCCGCCTTCGTCGCCCGGCGCCGGGGTCATCTCGGTCAGGATGCTCCAGCTGAGGCCGCCGACACCCAGTCGAATCGTTTCGGCCAGGATCCAGATCAGCCAGACCAGACCAAAGGCCATGGCTGCCAAAGACAGTGTCAAGGCCAGCAAGTTCACCACTTTGCGTGACTTGTAGCGCTGCATGCGCAAGGCTTTCATTTCTGCACTCATGCTGCAGCTCCTTCGTTACGCTTGAGACGGGACAGCAGGATCCGCGAGAACGCCAGCACCACGAAGGTGATGAAGAACAGGACTAGGCCCAGGTAGATCAACGAAGCCTGGTGCAGGCCTTCATTGGCTTCTGCAAACTCGTTGGCCAGCGCCGAGGTGATGCTGTTGGCCGCCTCGAACAAGGACAGAGAACTCAGCTGGTTCATGTTGCCGATCACGAAGGTCACGGCCATCGTTTCACCCAGGGCACGCCCCAGCCCCAGCATGATGCCGCCCACCACACCGGTCTTGGTGTACGGCAGCACCACCTTCGAGACCACCTCCCAGGTGGTCGAACCCAGGCCATAAGCCGATTCCTTCAGCAGAGGCGGCGTCACTTCGAACACGTCCCGCATCACCGAAGCGATGAAGGGGATGATCATGATGGCCAGGATGATGCCGGCCGACAAAATACCGAGGCCCACAGGCGGGCCGGAGAAAAATGCGCCCAGGTAGGGAATGCTATCCGTCCACGACTGCAGCGGTTGCTGCACGTAGGTGGCCAGAATCGGGCCGAACACCAAGAGGCCCCACATGCCGTACACGATGGAGGGCACAGCGGCCAGCAACTCCACCGCGATGCCCAGCGGGCGCTTGAGCCAGTTGGGCGAGAGTTCGGTCAGAAACATCGCGATGCCGAAACTCACGGGCACCGCGATCAGCAAGGCGATGAACGAAGTCATCAAGGTGCCGTAGATCATCACCAACCCGCCGTAGGAGTCCTGCACCGGATCCCAATCAGAGCGCCACAGAAAGCTCAGCCCGTATTCCTTGATGGCGGGCCAGGCGCCGATGATCAAGGACACCATGATGCCCGCCAGCAGGGACAGGGTGATCAAGGCAGCCAAACGGGCCAGATTGGCGAACAAGGCATCGGCCCAGGGCGCGCTGATGCGACGTTGAGGAGGAGTGGTCATGGATTCACGCTTGGCTCTCTGGGAGGCCGGGGAGCCACGAAGTCTGTCAGCAGGAATAATGGCAGTCATCGACAGCCTCCGTGGAGAGTATCAATCGGCATGGGTGAGCTTGGTACGACAAGAGGCCGATCACCCCATCCCAGGTGACCGGCCAAAACGGCATGTGCAGTGATTTACTTATAAGTAACCGGCTTGCCCGAGGCATCCTTGATCTGAGCCCACGATTTGCGCACGATGTCCTTCACCGAAGCGGGCAACGGCACGTAGTCCAACTCGGCGGCAGTCTTGTCACCCGTGTTGTACGCCCAGTCGAAGAACTTCAGGGAATTGGCAGCCTGCAGAGGCTTGTCAGCCGACTTGTGCATCAGGATGAAGGTGGCGCTGCTCATTGGCCAGGCATTTTTGCCAGGCTGGTTGGTCAGCACCTGGTAGAACGACTTGTTCCAGTCAGCACCGGCAGCCGAAGCCTTGAAGGCCGAATCATCAGGCTGCACAAAAGCGCCTGACACGTTCTTCATGCTCACGTGAGCCAGCTTGTTGGTCTTGGCGTAAGCATATTCAACGTAGCCAATCGAGTTAGGCAGGCGACCGACATAAGCCGACACGCCCTCGTTGCCCTTGCCACCAACCCCCGTGGGCCACTTCACCGCAGCACCTTCACCGACCGTCTGCTTCCACTCGGCGTTGACCTTGGACAGGTAGTTGGTGAACACGAAGGTCGTGCCCGAGCCGTCAGCACGGAGCACCGGCGCGATGCGGGCGTCTGGCAGCTTGACGCCCGGGTTCAGCGCGACGATGGCGGGGTCGTTCCACTTGGCGATCTTGCCGAGGTAGATGTTACCCAGCACTTCACCGGTCAGCTTCAGCTCACCGGCCTTCACCCCCTGGATGTTGACCACCGGCACCACACCGCCGATCACGGTGGGGAACTGTATCAGGCCTTCCTTGGCCAGTTCTTCATCCGTCAGGGGCATGTCGGAGGCGCCGAAGTCCACGGTCTTGGCTTTGATCTGACGAATGCCGGCAGACGAACCCACTGATTGGTAGTTGATGCGCACACCGGAGGCTGTGTTGTATGCAGCGGCCCACTTGGCATAGACGGGGGCGGGGAAGCTGGCACCAGCGCCAGTCACGTCATTGGCCATCACGCCAAAAGAAGCCACGGTCAGTGCCACAGCGGCAGCGGTGCGAATCAGATTGAAGCTCATGTGTACGCCTTTCTGTCTTGGACAGTTGAATCTCGACAGTGGCAACTTTAGGCAGTCAATGTGACGCGTCTGTGACAGCAACTCGAATGTTGTCACACGAGGCAATGCCGAACCCTCGTCTGAGGGAAACAGCGAGCTGTCACATACCTGACGTCACATTGTCATACAGCGGCGACCGTGCCTCCAGGCACAAAAAAGCCGGCCACCAACGTGCCGGCTGGCTGGCGCGAAGCGCCAGGCGTCGAGGACGATCAGGCGGTGACCGCGTCGGCCAACAGCTGGGCACATCGGTCGGCCAAGGCCTGATCCCGTGCTTCCACCATCACACGCAACAGCGGTTCGGTCCCTGACGGGCGAATGAGCACACGCCCCTGCCCCACCAGCATGCCGTCCACGTCCTGTTGCACGGCGGCCAAGCGGGCGTTGCTGCGCCAATCCTGGCCAGGCTGCAAACGGACGTTGATCAAGCGCTGCGGAAACAAGGTCACCCCTTCGAGCCACTGTGCGAGACTGCGCCCACTGCGCACAACGGCTTGCAAGACCTGCAAGGCACTCACCATGCCATCGCCCGTGGTATGCCGGTCAAGCGCCAACAGATGCCCTGATCCCTCGCCACCCAACTGCCATCCACGGTTGGTCAGCTCCTCCAGCACATAGCGGTCACCCACCTTGGCCCGGACAAAATCCACACCGCGCTGCTGCAAAGCCAACTCCACCGCCATGTTGGTCATGAGCGTGCCCACCGCACCAGGAACTTTCTCACCTTGTGCCAGACGGTCTGCCACCAACACATAAAGCAACTCGTCGCCGTTGTAGAGGCGCCCTTGGGCATCCACCAGTTGCAGTCGGTCGGCGTCCCCGTCCAGCGCGATGCCGTAGTGCGCCCCATGTGACGCCAATGCGGCCACCAACGCTTCAGGATGGGTGGCCCCCACACCATCATTGATGTTCAAACCGTCGGGCGCACACCCGATAGAGATCACCTCGGCCCCCAGTTCATGCAACACAGCAGGCGCAATTTGATAGGCCGCACCATGGGCTCCATCCACCACCAACTTCAGCCCCTTCAGAGACAAGTTGGAATCGAAGCTCGCCTTGCAGAACTCGATGTATCGCCCTCGTGCATCTTCGAGGCGGCGTGCGCGCCCCAACCCTTGAGAGTCCACCCATTGAGGCGCCTGTGTCAGAGCCGCCTCCACATCCTTCTCCCACTCGTCGGGCAGCTTCTCGCCATTGGCCGAGAAAAACTTGATGCCGTTGTCTTGAAAAGGATTGTGTGAGGCGCTGATCACCACCCCCAGGCTTTGACGCAGCGCACGCGTCAGATAAGCCACTCCCGGGGTCGGCAAGGGACCGGTCAGCAACACATCCACACCTGCCGACGCGAAACCGGCCTCCAGAGCCGACTCCAGCATGTAACCCGAAATCCGAGTGTCCTTTCCGATCAAAACTGTGGGTCGCGTCTCGGTCCGGCGCAAAACCTGCCCCACGGCGTGTCCGAGGCGCAACACGAAATCAGGCGTGATCGGATCTTGACCGACCGTGCCACGGATGCCGTCGGTTCCGAAATATTGGCGTGACATGAATGAATGCAACCCTGGTTACTGTTGAGCGAGAAATCATACTGGGGAAACGCGTCACGCCGCCCCACCCTGCAGCCCAGCGGCCTTCCACACTTTCAAGGCGTCCACCGTCTCAGCCACATCGTGCACACGCACGATGTGTGCGCCACGCTGCACCCCTGCCAGGGCTGCACTCAAACTGGCCGCCAATCGCTGACCAACCGGACGTCCCGTCAAAGCGCCCAGACTGGACTTGCGTGACCAGCCAATCAGCAGGGGATAGCCCAACTCCAGCAATGCAGCCTGTTCGCGCAACAATTGAAAGTTGTGTTCAGGCGTCTTGCCGAAGCCGATGCCGGGGTCCAGCGTGATGCGAGCCTGGGCCACCCCCGCCTCGCGCACCACAGCCACCCGTTGCGCCAGGTAAGCCTTCACCTCCGCCACTACATTCGGATAGCTGGGACGCAGCTGCATCGTCGCCGGATCACCCTGCATGTGCATCAGGCAGACGCCGCAGGAACCGTGTCGGGCCACCAACTCCACCGCGCCCTCGTCCTCCAGCCCTCGGATGTCATTGATGATGTCCACCCCCAGCTCCAGCGCCCGGCGCATCACCTCGGTCTTGCAGGTGTCCACCGACAGCGGCACGCCCAAAGACAAGGCGCCCCGGATCACGCCTTCCAGGCGGGCCCACTCCTCCTCAACGGTGAGGGTGGGCGCCCCAGGACGGGTCGACTCCCCGCCCAGATCCAGAATGTCCACCCCGTCCTTGATCAGCTGCTCGCAGTGAGCGAGGGCCTGTCGGGTATCGGCATGTTGCCCCCCGTCCGAAAAGGAATCCGGGGTGACATTGACGATGCCCATGACCTGCGGACGGCTCAGGTCAATCTGAAATCGGGTGGTGTGCCAGGTGAACATGATGCGAGCGGAAAGCTGAAATACACAACGGGGCCGAAGCCCCGTTGATGGATGTGTGAGAGACCTGCCGGTCAGACGGCAGCCGGTGCGCCGTCCGGTTTGACCGGTGGCTTCGGATCACTGCCGCCAGAGCGGTTGACCGAAGGCGTCCAGTCCTTGGGAGGACTCGGCTCCTTGCCGGACATGATCTCGTCGATCTGCTCGGCATCGATGGTTTCCCATTCGAGCAAAGCCTTGGCCATCGCGTGCATCTTGTCCTGGTTGTCCTCGATGAGCTTGCGCGCCAGGGCGTACTGCTCGTCGATGATCTTGCGGATCTGCTTGTCGACCTTCTGCATCGTCTCTTCAGACATGTGCGTGGTCTTGGTGATCGAGCGGCCCAGGAAGACCTCGCCCTCGTTCTCGGCATACACCACCGGGCCGAGTTCGTCGGTCATGCCGTAGCGGGTCACCATGTCACGGGCGATGGCGGTGGCACGCTCGAAGTCGTTGCTCGCACCGGTCGTCATCTGGTTCATGAAGACTTCTTCGGCAATGCGGCCGCCAAACAGCACCGAGATCGTGTCCAGCATGCGGTTTTTGTCCATGCTGTAACGGTCACCTTCGGGCAACTGCATGGTCACACCCAGCGCGCGGCCACGCGGGATGATGGTGACCTTGTGCACCGGATCAGTCTTGGGCAGCAAGCGCGCCACCAGGGCGTGACCGGCTTCGTGGTAGGCCGTGTTGCGACGCTCCTCCTCGGGCATGATCATGGACTTGCGCTCGGGGCCCATCATGATCTTGTCCTTGGCCTTTTCGAAGTCCTGCATCTCGACCACGCGGCCATTGCGGCGTGCGGCGAACAGCGCAGCTTCGTTAACCAGGTTGGCCAGATCCGCGCCCGAAAAACCCGGGGTGCCACGTGCCAGGATGTCGGCACGCACATCCTGACCGACCGGCACCTTGCGCACGTGCACGTTCAGGATCTGTTCGCGACCACGCACGTCCGGCAGGGTCACATACACCTGACGGTCGAAACGACCAGGGCGCAGCAGAGCCGGATCCAGGATGTCAGGACGGTTGGTGGCCGCCACCACGATCACACCGGCGTTGGTGTCAAAGCCGTCCATCTCGACCAGCATCTGGTTGAGGGTCTGCTCACGTTCGTCATTGCCACCACCCAGGCCAGCGCCACGGTGACGACCGACTGCATCAATTTCGTCAATGAAGATGATGCAGGGGGCGTTCTTCTTGGCCTGCTCGAACATGTCGCGCACACGTGATGCACCCACGCCGACGAACATTTCCACGAAGTCGGAACCCGAGATGGTGAAGAACGGCACCTTGGCTTCGCCGGCGATGGACTTGGCCAGCAGCGTCTTACCTGTACCGGGAGGGCCAACCAGCAGCACACCACGCGGAATGCGGCCGCCCAGCTTCTGGAACTTCTGCGGATCACGCAGGAAGTCCACCAGTTCCTTCACCTCTTCCTTGGCCTCATCGCAACCTGCGACGTCGGTGAAAGTGACGGTATTGTTGCTTTCGTCGAGCATGCGGGCGCGGCTCTTGCCGAAGCTGAACGCCCCGCCCTTTCCACCACCGCCTTGCATCTGACGCATGAAATACACCCACACGCCGATCAGCAACAGCATCGGACCCCAAGAGACCAGCAGGCTCATGAGCAGCGACGGCTCTTCACGGGCCTTCACGTCGAACTTGACGCCGCTGGCGAGCAGGTCGCCCACCAGACCACGATCGAGATAGGTAGCCGTGCTGCGCAGACGCTTGTCATCGGTGGTGATGGCAATGATCTCGGTGGCACCGCTGCCACTCTCTTGCAGCACCACGCTCTTGATGCGTTTGGCCCGGACTTCCTCCAGGAAATCCGAATAGGCGATCTGACCGCCGCCCGCGCTGACGCGGTCGAACTGCTTGAACACGGTGAACAACACCAGTGCCACCACCAACCAGACTGCAATCTTCGAGAACCATTGATTGTTCACCGAGGCTCCTTGTTCCCATTCAACCTGAACCGGCTGATGCTGGATGCATCACCACACCTGTTCAGGGCTCCGTCCTGACCGACACGTCACGTTCTTGACAAAGTTCGACAAGACGTCTGAGCTATATGAGGATGATTCTAGACGAGTCAAGAGAGGCCCTGCAGCGCGCTACCCACAGCGCAGCCACGGTTTTCCCCACTCTGATCGACGCGATGAAGAAAATTCATCGGCTCTTGAGGCCAATCCCGACCAGAAACGTCTCGGAGGACTTGTCTCGCGAGGCTTTGGGCTTGATCGGTTTCACCACGCGGAAATTGGCTTTGAACATGTCCACCAACTGCGTGTAGCCCGAGCCGTGGAAGACCTTACACACCAGCGCCCCCTCTTTCTTGAGGTGGTGCTGGGCAAAATCGATGGCCAGCTCGATCAGGTTCTCGACCCGTGCGGCGTCATGGGCCCCGATGCCGCTGAGGTTGGGGGCCATGTCGGAGATGACCACATCGACGGGGCGGTCTCCCACGCAGGTCTGCAACTGCTGCAGCACTTCTTCTTCACGGAAGTCGCCCTGGATGAACTGCACGCCCTCGATGGGCTCGAAGTCGAGCAGGTCAAGCGCGATGATGGTGCCGTTGAGTTCGCCCACGGCCGCCCCCCCCGTGCCGGCGTCCTTGGGCGCAAACTTGCGCCGCACATACTGGCTCCAGGCCCCCGGAGAGGCTCCCAAGTCCACCACCAGCTGTCCCGGCTTGATCAACCCGAGGGCCTCGTCAATTTCCTTGAGCTTGTAGGCCGCGCGTGATCGGAAGCCCTCTTTTTGTGCCAATCTCACGTACGGATCGTGGATATGGTCATTCAACCAGGCCTTGTTGACCTTTTTGCTTTTGGTTTGGACTTTCATGGCTTGATAATAGAGGGATGCCTGCAATTGAATTGACCACCGCCGAACGTCGTGCCCTGCGGGCCGACGCACACCACCTGGACCCCGTCGTGATGATCGGCGGAGACGGGCTCACGCCCGCTGTCCTCAAAGAAGCCGATGGCGCCCTCAAGGCACACGGACTGATCAAAGTGCGTGTGTTGGGCGACGACCGCGCCGTGCGCGAAGAGATCTACGCCCAGATGTGCGACAAGCTGAACGCCGCACCCATCCAGCATATCGGTAAGTTGCTGGTCTTGTGGCGTCCCATGCCTGAAAAGGAAAGCGCCGAAGAACGCGAAGGTCGCGGCCCCGGACCGCGCGAAGTCAAGATCCTGAAGTTCTCCAAGAGTGGCTTGCGTCGCCCTGAGATCAAGAAGGTCACTGTGATGGGCAACCAGCGCGTCACCGCCGGTGGGCTGATCAAGCGCGCCAAGAAGCGCACACCCAGCAAAAAGCCCGCTTGATCGGAGGTCAAGAGCTGGCCAACCCGGCCAGACTTGTCACGCGTGACGCAGCAAACCGGTCAGGCGCCAGGCCAGAATCCCAACCAACAGGGCTTTGAGCCAGAACAGCGTGGCCGAAATGCCATGCAAGGCGCCGAAGGACAAGGCGGTGGCCTGTCCGGCCTTCGCCGCCTCGATCACCGGGTGCAAGGCAAATTCGCCAAACACCGTCAGGAACAATGCCCCCAGGGTCAGCAACAGATTGGAGCTGACCACACTGATCTGGGCGCCCGCTTCCAGCAGATCGCGGACACGACGTCGCTCGAGCATGAAGAGAACCACGGCAAAGGCCAGGCTCAGGCGCGCTTCCACGCCAAAAATCCGACCGGCGCCTTGCCCTGCAATCTGACGTTCAAAGGTGGCAAACAGCGTGGGCGCTGCCACCGCCCCGACCGCAATGATGATGCCGAGCCAGACCGCCGCCAGCCCGGACTGAAAGCGCAGCAGTTTCATCGCCTTGCTCCAGCGCCGATCAGACGTAGCGGACTTCGATGATCTCGTAGTCGCGCACACCACCGGGCGCTTGAACGTGCGCCACATCACCGGCTTCCTTGCCGATCAGTGCACGTGCAATGGGCGAACTGATGGAGATCAGGCCCTTCTTGAGGTCGGCCTCGTCGTCACCCACGATCTGGTAGGTCACCACATCGCCCGTGGCTTCGATTTCCATCTCGACCGTCGAACCGAACACCACGCGACCACCGGCATCCAGTGCAGTCGGGTCGATGATCTGCGCGGCCGACAGCTTGCCTTCGATCTCGGCAATCCGGCCTTCGATGAAGCCCTGCTTGTCCTTGGCCGCGTCGTACTCGGCGTTTTCAGACAGGTCACCCTGGGCGCGTGCTTCGGCGATGGCCTGCACCACAGCAGGACGTTCCACATGCTTGAGGCGATGCAGCTCTTCCTTGAGCAATTCGGCGCCGCGCTTCGTGATTGGAATGGTGGACATGGCTTTGTCTCGCAAAAAAGAACTGAGCCGCTGCCCAGACCAACCCGAAGGTGGTGGAAGGGCGCGGCCCAGAGGTGTTGAATTGGTGTGCCGCAGGCGACAAGCACCTGCGGCTGAATGCACAGTTTAGTGCAATTTGGCGTGCAGCTCTTGCAGCGAGTACACGACCAGATCGTCGTGGTGCTTGAGCGCCTGCACAGCCGCTTCGCAGCCGGCCATGGTCGTGTAGTAGGTCACACGGTTGGCCAAAGCAGCTTGGCGGATGCTGCGCGAGTCGGCAATCGCCGTGCGGGTTTCATCCACGGTGGTGAACACCAGTTGGATCTCACCGGCTTTGATGGCGTCGGAGATGTGCGGGCGGCCATCCTTGACCTTGTTCACCGGCTTGACCGGAACGCCAGCCGCGGCGATGGCCGCAGCGGTGCCCTTGGTGGCCACGACGTTGAAGCCCAGCTCAACCAGATCTCTGGCGACCTTGACCGCACGCGGCTTGTCACCGTCCTTCACCGAGATGCAGACGGTGCCCTTCTCGGGCAGACGCGAACCGGCACCCAGCTGGCTCTTGAGCATGGCTTCACCGAAGGTGGCACCCACGCCCATGACTTCGCCGGTCGAACGCATTTCAGGGCCAAGGACCGGGTCCACTCCTGGGAACTTGTTGAACGGGAAGACGGCTTCCTTGACGGTGTAGTACGACGGCACCACTTCGCGCGGGGCCTGGCCGTCGGCGCTCTTTTGCGTCGACAGCTTCTGGCCGGCCATGCAGCGTGCGGCGATCTTGGCCAGTTGCTGACCAGTGGCCTTGGAAACGTACGGGACCGTGCGCGATGCACGTGGGTTCACTTCCAGCACGTAGACCGTGACGGCATCGAGGCCCTGGGTCACATTGCCCTGGATGGCGAACTGCACGTTCATCAGGCCGACCACGTTGAGCGCCTTGGCCATCAAGGCGGTCTGGCGACGCAGTTCATCCTGTATCGCGGCCGATAGCGTGTACGGAGGCAGCGAACAGGCCGAGTCACCGGAGTGCACGCCAGCTTGTTCGATGTGCTCCATGATGCCGCCGATCATGACTTCGGTGCCATCGGAGATGCAGTCCACATCCACTTCGACCGCGTCGTTCAGGAAGCGGTCCAACAGCACAGGCGACTTCTCGGAGACGCGAACAGCTTCGCGCATGTAGCGCTCCAGGTCCTTGTCACCGTGCACGATTTCCATCGCGCGACCACCCAGCACATAAGACGGGCGAACCACCAGGGGGTAGCCGATCTCTTGCGCCAGCTGCAGCGCGGCTTCTTCGGTGCGCGCGGTGCGGTTGGGCGGCTGCTTGAGGCCCAGCTTGTGCAGCAGAGCCTGGAAGCGCTCGCGGTCTTCCGCGATGTCGATGCTGTCCGGCGAGGTGCCGATGATGGGCACGCCCGCACGCTCCAGGTCCAGCGCGAGCTTCAATGGGGTCTGACCACCGTATTGCACGATCACGCCAACCGGCTTTTCTTTCTCGACGATTTCCAGCACGTCTTCCAGCGTGACCGGCTCGAAGTACAGGCGGTCGGAAGTGTCGTAGTCGGTCGAAACCGTTTCGGGGTTGCAGTTGACCATGATGGTCTCGTAGCCGTCTTCGCGCATGGCGAGCG
>CAYOJR010000031.1:0-19170 GCA_964404335.1 uncultured Aquabacterium sp.
GGCCTGCCCCTGGTGGCGCCGGTGCTGCACAGCCCTTGCCTGATGCTCAATCTGCTGGGTGACCTGTGGTTCCCGGATGTTGCCACCGAGCAGGTGGTGCCCGACTGGGCCGCCGTGCTGGCGCTGAGCGGCACCCACCTGCACCTGTATGGCAAGGCCGAGGCCCGCCGGGCCCGCAAGATGGGGCACCTGACCGTGACTGGTGCCACGCCCGAGGCAGCGCGTGCCACAGCCTTGCAGGCGGCCGCCATTTTGGGCATCGCGCCTTTCTGATCTTGCCGTTTCAACTGTCGCCTACAGGACGCCCCCATGCCCATGCTCGACCCTGCCACCCAGCCTGATGCGATCGAGCGGGCGGCCCAGCGCCTGGCCGACGGGGGGCTGCTGGCACTGCCCACGGAGACCGTCTATGGCCTCGGGGCGCGTGCGGACGACGATGCAGCCGTGGCTCGCATCTTTGCCGCCAAGGGCCGACCGGCGGATCATCCCTTGATCGTGCATGTGCCCAATCCGCAGGCGGCGCTGCATTTCGTCTCGGCGTTCCCGCCAGTGGCGCAGCGTTTGACGCAGGCCTTCTGGCCCGGCCCTCTGACGGTGATCGTGCCCCGCGATCCGCGCGTGGCCACGGCCGCCGCAGGGGGGCACGACACCATTGGCCTGCGCTGCCCGTCGCACCCGGTGGCGCGCCAGTTGCTCGATGCCTGTGCGCAGCACGGCATCCTGGGCGTGGCTGCGCCGAGCGCCAACCGCTTTGGCCGCATCAGCCCGACCACCGCGCAGCATGTGTGCGAAGAGTTCGAGGGGCGTGGCACCGGCCTGGACGAAGTCTGGGTGCTCGACGGTGGCCCCTGTGAGGTGGGCATCGAGTCCACCATCATCGACTGTTCGCGTGGACATCCGGTGCTCTTGCGACCTGGCAGGCTCACCTTGGCCGAGATCGAAGCGGTCGCAGGGGAGTCGGTGCAGTGGTCTCGTCCTGAAGCGCCGGACCCTGCGGCCCCCAAGGCCGCCGGCACCCTGCTGTCGCACTATGCGCCGCGTGCCCGTGTGCGTCTGATGAGCGATGCGCAGCTGACATCCGCCTTGGATGTGATCGAGCCCGAACTGACGGCGGCGGCCATGGGCGGGCGTCACAAGGCGCCTCGCATTGCCGTGTATTCGCGCAGTTTGTGGGCACACCGGCCACCGCATCCGGGCATCCTGCATCGTTCGATGCCTGGTGATGCGGCCACGGCCGCGCACGATCTGTTTGCCGATCTGCGCGAGATGGATGCCGCCGGGGTGGAGTTGATCTGGGTGGAGTCGCCGCCCACAGACCCCGCCTGGGACGGCGTGAGAGACCGGCTGGATCGGGCGGCGGCATGAGGGCTCGTACCTGGGTGTGTCGAGCCGCTGCCAGCTTCTTTACGCGGCAGACTGACTGCGACGCCTGAGGCGTTTTATGCTGTCGGGCTGCTGTTTTGCATGAATTTCCGGAGACCCCATGTTTGCCAACCTTGCTTTCAACTTGCCTGTGACCTTGCGCCGTACGGGCGGGGTGGCCTTGGCCTGCGCGCTCCTGTCGGCGTGCGGCGGTGGAGATCGTGCATCGGAGTACGAACCCACCAGCGTCATTTCATTCGGAGATGAGAGCAGTGCATTTGCCGCCGCGACCGTGTCTGCGGGTGAGGGGGGCGAGATCACGGGACTGACCTATACGGTCAATGTCTTGGCGGATCTGGCCGACACGGTGACCTATTGCACCGATCTGACGCCAGCCAGCTTGTGCGCCGCAGGGACCACGCAGACGGGGGTCAGCAATTTTGACGTCGACAGCACCGAGCAGGCTTACTTCAGTGCGGTCAACACGGGCGGTGTCATCAACACCGTGACCCAGATCGAATTGGGCAAGGGCGATTACGCCAGCGTGACCAATCAGGACCTCAAGCGGACGTTCAATCAGTTTTACAGCTGTGTGTCCACCACCATCTGGACGCAGTATGTGGCCCGATCTTTTGGCAAAGGCTATGAAGATGTGTGTGCGCTCGACCGTGCTGGCGCGGTGAGCCATGCAGTTGCAGGTGCGAAGGTGGCCGACCTGGCCGATCAGGTGGCGACAGCCAAATCGGCCGGGCAGCTGAAGTCCGGCGTGCTGGTGACCGTGTGGATGGGGCAAAACGACCTGGCGGAGATCTTTGACAACAATGCGTTGAATCTGGCGCAGAAGCAAGACGAAGCGCGTGCGCGTGCGATCAACTTGATCGCCGGGGTCAAACGGATCCTGTCCACGGGCGCCAAGGTGTTGCTGGTCAATGTGCCCAATCTGGCCTATTCGCCTCATGCGCTGGCGGTCAAGTCGGAGAGCTGTGCAGGCGTGGCCGATCGCCCGTGCAACCCGGACATGGACAAGCTGGTGGTGGCGTTCAACAAGCAATTGATCAGCAGTCTGGGCGCCGAGTACGCTCTCAATGGACGTGAACTGGGCTATGTGGATGCGGCGCAGCTCACCAATCTCTATGCGCGCAACGACAGCTACCAGAACAAGCGTTTGTGCAAGGGGACTGGACCGCTGGATCCGCTGACCTGCCACACCCAAAACCTGGTGACCGATGCCAATACTGGCAGTTATCTGTGGGCGGATGATCTGCGCCTGTCCTGGACTTTGCACCGCATCATCGGTCAGACCGCCGTCACGCGTGCAGCGGAACAGTTCTGAGGTGAAGGCCCCGGCCCGGTCTCAACGGCCAGGGCGATTGGGGTGAAACCGCAAGCGCATCACCAGGATGGCCGACGCCAGCGTCAAGGTGATCGCATTGGCGATGGTGATGGGCCATGAACCCATTGCCATGCCATACGCCAGCCACAGCGCAACGCCAGCGGTGAACGCGCTGTACATGCCGATCGAAATGCCTTCGACCTGACGGGTGCGGAAGATCAGCCACGCCTGCGGGATGAACGAGCCCGTGGTCAGGATGGCGGCACAGGTGCCGATCCACTCGATGGTGGTGGGTGTCAGGGGCAGGAGGGCTTGGAGGGCGGACACGGTCTCACGGCTTTCCATCTTGATCTTGTCGCACCCAGCTCAACAGGGCATCGAGCGCGGGGCGGGCTTGTGCGGCGCGAGGGTGCTGTATCAGACCCACCACCACGTGGCGTTGGCCACTGAGGCCATCCACATAACCAGCAGCGGCGGCCACCCCTGTCAGTGAACCCGTCTTGATGCGCGCATGGCCTGCCGCGCCTTGCCAGCGCCGGGTGGTGCCATCCACGCCGGTCTGCGGCAAGGATGCAAGCAGATCGGGCATGGCCGGGCTGGCCCACAGCACTTGCAGCCACCGCCCCAGGCAGGCGGCGGTGCTGCCTTCGGTTCGAGACAGGCCGGACCCATTGTCCAGCACCAGTTGGGTCGGGCCGCAGACGGACGGGGTGGTCGCATCGCTCACGATCCGCGCCACGGTGGTCTGGGCGTCCTGCACCGTCACGGGGGGCGCTCCGTTCCATGCGGCAGCGGTGGGTTGGGGGCGCCCCAAGGTCAGAAACAGTTGGCGCGCCATCACGTTGTTGCTGAACTTGTTGATGTCGCGCACCACCTCGGCCAGCGGGATCGAGGTCCAGCTTTGCCACACGACGGCATCTGCGGGCCAGGTGCCTGATCGGATCTGACCGTCCAGTTCACCACCCACTTGCCGCCAGGTGTGCATGAGCAGGCGCGCGGCGAAGTCGTGGCTGTCGCCGCTTGCCCACAGCACCGGCCAGGTCTGGGCGCCGCAACTCAAGGGATAGGGGCCGCTCACGCGTACCTCACGTAGGGGGAGGGCGTGTCGGGGCCAGCCGGGGACCGGTTGCAGTTGCAGGTCCAGCGCGGCACGCCAGTCTCCGCAGGCGCTGCGGGTGTCTGGCGTGAGGTCAGCCTGCACGTGCACGCCTGCCAGTGGCGGCTCCATCGCCACACGCAGTTGTCCGGGTCGGGTTGCATCGGGCATCAGGTGCAGGGTGATGGCCTGGTGGTTGAGCAGCAGGGCGTCCGGGCCGGCGTTGTAGGGGCGCAGCCCCTTGCCATCGAAGGCCCAGGGGTCGTGGGCGGGCAGCTGGAAGGCCTGGCGGTCCAGCACGATGTCGCCCTCGATGTGCCGCAGGCCCGCCCCCCGCCAGCGTGACAGCATCAGGTGGACCTGCTCCATGTGCAGGCTCGGGTCACCGCTGCCGCGCACATGGACCGACCCTTTCAGCGTGCCGTCCGGACGCAAGGTGCCGCTCAGGGCCACATCGGTTTGCCATGTCCAGGCTGGCCCCAGGGTGCGCAGCGCGGCGCCGGTGGTGAACAGCTTCATCACCGAGGCGGCCGGTCTCCGCGTCTCGCTCAGGTGCGCCAGACGTGCCGGCCCCCCGTCGGCTGGGGCCACCCACACCGACACGGCTTCGGCCGGGATGCCCTGGGCCTGCAGGACGGTCATCACGGCCTGTGGCAGGGGTGGGGGGGGCGCCGTAGGCGCCTCTTGCGCCCAGGCCGCCGCACTCGCCAGTCCCAGCAGGCCATAGGTCCAAGGTCGCAGGGGGGGCATCACCACGGAGATCACCGACAGGGTTCTGGAAGCAGGGGACAATCGCAGGCTGCGCATGGACCACATCATAGAAGGCGGCGCACTCGCTACACTCCTTGCCATGTCTTTCGCTGCGCCCGTTCTGCTCGCTCTCGATACCGCCACCGATCGTGTCCACGCCGCGTTGGTCGTGGGCGACGCTGTTCAGACGCTGGATCTGCCGGGGGGCGCGCAGGCCTCGGCGCAACTGCTGCCGGCCTTGCAGGGAATGCTGCACGAGGCTGGCCTGGCCTGGCCTGATCTGGACGCGATTGCGTTTGGCAGTGGGCCGGGCGCTTTCACCGGCTTGCGCACCGCTTGCTCCGTCACGCAGGGGCTGGCGCTGGGTGCCGACTGCCCGGTGATCGTCCTCGACACCCTCATGGCCGTGGCCGAAGACGCCCGCCAGCAGGCGCCCGAGGACTGCCCGCCCGGCACCGAAGTCTGGGTGTTGCAGGATGCCCGCATGGAGGAGCTGTACGTAGGCGCCTTCACATGGCGTGGGCAAGACTGGCAGGTGGCGCAGGCCGCGCAACTCTGGCCCCTGAGCGAGCCGGTGGCCCGTTGGGCCTCAGACGCTGGCAGGGGCGCGGAACTGCGCCTGTGCGGCAATGCCTTGCGGACCTATCCTGACCATTTCGCGCCGCTGTGGCCCTTGGGTGCCGCCGTGCTGGGGGCCGCAGAGGCCGCGCCCCGGGGTGCGGCACTGGCTGCCCTGGCGCAGCGGGCCTGGTTGCGGGGTGAAGCGGTGGACGTGGCCCTGGCCCTGCCCCGTTACGTGCGTGACAAGGTGGCGCAAACCACGGCCGAGCGCCGGGCCATCGCGCAGGCGCCGCGCTACACCGACCGTATGATGACCGAAGCCGACATCCCCGCAGTGCTGGCCATGGAGCAAGCCGCTTGCGCCCATCCGGTGCATGCCTGGACGGAGGGCAACTACCGCTCCTCGCTGCGCTCGGGTTACTGGATGCGGGTGCGCTGCGAGACGGACAGCGGTCGCGTGGTGGCGGTGTGTGTGGCCATGGACGGTGCCGATGAAATCCACCTGCTCAACATTGCCGTGGACCGCATGCTGCAGGGGCGGGGCATCGCACGGGCCTTGTTGGGCCTGTTGTACGAGCGCTGCCGCGCCCGCCAGGCGGGTGTGCTGTGGCTGGAGGTACGTCCCAGCAATGGCCGCGCCCGTGCGCTCTACGCCCGCGAAGGGTTTGTCGAAGTCGGGCGGCGCAAGGCCTACTACCCCGCGCCCGAGGGCCGGGAGGATGCCCTGGTGATGCGCCGCGACATCGACCTCGGAGGGCGTGCCCGTGCGGTGGACTGAGCGCCAGCGCGCCATGCTGCGCGAGATCGGCATCCCGGCATTCTGGCCGGTCGAGCCTGAGGCGGCCGATGCCGCCCCCTCCAGCCTGTCCAGCGTGGCCGAGGTCGCCGCGCGCGCAGATGCGGTCACCCCTCCCGCCACCCCAATGGGGCGCGCCTCGGAGGCTTCGCCCACTGCCGTGGGCGCGGCCGAGCCATCTCCCGTCCGCCTGGCCCCGCAGACCGCCCGCCCCACCCCGGCACCAGTCAACGCACCCGTTGCCCCGCCGAACCGGCGTGCCGCCACGTCGGCCGAGGTCGCCCTGGGGCCGCGTCCTGCGGGCGTCGACACCATGGACTGGCCCGCCTTGCGCGCGGCCGTGGCAGGCTGCCAAGCCTGTTCCCTCAGCCAGAGTCGCGCCCAGACGGTGTTCGGCGTCGGTCACATCGAAGCCGACTGGATGATCGTGGGTGAAGCCCCCGGCGAGCAGGAGGACAAGCAAGGCGAGCCCTTCGTTGGCCGTGCGGGCGAGTTGCTCGACCGCATGCTTGAAGCCGTCGGCCTGACGCGGGCCGAGGCCCCGGCCACGCAGCAGGTCTTCATCGCCAACGTGCTCAAGTGCCGCCCGCCCGCCAACCGAAACCCCTTGCCGCAAGAGGTGGCGCAGTGCGAGCCTTACCTCCTGCGTCAGATGGCGCTGGTGCAACCCCGCGTGGTGCTGGCCATGGGGCGCTTTGCTGTGCAGTCGCTGCTCAAGTCCAGCGAACCCTTGGGCAAGCTGCGGGGCCGGGTGCACCAGGTGCAGGGTGTGCCGGTCATCGTCACCTACCACCCAGCCTACCTCTTGCGCTCACCGGCTGACAAGGCTCTGGCCTGGGACGACCTGTGCCTGGCGCGCGAGGTGTTGATGCAGTCGCGGGCAAGGTCGCCCGACTAACCGCTTCAATCGCCCAGATAACGGTTGCGCCGGAACCACCACACCAGCATCACCACCACCAGGGACATGAGACCGAAGGCCAGCCAGAAACCATGGCTGGCATGGATCAGTGGCAACGCGTCGAAGTTCATGCCGAACACGCCCGTGATCAGGTTGAGCGGCAGGAAAATGGCGGTCAACACCGTCAGGGTGCGCATGATGTCGTTGGTGCGGCTGCCTTGCAGCGAAAAGTGCATCTGCACCGCGCTCTCGGACGAGGTTTCCAGGCGTCGCACATGGTTGAGCACCCGCTCGATGTGTTCTTGCACATCGCGCGAACGCACCCGCAGCACCTCGCGTTCGCGCGCGGCCAGGGGGTCGGCGGGCACCGGCCAGTCTTCCAGGGCGTCGATCCACTCCTGCAAGGCGCTGCGCTGGTCTTCGCAGATGTCTTCCAGCATGTGCAAGGTGTTGCGGGACGCCAGCAGCGCCTGCCAGTGGCGGAATCGACCACTGCTGCGCAGCATGTCCTGCTGCAGATAGCCCAGCTGGCGGGTCAGCAGGCGGCGCAAGTCGAGGTAGCTGTCCACCATGTGATTGACGATGCGCAGCATCAGGTCGGCCGGACTGGGGGGCAGGCGTGACGGGCCGCGGCCTTCCGTGCGGTGACCGTGGGCCAGACCTGCGAGGTGGTGCTCTTCAATCAGGGAAGTGTCCACACCCAGGTGGGATTCCTCGTCGTCGTGCAGCGTCTGACCGAGTCCCTCGGATGGTGCCGAACTCTGGTTGCCGCTGGCATGCGGACCGCCTTGCCCCAACTGACTCAGCCGCGTCTGAAAGAAGTCCCGCACCGAGCAGTCGGCCGGATGAACAGTCAGCAGCACCCGGTCGAACACGGCAAAGCCCACAGGGCTGGTGTCGATGGAGGCCAGGGCCTGGCTGGCGCTGGAGACCGTGCCGTGCTCTTCGTCAAGGAACATCCGCTCCGTGCCCTGTCCCGCCGCCAGTCGGCGGAACACCAGCAGGTCGTACCATGAGGTGTAGTCGTACTGAGAAGGCAGTTGCGGGTTGAGCAGGTCGGAGACGTGCAGGTCCACCAGGCCACCGCCCGCCAGGTTGTGCAGGTGGTGCTGCGTGCGCTCGAGTTGCACTTCGAACACGCGACGGCTGCAGGTCACCCACAAGAAGCCCTGCGTGGGCAGGGTGGTGGGCCAGTCAGGCAGTTCGGTGAAGCTGTCGTGGATCAGGAAAAAGCGCACGGCAATCCCAGGCTCAGGTCACGGGCGGGTCAGCCTTGGCGGCGCAACTGCTCGGCGGCGTCCAGCGCGAAGTAGGTCAGCACCCCGTCGGCACCGGCACGCTTGAAGGCCAGCAGTGATTCCATCATCGTGGCGTCGTGGTCCAGCCAGCCGTTTTGCGCGGCGGCCTTGAGCATCGCGTACTCGCCGCTGACCTGGTAGGCAAAGGTCGGCACCTTGAAGGTGTCTTTCACGCGGCGCACGATGTCGAGGTAGGGCAGGCCGGGCTTGACCATGACCATGTCGGCGCCTTCCTCAATGTCGAGGGCGACCTCGCGCAAAGCCTCGTCGCTGTTGGCCGGGTCCATCTGGTAGACCTTCTTGTTGCTCTTGCCCAGGTTGGCGGCCGAACCCACCGCGTCGCGGAAGGGGCCGTAGAAAGCGCTTGCGTACTTGGCGCTGTAGGCCATGATGCGGGTGTAGATCAGGTTCTGCGACTCCAGTGCCTGACGGATGGCGCCAATGCGGCCGTCCATCATGTCGCTGGGCGCGACGATGTCCACGCCCGCCTCGGCCTGGGTCAAGGCCTGCCGGGTCAGCACCTCGACCGTCTCGTCGTTGAGGATGTAGCCGGTTTCGTCCAGCAGACCATCCTGACCGTGGCTGGTGTAGGGGTCCAGCGCCACGTCGGTCATGATGCCCAGCTCGGGGAAGCGACGCTTGAGTTCGCGCACCGTGCGCGGCACCAGTCCCTCGGGGTTGCCGGCCTCACGGCCATCCGGCGTCTTGAGCGAGGTGTCGATCACCGGGAACAGGGCCAGCACCGGCACCCCCAGCGTCAGGCAACGCTCGGCCGCGGCGTACAGCGCGCCGCGACCCAGACGTTCCACCCCCGGCATGGAGCTCACCGCTTCGCTGCCCTCGTCCTGATCCAGCACGAAGACGGGGTAGATCAGGTCGTCGGCGTGCAGGTGGTGCTCGCACACCAGGCGGCGGGAGAAGTCATCCTTGCGCAGGCGACGGGGACGGTGGTGAGGGAAGGGGGACGAGGTGGTCATGAGGCAGGCGAGCGTGCAAGGGCTTGGAACATCAAACATGCCGAAATCGGCAAAATTTCTGGTGAGCGGGCGTTGCTTCGGTGCGTGTCCTGGCGCAAGAGCCCGGCATCCCCTCTATAATTGCACCTGAATGATACGCCGCAAGGTCTCATTCCCTGCTTTTCCTCCCTGAGCAGGTGCCTTACCGTGATGACAGCGTGAAGGCTTCCAAGCCCTGGCCTGCGGCCAGGGCTCTTTTTTTGCACTTTGCAAAACTTTGCGTCACCGTCCGTGTGACCGGATGGCCATAATCGGCCCATGAGCACTTTCTACCTCTGGGTCAAAGCCCTCCACATTGTTTTCGTGGCCAGCTGGTTTGCCGGTCTCTTTTACTTGCCTCGCTTGTTTGTCAACCTCGCGATGGTGCCGGCTGACAGCCACGCCGAGCGTGAACGCCTGCTCATCATGGCTCGCAAGCTCTATCGTTTCAGCAGCATCCTGATGGTGGTGGCGCTGGTGCTGGGCTTTGCGCTGTGGCTGGGTTTTTCGTACTGGCGCGGACCTGGCAACATCTGGATTCACGTCAAGCTGCTGCTGGTCGTCGGCGTAGTGGGCTACCACCATGTCTGCCGCAGCCTGCTGCGCACGTTTGAAGACCTGCACAACCGACGCACCCACCGCTGGTATCGGGTCTTCAATGAGGTGTCGGTGTTGCTGTTTGCCGCCATCGTCATCCTGGCTGTGCTCAAGCCCACGATGGGCTGAGCGTCCCGAGCGCTGTGTTGAGGTCCGTCATGTCTGACCATCGCAGCGCAGCCTGGCCTCTGACCTGGGTGGCTGTGGCCCTGGTGGCCTATGCCACCTTGCACCCGCTCACGGGCTGGCAATGGCCGCAGGCCCATGGCTTCACCTGGCTGTTGCCCAAGCACCGCCATGAGGTGGCCAACGATCTGGTGGGCAACATCCTCGGCTACCTGCCGCTAGGGCTGGTGCTGTGTCTGGCGCACCTGCGCAGTGGTCGCGCCGCACTGTGGGCGGTGCCCTTGACCCTTCTGCCGGTTTCGGGCCTGTCCTATCTGCTGGAGTTGGCGCAGTTCGCACTGCCCAATCGGGTGCCCTCCATCACCGACTGGATGCTCAACACCCTGGGTGCGGCCTGGGGCACGCTGGCGGCGGTCACCGTGCATGCGCTGGGGCTGGTCGATGGCTGGCACCGTTTGCGTGAGCGCTGGTTCATCCCTCAGGCTGGGTTGGGCCTGGTGCTGTTGTGGTTGTGGCCGCTGGGTTTGCTGTTCCCCCCCCCTTTGCCCATGGGGGAGGGGCAGTTGTGGCCGCATGTGCGCCTGGCCTTGATCGACTGGATGGCCGACACTCCCTGGCAGGCCTGGCTCTTGCCTGATGATCCGCTCAGCCTGTGGGCTCAGGTGCACGCCCCCGTGGTGAGCGCCATCTGGGCATCCCCCATTGAGGTCCTGACGGTGGCCTCCGGCATGCTGGCTCCTTTGTGTCTGGCGGGTGTGGTGGCGCGTTCGCCAAGGCCTCGGGTGGTGATGTGGACCGGCCTGGTTCTGTCGGGACTGGGGGCCAGTGTCTTGTCGGCAGCGCTGAACTACGGGCCGCAACACGCCTTCAGTTGGGTGACCATGCCCACCAGTGTGGGCTTGCTGCTGGGGGCCGCAACCGGCATGCTGCTGGTGCAGCGCACCCGACAGACGTGCGCGGTGCTGGGGGTGTTCGTGTTGCTGGCGCTGATTGTCCTGATTCACCTCGCCCCCCTTGATCCTTACTACGCCCAGACCTTGCAGTCCTGGGAGCAGGGTCGCTTCATTCGCTTCCACGGCCTGTCGCGCTGGTTTGGCATCCTGTGGCCCTACGTGGCCCTCGGGTGGCTGCTCGTGCGGCTGATGGGGCGCGAAGCGCGTCCGGCTCCTGCCAACTAAAATGCGACCATGAGCTACTACCAGCGTCACATCTTTTTCTGTCTCAACCAGCGCATCAATGGCGAGGCCAGTTGCGGTGACCACGATGCCAAGTCCGCTTTCGACCACTGCAAGCGCCGTGTGGCCGATGCCGGTCTCAGCGGCAAGGGCCAAGTGCGCGTCAACAAGGCGGGCTGCCTCGACAGATGTGCAGGCGGACCGGTTGCGGTGGTCTATCCGGAAGGGGTCTGGTACACCTATGTGGACAAGACGGACATTGACGAGATCATCGACCGCCACCTCGCCAAGGGGGAGGTTGTCGAGCGTCTGGTGCTGCCTGATCACGTGGGGCGCTGAGCATCATGATCGGGCGTCCTGACTCGCAACTCATCGCCGGCCCGGCCGGGCATCTCGAGGTGGTCGTAGAGGAGCCTGCCCAGGCCCCGATCGGCCTGGTGGTGGTGGCGCACCCGCACCCACTCCAGGGCGGCACCATGGACAACAAGGTGGTGCACACCCTGTGTCGCGCCTTTGTGCTGGCCGGCTGGCGTGCCGTGCGCTTCAACTTTCGTGGCGTGGGGCAGTCCGATGGCGGCTGGGATGAGGGGCGCGGTGAAACCACCGACATGCTCTGCGTGATTGCTCACCACCTCACCGATCCGGCACTCCGGGGCCTGCCGCTGGCGCTGGCGGGTTTCTCCTTCGGGGGCTATGTGGCGGCACAAGCGCATGCCCGCTTGACGGAGGCCGCAGCCAACCGGTCCGATCTGCTGGCGCCGAGCCAGTTGGTGCTCGTCAGTCCTGCCACCACGCGTTACGAGGTGCCCGAGGTGCCAGCGCACACCCTGGTGGTCGAAGGGGAGCAGGACGAGGTGGTGCCGCTGTCCAGCATCCTCGAATGGGCCCGTCCGCAAAGCCTGCCCGTCACCGTGGTGCCAGGGACAGGGCACTTTTTTCACGGCCACCTCACGGTGTTGCGCGAAGTGGTGCTGCGGCACCTGCGTTCGGTGGCTGCTTGATCTGCATTGTGGGTGTTTCGTCCCCCCTGGGTTTGCCATGAGCCATGCGCTTCATTTGTTTGATCGTCCCGGTGCCCACGTTCTTGTGAGGACGGGGCGTCGTGTGCGCCGTGCAGTCTGGCTGACCTGCGTCTTGTGGTTGGCAGGACTGTCGGTCGCCATGGCGCAAGCGGTGACAGCGCCTGTCGCGGGGTTGGCGTCGGGTTTTGCCGATCCGCCGTCTGGCATGCCCGTGCCACCCGACCTTGCGGCGCGTGGCTTCGTCTTGCATGACCTCAGCAGCCAGCAAACCCTGGCCATGCATCAGCCGGATCAGGCCGTGCCGCCCGCCTCTCTGGTCAAGCTGATGACCGCTTACCTGGTGTACCAGGCCGTGGCCGCCGGCCAGCTCCGTTGGGATCAAAGTCTGCCCTTGTCCAAGGCCGCCTGGCGTGCGGCGGTCGGCAGTGGCGCCCGCGCGCTGGCTTCGCCGGACGCGCGACTCACCGTGGCCGAGCTGATGCGGGCCATGGCGGTATTGGGCGCCAACGACGCGGCGCTGGCCTTAGCCGAAGGCGTGGCAGGCTCCGTGGAGGAGTTTGTGGCTCGGATGAACCGCCAGGCGCAGGTCATGGGCCTGAAGGCCACCGTGTTCCGCAATCCGGATGGGCAGACGGTCAGCGGGCAGACCAGCACGCCGCGTGAACTGGCCTGGTTGGCCGTGCGTCTGCTCAGTGATCACCCGCAGGCACTGGAACACTACCGCCAGCCTTCGTTGGTGGTCGGAGGTGTTCAGCACCCCACCAACAATCTGCTGTTGCGGCGTGACCCCAGCGTGGACGGCCTGCAAGTGGCTTATGCCGAGCGCCTGGGCTACGCCATGGCCGCCACGTCGCGGCGCCCGGCAGCCGGGGGGGAGCGCCGCCTGATCGCGGTGTTGGTCGGTGCGTCTTCGGCGCAGGTGCGCGCCATTGAAACCCAGAAGCTGCTCAATTGGGGCTACAGCGCCTTCGATGTGGTCCGGTTGTATGCCGCAGGCCAGGCCGTGAGCACGGCGCCCGTGTGGAAGGGCCGAGATCGCACCGTCGCCCTGGGTCGCCCCCAGCCCATTGTGGTGGCCGTGCCCAAGGGGCAGGCCAGCCGGATTCAAACCACCCTGACCCGACAAGACCCCCTGCTGGCCCCATTGGCGCAGTGGCAGACCGTGGGAACCTTGCACATTCGACTCGGCACCCAACCCTGGCTCACTCTGCCCCTGCAGACGCTGGAGGCCGTGCCCGGTGCTGGCTGGCTGGGTCGCACCTGGGACGCTATCCGCCTGGGCATCCAATGAAAGACATGGCCATGAACCAACCCGTCAATCCCGTCATCCCTCCTGAGCAGTCGCTCATCGAGTACCCCTGTCCTTTCCCCATCAAGGTGATGGGGCCGCATCTCGAAGACTTTGTCGAGTCGGTGGTCGCCCTCATCGTCCAGCACGACCCGGCGTTTGACATCCAGGCCCTGGAGCGTCGCCCCAGCAGCACCGGCAAGTACGTGGGCCTGACCGTCACCGTCACCGCGACCAGCCGCGAGCACCTGGACAACATCTACCGTGCCTTGACCAGCCATCCCCAGGTGAAGTACGTGCTCTGACCCCTGGGTGAGGGCAGGCGGTCAAAGCCCCTGTTTGCGCCGCATACAATGCTTGCGCCCTTGCCGTTGCGCCTGGATGGTGCGGCGGCCTTTTGTTTGAAGGAACGATTGTGTTGATTTCTGAAGCTATTGCCCAAACCGCCGCTCCGGCCGCCAGCGCCTCTGGCGGTCTGATGAGCATGCTGCCCCTCGTGCTCATGTTCGTGGTGCTTTATTTCGTGATGATCCGTCCGCAAATGAAGCGCCAGAAGGAAACCCGCGCCATGCTCGAAGCCCTGGCCAAGGGTGACGAAGTGGTGACCCAGGGCGGCGTGATCGGCAAGATCACCAAGCTGGGCGACGCTTTCGTCAGCATCGAAGTGGCCAACGGCGTCGAGTTGCAGCTGCAGCGCGTGGCGATCATCCAGGTCCTGCCCAAGGGTACCTACAAGTAAGTCACCGTCCGTGCTGTCGAGGATCCTATGAATCGCTATCCCTGGTGGAAGTACCTGATCATTGCCGTGGCCCTGTTCATCGGCCTGATCTACAGCCTGCCCAACATCTTTGGTGAGGCCCCCGCCGTTCAGCTCTCCAGTGGCAAGTCCACCCTCAAGCTGGACCAGTCCGCTGTGGAGCGTGTGCGCACCGTGCTGAAAGAAGAAGGCGTTGAAGCTGACTTTGTCGAGCTCGACGGCACTTCCGTGCGGGCGCGTTTCAAGGACACCGACAGCCAGTTGAAGGCGCGTGATGCACTCAATCGCGCCTTCAACCCCGACGCGCAGGACCCCAGCTATATCGTGGCCCTGAACCTGGTGTCGCGCTCACCCCAGTGGTTGCGCAGCCTCCACGCCCAGCCCATGTATCTGGGTCTGGACTTGCGTGGCGGCGTGCACTTCCTGATGCAGGTGGACATGAAGGCCGCGCTGACGCAAAAGCTCGACAGCCTCAGCACCGACATGCGCACCCTGCTGCGCGACAAGGACATCCGCCACAGTGGCATCCGCCGCGACGCCTCGGCCCTGATCGTGCGTTTCCGGGACGAGGCCGCCCGTCAGGCCGCGCTGGGCGTGTTGCAGGGCAGCCTGGCCGATGTGGTCTGGGCCAACGGCACCGACACCGGTGGCTCGGGCGACCTGACCTTGGTCGGTACCCTCAAGCCCAGCTCCGAACGCGCCATTCAAGAGCAGGCGCTCAAGCAGAATATCACCACCTTGCACAACCGGATCAACGAACTCGGCGTGGCCGAGCCTGTGATCCAGCAGCAAGGCATCGACCGCGTGGTCGTGCAACTGCCGGGCGTGCAGGACACCGCCAAGGCCAAGGACATCATCGGACGCACCGCCACCCTGGAGGTGCGCATGGTCAACGACAGCGTCGAGGCCCAGGCAGCCCAGGCCGGTGGCCCGGTGCCCTTCGGCTACGAGCGCTACATGGAGCGCGGCGGTGTACCCATCATTGTCAAGCGCGAAGTGGTGCTGACCGGGGACAACCTCACCGATGCCCAGCCCGGTTTCGATGAAAACCAGGAAGCGGCTGTCCACCTGACGCTCGACGCCCGGGGCGCTCGCATTTTCAAGGACGTGACGCGCGAGAACATTGGCAAGCGCATGGCCATCATCCTGTTCGAAAAGGGCAAGGGTGAGGTCGTGACCGCGCCGGTGATCCGTGGCGAAATCGGTGGTGGCCGGGTGCAGATCTCGGGGCGCATGAGCACCGAAGAAGCCGCCGACACGGCCCTGCTGCTGCGCGCAGGCTCCTTGGCTGCTCCGATGGAAATCATCGAAGAGCGCACCGTGGGGCCCAGCCTGGGCGCCGACAACATCGCTCAGGGTTTCAACGCCCTGATCTACGGTTTTGCGGCGATTGCACTGTTCATGATGGTCTACTACATGCTGTTTGGCGTGTTCTCGACCATCGCGCTCACGGTCAACTTGCTGCTGCTGGTGGCGGTCCTGTCCATGTTGCAGGCCACGCTGACCTTGCCTGGTATCGCGGCGATCGCCCTGACGCTGGGCATGGCCATCGACGCCAACGTGCTGATCAACGAGCGCGTGCGCGAAGAGCTGCGCAGTGGTTCGGCGCCGCAGTCGGCCATCCACGCCGGTTACGAAAACGCCTGGGCCACGATTCTGGACTCCAACGTCACCACCCTGATCGCCGGTCTGGCCCTGCTGGCCTTCGGTTCGGGCCCGGTGCGCGGTTTTGCCGTGGTGCACTGCCTGGGCATCCTCACCTCGATGTTCTCGGCCGTGTTCTTCTCGCGCGGTCTGGTCAACCTCTGGTATGGCCGTCAGAAGAAGCTCAAGGGCGTGTCCATCGGGCAGGTCTGGAAGCCCCAGGAATAAGCAGAGGGAGCACCCATCATGGAATTTTTCCGTATCAAGCGTGACATTCCGTTCATGCGCCATGCGTTGGTCTTCAACGCGATCTCCTTCCTGACCTTCGCTGTCGCGGTCTTTTTCATCGTGACCCGTGGGCTGCATCTGTCCATCGAGTTCACGGGCGGCTCGGTCATCGAAACCCGCTACGCCCAAACGGCGGATGTGGCCAAGGTCCGCACCACGGTCGAGGCCCTGAACCTCGGCGAGGTCCAGGCGCAGAACTTCGGCACCTCCCGCGATGTGCTGATCCGCCTGCCCTTGCGTGGCGAAATGAAGCAGACCGAAGTGGTTGCCAACGTGTTCAGTGCCTTGTGCAAGGCCGAGGGCGGGCAGATCAGCGCGGTCGAGACCGACGGCAAGGGGCCGTCCCAGATCTGCCAGACTGCCAATGGCGAGCAGCCGCTGACGCTGCAGCGCAGCGAGTTCGTCGGCCCGCAGGTCGGTGAGGAACTGGTGCACGACGGCCTGATGGCGCTGGGCGCCACCATCGTCGGCATCATGATCTACTTGGCGGTGCGCTTCGAGTGGAAGTTCGCCGTCGCCGGCATCATCGCCAACCTGCATGACGTCGTCATCATCCTGGGCTTCTTCGCCTTCTTCCAGTGGGAGTTCTCGCTGTCGGTGCTGGCGGCGGTGCTGGCGGTGCTGGGCTACTCGGTCAACGAATCGGTGGTGATCTTTGACCGGATCCGCGAAGCGTTCCGCAAGTTCCGCAAGATGAGTACCTCCGAGGTGATCGACCACGCCATCACCAGCACGACCAGCCGCACGATCATCACCCACGGCTCTACGCAGATGATGGTGTTGGGGATGCTGATTTTTGGTGGCCCGACGCTGCACTACTTTGCGGTGGCCCTGACCATTGGCATCCTGTTCGGGATCTATTCTTCGGTGTTCGTGGCGGCTGCCATCGCGATGTGGTTGGGCGTCAAGCGTGAGGACCTGATCACGGCCTCCAAGAAAGACATCGATCCCAACGATCCGAACGCCGGCGCGGTGGTGTAGAGTCCAAAAGTGTCCCTCTCTCTGAAACATCGTCCATGAGTTTTGGTCCCCACCGAGCGCTGGCCCTGACGGCCCGTCTCAGCTTCCTCGAAGCCCTCATCAAGGGGGTAGAGGCGGTGGTGCATGGCTGCGTGGAAGGGGCGCGCCTGGCGGCGGCCGAGCCGCAAGCCGATCCGGCGGCCTACCAGCGCAAGCGCGACCTGATGCTGGAGTTGGTGCGCCTGAACTCAGCTTGGCTGACGGCTTTGGAGCGTCCCTTGGCCGATGCGTTGCGCGATCTGCGTGTGGGGCGTTCGGTGGGCGTGCGCGCTGCTCTGGGACCGGCCAACAAGACCGATATTCCGCTGAGCTTGTTGGACGACAGCGACGTGGAGCGAGATCTGGCGGTGGCGCGATTGGCGCAAATGATCGGGGACCACAACGGTTCGGAGTTCTCCGACATGAACGCCCGCTTACAAGCGGTGGGCGGTCCCGTGTCGGTGAGCGCATCTGGTCCGGTGGACGTGCTGATGCCGCACTGGGTGGCGCGTGTGATCGTGGACACCTGGCTGGAGGTTGGGCTGAGCCTGGACCACTGGGCCGAGATCAAACCCATTCTCATGCACGAGGTAGCCCCCTGGACCCAGGAGGCCTACCACCACGTCAATGGTGTGCTGCTTGAACATGGCGTGCGTCCGGAAATTGACCTGCGTCCCTTCATCCGACGTGCCAAGGACGTGGGGGTGACGCCGTCCGGGGGCGCCGTGCCGCAGGGTGGCAACGCGTTGGCGGGCAGTGCGACGCCGTCCTCACCCGGCGGGCTGGCAGCTCCGCTCGGCAACAGTGGGTTGCAGCCTCTGGGTGCGGCCTACGAAGAAACGCGCATGCTCACCCAGACGCCTGGCATTGCCGGTGGTGCGAGCAAATCCCAGGATGTGCTGGACAAGCTGGCTCAGGTGGTCTCGCGGCAGGTGCCGGGCTTTAAGCCCACCGCAGCCCGCCCGGCCCATGGCGCAGCGCCTGGTCCGGCGATGTCGGCAGGCCTGGGGCAGGCCATCCTGGCTGTCGGTGAAACCTTGCGTCGTCAGGTGGGCGCAGGTGCGGTGGGTGGCAGCCCGGCCGAGGCGCTGCAAACCCTCCAACACAACAAGCAGGCACTGAAAGAGGCCGCGAGCACGCCCAGCGAGCGCGCCATCATCGAAATCGTGGCCCTGTTGTTCCAGGCCATCTTGATGGAAGAGCGCCTGCCCGCCAGCATTCGGGTGTGGTTCGCGCGCCTGCAGATGCCGGTGTTGCGTGTGGCCGTGGCTGAGCCTGACTTCTTTGCCACCACGAGCCACCCGGCACGCATCCTGATCGACCGCATGGGATCGTGCGTGATGGGGTTTGTGAGCAGTGTGTCTGAGGATGTCGACGATGCGCTGCACAAGGAAATCCGCCGCATCGTGCAGGTCATCGAGGCCTATCCCGATACCGGGCGCCGCGTATTTCAGACTGTGCTCAACGAGTTCGAGCGTTTCCTCGAAACGTATTTCCGTGAAGAGAATCAGGCCAGCCGGCGCGGGGTGTCCCTGGCGCAGCAGGTCGAACAGCGCGAGACCTGCGCCATCCAGTACACCATCGAGTTGCGCAAGATGCTCGATGGCGTGCCGGTCCATGACGGGGTGCGTGAGTTCATGTTCCATGTGTGGGCCGATGTGCTGGCGCACAGCGCCGTCGTCAATGGCCCGACGAGTGTCGCCACCAAGGAGCTGCAGCGTGCGGCGGCTGATCTGATCTGGTCGGCCAGCGCCAAGACCTCGCGTGAAGAGCGTGCCGAGGTGCTGCGGCGCTTGCCCAATTTGCTGAAGGCGATCCGTGAGGGCATGGCCCGCTCCGGCCTGCCGCTCGACAAGCAGGACGAGCACATCAAGGCCTTGAACACGGCCTTGGCGGCGGCTTTCTCGGCACGTTCGGCGGCCATTTCGTCCACCCATCTGCAAGCGCTCACCGAGCGTCTGGAGGCCCTGGGCGAGGTGCTCCCCGACCTCTCCAAGGTTGAGCTGGACGAGGCCACTTTGCGTGATCTGTCCGGACACGAGACCGATGCGCTGGAGGTGGTGGCCGACGGCGGCTCCATGCCCACGCCTGCCATGCTGGCCTGGGCGCGTGAGTTGCAGATTGGATCCTGGTTCGAGCTCGATTACCGAGGCAAGCAGGAGGCAGTGCAACTGGCGTGGTCGGG
>CAYOJR010000032.1:0-19124 GCA_964404335.1 uncultured Aquabacterium sp.
GCCGTGGCGTCATCGCGTGGTCCACCTCGTCCGTTGGCGTGCATCCAGCCCAGATTGAACTGCGCCAGTGCATCGCCCATGCGCGCGCTCTGGCAGTAGAGCTTGCGTGCCTGCTCGGGATCGCGGGGCATGCCTTCCCCGTGTTCGTAGGCGATGGCCTGCTCGCGCAAGGCCTGCGCCGACAGGATGGGCGCATCAAGCGCCCAAGCTGGCGCCAGGGTTGCGGCGCCGTACACCGCGAACCCCAGAAGATGTGGTCTGGAGAAAATCGGATGCATGCGCGCAGTGTGCGCCGATCCGAAGTTTTGCGCCAGGGTTTCCCCTTACTCGGGGGTCAGGGCAGCAGGTGCGTCCGGATCAGCTGGATGGCCTGACTGGGCACGTAAACCTTGCTGCTGGGCTCGGCGAGCACCACGAGGCCTTCCAGGGTGTGGCTTTGCTCAGCAAGCAGAACCTCATTTTTGTGGATGGGCAAGCGGGCTTGTTGACCATGCTGATTGCGCACCAGCAGGACCGGGTTGGCGGGCTGCGTGCGGTCCAGCTCGGCATGCAGACCCAGGGCGGTGAGTGCGGGAATGGCGTCGACGAACAAGCGGCCTTGCAGCGATGCGAGGTCGAAGCCCATCACGCGGGCCATGTGTTGGGCGAGCGCGGTGTTCTCTTGAAGACCTGTCACTTTGCCAGGGCCGAAGCTGTAGAGGAAGGTGTCACCGCCGGTGTGGCCGTTGGTCGTCCAGCCTACGCCGGCTCGCAGCGACATCATGGGACCGAGCACATCCTGCAACCAGATTTGCGGGGGTGTTGTCTGAAGGGAGGTCACCTCCTGAGCGCTGAGGTCCTGCACGCCCCAGTGCCGTGCGAGCACGTCGCGGATGCGCGGCTCTGACTTGTCCTGAGCCAGGAGGCGGGCCACACCTTCACCGGTCAGGGTGGCGCGACGCAAGGGCTGCACCAGTGTGTCGTCGTCGGTGGTGGCGTAGCGTTTGGCCTCACGACGACCGATGCTCAGTCCCCCGTTGCCGTGGTCGGAGGTGCTGATGACGAGCGTCTGGCCATCGGCACGGGCGAAATCCAGCGCCGCCTGCACCGCTGCATCGTACGCAGCGAGGTCGCTGACGACACCGGTGGGGTCGTTGGAATGCGCAGCCCAATCGACCTTGGAGCCTTCGACAAACAGGAAGAAACCTTGCTGGCGGCCTTTCTCGCTGCGAGAAAGCACCTCAATGGCCTTGCGGGTCATCTCCGCGAGGGAGGGCTGGTCGGGCGCGAACTGAGCACGGTCCAGGTCGTACACCATGTCGTCGGCTGCGAACATGCCGAACAGCTTGTTGCCTGTGGCGGCCTGCATCTGCGCGCGGGTTCGAACGTACTCGTAGCCCTTGGCGCGCAAAACCTGAACCAGGTCTTCGTTGTCCTGGCGCACGCCACGGCCATCGGCCATGGGCAGGAGGTACTGTTCGCCCCCGGCCAGCACGACATCGAGGTGTTGATAGACCTGCTGTTCTCCGATGTCCTGATAGCGGCTGCGGTCGTGGCTGTGCGCGCTGAAGGCCGCTGGCGAGGCGTGCTGGATGTTGGAGGTGGCGACGAGACCGGTAGCCCGGCCTGTGAGGCGAGCGCCCTCCAGCACCGTGGGCAGTGGCGCGTAGGCCTGTGTCGGGTTGGCCTGAACGCCCGCGATGGTGACCCGCCAAGGTGCCACGGCAATGCCCTTGTCGGTGCCCTTGTGGCCGGTGGCGAAAGCGGTACCGCCCGGGGCCGAGTCGGTGATGATGGAGTCGGCACCGTAGGTTTGCACGGCACCGGTGAGGATGTCGTCGGAGGCCAGGCGCTTGCCCTTGACCCAGCGCGTCAGGGCCCAGGCTTCGTTGGGCGTGCCGTCGCTCATCATGAAGATGACGTTGCGGACGGACGGCGGGGTGCCGGATTCGGTCTGAGGCGCGGGGGTGTGGCCACAGGCCGCCAGGGTGGCGCCCAGTGTCAGGGTCAGCAAAAGGCGTGAACAGCGTGTGCGCATGAGCAGCTCTCCCGGTCAGCGCTGCGGCGAGGCCACGCGGGCCCAGCTGCCGTCTGCTTGCCAGACCTCGATGGTGCAGTCGGAAGCCGGCACGGGGTCGATGCTGCCGTACCACTCGGAGAAGGCTGCCCCGCAGGCCTGGGCTTGTTGGGTCAGGGCCTGCCAGCGGTCCTTGCTGATGCGGGCCTGTTTGCGCAAGGTTTCACCGCTCAGCAGGCTGCGAGGTGGCACGCCCAGGCGGTACACGCCGTTGCCGAACTGTTGCATGACGGGCAGCGTCGGAGGCTGGAGCACACCGTTGACCTCCAGACGCTTGGCCGCCGAAGGGTCGTAACGCTGGTTCAAAGAGAACCACGCGAGCGGGCATTCGACGGCCGGCGTGTCGAGTTGGTCGTGCGGCAGGATGTAGCCGTTTTCGAGGATGCGCAGCAAATGGATGCCGAGCGTGTAGTGCCAGGCGAGCATCGGGGCGGAGTCTTGTTTCATCAATGCAGGGTTCAGCGCCAAGGCATCACAGGCACGGTGGAGATGCTGTTCGCGGGTGCGCCGTCAATCAGTTTGCGGCTGATACCCAGGTAGACCAGGGTGTGGTGTTTCTCGTCCCACAGGCGCACGACGCGGGTTTCCTTGAACAGGATGGAGGTGTCTTCGCTGAAGACGGTCTCGTTGTCGGGCAACTTGGCCGGCAACTGGATGGGGCCCGTCTGGCGGCAGGCCAGCGAAAACTGACTGGGGTCTTCGGCCAGGCCGAGCGCGCCCTTGACGCCACCGGTGCGTGCCTGGCTGACGTGACAGGTCACGCCGGGCACCTTGGGGTCGTCGAAGGCGTCCACGCACACCTTGTGGTTGGCCCCCCAGAACTTCCAGGCGGTGGTCACGCAGCCCACTGTTTCAGCATGCGCAGTGCTGAACATGGTCACAATGAGCAGGGACGCTGCAATGGTGCTGTTTTTCATGGGCTCATCATAGTCCGCGCTGTCCAGTTGTGACCAGTCTGGACGCAGTTGGGAATGGCTCTGTGGGCGTCGGCTTTACGGTTGGTTCACATGCGTCCGTCAGAATCTGCCTTGTCGTTCAAAAATCTGCATCATGATGATCTCGTCTGCCGAGCGCTTTGAAGCGCAGCCACTTCGCCTTGCATCGACGGTCGCACGGCCTGTGCACTGGATCATGCTGTTCGCGGCGCTGTCCTTGTCAGCCTGCAGCGACCAGCCGGGTGGTGCGCAAACGGCCAAGGGCGAACCCGCCACCGTTGGTGTGCTGGTCGTGAAGGCCGAGGCGCAGTCGCTGAGCACGGAGTTGCCAGGGCGCACGGTGGCCGTGCAGGCTGCGGACGTGCGCCCCCAGGTGAGCGGCATCATCCGCCAGCGCCTGTTCAACGAAGGTGACACGGTGAAGGCCGGGCAGGTGCTCTACCAGATCGACGCGAAGACGTACGAAGTGGCGGTTGCAAGCGCCAAGGCGGCCGTGGCCAAGGCCCAGGCCGCAGCGCGGCTGGCGGAGTTGAACCACCAGCGCAATGCCGACCTGGTGAAGCAGCAGGCGGTGAGCCAGCAGGTGTTCGAGGAGAGCCAGGCCGCCGTGCGCCAGACCGCTGCCGAGCTGTCGGCGGCGCAGGCGGCCCTGGCACAGGCACAGATCAACCTGGACTACACCCGCATCGTGGCGCCGATTGGCGGCCGTGTGGGGCTGTCGAGCATCACCCTGGGCGCCCTGGTGACGGCCAACCAGACGGCTGCACTGACCCAGATCACGCAGCTGGACCCGATGCACGTGGACATCACGCAGTCGAGCACCGACGTGCTGCGTCTGCAACGCGAGCTGGCGGCCGGGCACTTCGAGCGCCATCCCTCGGGGGCCGCCCAGGTGCGCATCGTGCTGGAGGACGGCAGCATGTACCCGCACGCGGCCACCCTGAAGTTCGAAGGGGTGAACGTGAACACCTCCACCGGTGCAATCACGCTGCGGGCGCAGGTGCCGAACCCGGAGCGGGTGCTGCTGCCCGGCATGTATGTGCGGGCACGTCTGGCCACCGGCCTGGTGCCCGATGCCCTGCTGGTGCCCCAGCAGGCGCTCAAGCGCGAGTTGAGCGGCAAGGCCAGCGTGATGGTGGTGAACGCCGACCAGAAGGTGGAGCGCCGCCCGGTGGAACTGGCCGAGGCCGTGGGGCAGCGCTGGCGGGTGACCCATGGCCTGAAAGCGGGCGAAACCTTGGTGGTGGATGGCTTTCAGCGCATCAAACCGGGGGACACCGTGAAGACGGTGGAGGCCTCGAAAGCGGTGAGCGGTGAGGTTGGGGCCGCATCCACCCCAGCGTCTGCCGCACGCTGAGGGGCGGAGCATGGCGCACTTTTTCATCAACCGGCCCATTTTTGCGTGGGTGCTCGCCATCGTGATCATGCTGGGTGGGGGCATGGCCCTGAACACCCTGCCGATCGAGCAGTACCCGGACATTGCCCCGCCACAGGTGAGCATCAGCGCCACCTACACCGGCGCCTCGGCCGAGACCGTGGACAGTTCGGTGTCGCAGGTGATCGAGCAGCAGCTCAAGGGCATTGACAACCTGCTGTACATGTCGTCGTCGAGCGATGCCTCGGGGGCGTCGCGCACCACACTCACCTTCATGCCCGGCACCAATGTGGACCTGGCGCAGATGCAGGTGCAAAACAAGCTGCAGCAGGCGATGTCGCGCCTGCCGCCCGCCGTGCAAAGTCGTGGGGTGACGGTGACCAAGGGCGGCAGCGACTACATGATCGTGTACCACTTCGCCTCGTCGGACCCGGACGTGAGCGCCGTGGACGTGGGCGACTATGTCACAACCAACCTGCTGGACGTGATCGGGCGCGTGGACGGCGTGGGTGAGGTGCAGGTGTTCGGCACGAACTACGCCATGCGCATCTGGATGGACCCGGCCAAGCTGGAAAAGTACGCGCTGATGCCCTCGGACATCGCCAATGCCATCCAGGCACAGAACACCCAGGTGTCAGCCGGCAAGCTCGGTGAGTTGCCTGCGGTGCCAGGCCAGCAGCTCAACGCCACGATCACGGCACGCAGCAAGCTGCAGACAGTCGAGCAGTTCGAGAACGTGCTGCTGAAGTCGGCCGCCGATGGCTCGGTGGTGCTGCTCAAGGATGTGGCCCGGGTGGAGTTGGGCAGCGAGAACCCCAGCGCGGCCTCGACCCGCAACGGCATGCCGGGCGCCGGCATGGGCATCGTGCTGGCCGATGGTGCCAACGCCATGGCCGTGGCCGATGCGGTGCACGCCAAGATCCAGGAGCTGTCGGCCTTTTTGCCGCCCGATCTGACGGCGTTCGTGACCCGCGACTCCTCGCCGTTTGTGCGGGCGTCCATCCAGGAGGTGATCAAGACCCTGCTGGAGGCCATGCTGCTGGTCTTCCTGGTGATGTACCTGTTCCTGCAGAACTTCCGTGCCACGCTGATCCCGGCCATTGCGGTCCCGGTCGTGCTGTTGGGCACGTTTGCCGTGCTGTCTGCGGCGGGCTATTCCATCAACATGCTCACGATGTTTGCCATGGTGCTGGCCATCGGCCTGCTGGTGGACGACGCCATCGTGGTGGTGGAGAATGTGGAGCGGGTGATGAGCGAAGACGGCTCCTCGCCCAAGGAGGCCACCCGCAAGTCGATGCACGAGATCACACCGGCCCTGATCGGCATTGGGGTGACCTTGTCGGCGGTGTTCATCCCGATGGCGTTTTTTGGCGGCTCGACGGGCGTGATCTACCGACAGTTCTCGGTGACGATCGTGGCAGCGATGGCCCTGTCGGTGTTCGTGGCGCTGACGCTGACCCCGGCGCTGTGCGCCACCTTGCTCAAGCCGCTGCCCCAGGGGCAGCACAGCGCCCACGGTGACGTACCGCGCAAAGGCCTCCTAGGCCTCAACGACCGTTTCTTCCAGTGGTTCAACCACCACTTTGACCGCACCTCACTGCGCTACCAGCGCGGTGTGGGCGGGCTGCTGAAACGCGCCAAGCGGGTGGGCCTGGTGTACCTGCTGCTGTGCGGGGTGACGGCAGTGCTCTTCATGCGCCTGCCTACCTCCTTCCTGCCCAATGAGGACCAGGGGATGATGCAGGTGCAGGTGAACCTGCCACCGGGTGCCTCGGATGCACGCCTGCGTGAGGTGCTCAAGGAGGTCAATGCCTACATGGCAAAGCAACCCGATGTGATCAGCTTCAACGCGGTGATCGGACGGGGCGGCGACCAGAGTTCGGCACGCGGCTTCATCCGACTCAAGGACTGGAGCGAACGCCCCCTGCCCTCGCAGCATGCCGAGGAACTGGCGCGCAAGGCCACGCGGGATCTGAGCAAGATCCGGGATGCCCGCATCATCGTGGGCCTGCCGCCGGCGGTGCGCGGCCTGGGCAGCACGGCCGGCTTCAACTTCCAACTCAAGGACCTCACTGGTCTGGGGCACGAAGCGCTGGTGCAGGCCAAGGACACGCTGCTGGCCAAGATGCGTGAGCGCAACGACGTGATCATCAACGTGCGCTCGACCAACCTGGACGACACGGCCCAGTTGGGCGTGATCATCGACGACCGCAAGGCGGTGGCACTGGGGTTGGCCACCTCGGACGTGAACGCGGTGTTGAGCAGCGCCCTGGGGGGAACCTACCTGAACGACTTCCTGCACAACGGGCGTGTGAAACGCGTGTACATGCAGGGCGACGCGCCGTTCCGGATGCTGCCGCAGGACATTGGCGACTGGACGGTGCGCAACAAGAACGGCGAGATGGTGCCCTTCTCGGCCTTTTCCGAAACGGCCTGGACGGGGGGGCCGCCCGAGGTGCGCCGCTACAACGGCAGCCCGTCATACGAGTTCACGGGGCAGACACCCGCCGGCGTGAGCTCGGGCGACGCGATGGCGGCCATCGAAGCCTTGATGGCCGAGATGCCACCGGGCATCGGCCTGGAGTGGACCGGGGCCTCGCTGCAGGAGCGCATGTCCGGCGAGCAGGCGCCCCTGCTCTACGCGCTGTCCATCCTGTTCGTGTTCCTGTGTCTGGCCGCCTTGTACGAGAGCTGGACGGTGCCGTTCTCTGTGATCCTGTCCGTGCCCCTGGGGGTGATCGGCGCGCTGATCTTCACCGGCGCGCGCGAGTTCGCGAACGATGTGTACTTCCAGGTGGGGCTGTTGACCACCGTGGGCCTGGCCTCGAAGAACGCCATCCTGATCGTGGAGTTCGCGACCAAGCTGCAGGAAGAAGGCCGTGCGCTGTTTGACGCCACGCTGGAGGCCGTGCGGCTGCGCTTGCGGCCCATCATCATGACCTCGCTGGCGTTTGGCTTCGGGGTGATTCCGCTGGCCATTGGCACCGGGGCGGGTGCAGCAGGCCGTCAGGCCATTGGCACGGCGGTGCTGGGCGGCATGGTGTTCTCCACCGTGCTGGGCCTGTTCTTCGTGCCGGTGTTCTTCCTGCTGGTGCGCAGTTGGTTCAGGTCGAAAGCGGTTACGTCGGAAGCGTGATGGGCGGTTGCGCTTACCGCTCGGGCTCTGGCGTGGTGTCGTGGGAAGTCAGCGGCAATTCCGTTGGGATCGTTTCACGGAAAGGTGGCACCTCGGTCGCGGTGGTGGGTGTCGGCGCCAGGTCAGACATGGCCGACAAGCGCTGGGATGCCTTGTAGCCCTGCTCGACAGCACGCCGCAAATCGCTCAGACGTGCCAGCCAATCGTAGACCTCGCTCACCTGGAAGTGCCCACCCGCACCGGCGTGCAGCAAACGAGCTTTGGTGGCCTGATAGGTGTCTTCGAAGGCGTCGCGTGCTTCGCTGGCCAGCCACTTGCCCTCGACCGAACGTGCGTCGCTCTCTGGGTCAGCCGCCCTGAAAAAGGCCAGGGCCGAGAGAAAGACTGGCGCCACCGCCGAGGGCAGGTCCGCAGGCATGCCCGTCGGGACTGCGACAGGATGGTTGGATGAGGTGGCCGGCCCCAGGTTCACCGTGCGCACATCGTGCGCACCCAGCACACCCACGTGGTACATCACCCGCGACAGCGTGTCGAAATGGGTGGCAATTCGCAGCAACTCGGGTAGCTGGTTGGCAACGTCCTTGTGCAAGGGTTGACGGCTCATCTGGCTGACGAAGTTGCCGATCTGCTTTTGCAACTGTTCGACCACCGCCAGCTTGCGCGCCAGGCGTGTCTCTGACTGAGGTGCCGGCACGGTGCGGGGCAGATGAGTGGGGTTGAGCTGGGTGGCGTCAGAGGCCAGTTGCAGTGCCAGGTGCCCCATGCGAGCCAGTTCGCGGCGCAGCGCCTGCAATGCCAGGGCGGGCACGGTGGCCACGTTCATGTCCAGATAGCGCGGACGCAACTCGTCTTCCTCAACCGTCTGGAAGCGGCCCTGCAGGTAGCGAACCAGCGGGGTGGACAGCGGCCACATCAGCAGCACGCCCAAGGCGTTGAAGCCGGTATGGAAGATGACCAGTTGCGTGACCGGATTGCCATTACCGACAAACTGCACGCCGATGTAGTGGATGAGCTTGAGCAACGGCGACAGCAAGGTGAACGCAAAGATGGCCGTAACGACGTTGAAGAACACGTGAGCTGCGGCCAGACGCCGTGCATTGGGTGTGGCGTTGATCGCCGCCACGATGCCCGTGAGCGTGGTGCCGATGTTGGCGCCAATGACGATGGCGGCGGCAATCTCCAGCGTCACCATGCCGCCCGCCACCGCCGTGAGGGCAATGGTCAGGGTGGCCGAAGACGCCTGCAGGATGATGGTGAGCAGCAAACCGATGAGCACGGCCGTCAGCAGCCCCCCCAGGTCATGGCCCATCGCGGGCAGGTCGGCAGGGGTCAGTCCGCCAAAGCCCTCCTTGAGCAGGTCAATGCCCAGGAAGAGCAGGCCAAAGCCCGCCAAGGTACCCCCCAGGCCGCCACGCCGCGTGCCCTCGCCCGAGAGCTTGAGGGCCATGCCCACGCCAATGAAGGGCAGCGCGAAGGCGTCGATCTTGAACTTGAAGCCAATCAACGCCACCAGCCAACCGGTGACTGACGAGCCCAGGTTGGAGCCAAACACCACCCACAGCGCCGAGGTGAAACTGAGCAGACCGGCGTTGACAAAGCCGATGGCGGCCACGGTCATGGCGGTGGACGATTGCACCAGGGCCGTCACCAGAATGCCGGTGAGCAGGCCATAGAGACGCGTGCGGGTCCAGGCCGCCAGGATGCGCTCGAGGGCACCACCGGCGGCGAGCTTGAGCCCGTCGGTCAGCATGGTCATGCCCAACAGAAACAGGCCGATGCCTCCGAGGAGGTTCACGATCAACAACATGGGTGAGGCGCGCTCCGATGTCTCAAACGCTGGATGTCAGGACACATGGTTTCATCTTGCCACGCCCATCACTTCGACTTGCATGGGGATGTTGCTCAGCTCCGAGCCCCCATCATAGGTCTCGCTGCAGGGCCTCACCAGGGCGGCTGGAAAAACGCTCCAGCGCGGTCTGGCGTTCGATGTCGATGCGGGCCGAGCGCCCGCCGTACACGTCCTTCTTGAGCCACTCGCACTCGGCGTCCAGTGCCGCCGGGTTACCCACCAGCGTGTGCCAGACCTTGCGTTCGGCATCCCAGCGGTAGCCCCGGGCGCGCAAGGCGTCCTTGCTGGCAAACGGTGAGCCGGTGGCCTGCACCCGGTAGCTGGTGGCTGCGGCCGCCGCCAGCAGGCGTGCCAGACCGGTCTCACCCGTGTTGGGCAAGGGCGCGGCCAGCACCGCCAGCAGGGCGTGGCAATCCATTTCGGCGCGGTGGGCGTCGTAGAAGAAGCCCAACTCGTGCGCCAGGAACTCCAACTTGGCCGAGCCGCGACCCTGTGCCTGCCAGTCAATCTCGGCCACGGAGCAGGCCCAGGGCAGTTGCGCAAAGGCGGGCAGACGTGCCTCGACAAAACCCCGGTCGAAGCGGGCATTGTGGGCAATGACCAGGTCCACGCCCTTCATCAGTTCGGCGATGCGGGCTTCGTCCAGGCGTTTGCCGGCCACCATGGCATCGGTGATGCCCGTGACGCGCGTGGCCTCGGCCGGGATGGGGCGACCTGGGTCTTCCAGCTCATCAAAGACCTCCTGCACCTGCAAGGGCAAGCCGGTGGCCTTGTCCACGTCCACCAGGATCAGGGCCAGTTCGATGATGCGGTCGCGGCTGCTGTCCAGACCGGTGGTTTCGGTATCGAGGATGAGCACCTTGGCGATTTCACCCTGGCGCTTGTGCCCGAACTCGCGCCGGGGCTTGAGGCGGCGCAGCACGCGGTAGTCGGGGTGGCCGTCGAGCACCTCGGCCATGGCTTCGGGGTCGGCGAAGCTGGCGTCAAGCAAGGGAGTGGGGTTGGGCGTGCGGGCCATGGGCTCACTCCCCTTGCATCAGTGAATCGAGCGTCAGCTCGAAGGCCGGGCCGAAGGTATCGAGAAAGTAGCGCAACTCGGGCGTCATGTGCTCGTCGATCTTGGCGCGCACTTGCTGGGCAGCCTGCTCGAACTCCTGGTTGCCATAGCGCAGTTCGGCGCGGCATTTGAGCCAGGCTGCGAGCCGGTCGGCCGACTTGACGAGGCGTGCTTCGTGGTCCGGCCACTCGTGGTGGTCCATGGCGCTGCGGATGGCGGGGCGCAACGCTGCCGGCAGCAGTTGCAGCATTTCGCTGCACACCTCGCCCTCCAGATGCTGGGTGGCGTGGCGCATGGCGGGCGAGTACTTCACCGGCGTGGGCAGGTCACCGGTGATGGCCTCCGTGGCGTCGTGGAACAGGGCACGCGTGGCCACGGCGTTCGGATCGACGTCGTTGCCCAGCACATCGCGGCTGATGACGGCCAGGGCATGCGCCAACACGGCAACTTCCCAGCTGTGCTGCGCCACGTCCTCTTCGACCGCATTGCGCATCAGACCCCACCGCTTGATGAAACGCAGGCGGGACAGGTGAGCGTAGAAGGGGCTGGGAGGCACGTTGGACTGAGACATGGGCACGCGGGCGGCAAACAGAAAGGGAAAGACAGCGAGCAAGCCTCACATCTTCGCCCAAAACGCGCGCCATCTGTGCAGTTGGCGACCACAAGCGCCGACTTGTGGAACGTGCCCGGCATGTCGCACAATGGGCCATCGACACCCCACGCCCATCGCATGTCGGACGACATCGGCAAATACATCGTCATCGGTTTTGTCTTGCTGTTTGGCGTGGTGGGCTGGCGCGCTTGGCAGATCCGTCAGCACAGCCCCGATTGGCCCTATGTGATGGGGGTGGTGACGCTGTCACACGCCTACAGTCAGAACGACTTTGGAGAAGACCTGGGCACACCCAGCCACCGGTGGCAGACTGAGGTGCAGTACCGCTACGAGGTCAACGGCGTCCCCCACACGGGAAAGCGCTTGCGGGCCTTAGGGCGGCACCACTTCACCCAGGAGGAAGCCGAGGCCGAGATTGCGCCCTTTCCGGTGGGCAAGCAGGTGAAGGTGTATTACGACCCGGCCAAGCCTGGCACCAGCGTGCTGATCCCGGGTTGAGGCCTGGGCACAAGGAGGCCGGCGCAGCTGACGCCTGGTATGCACAGCTCCCTGCAAGCCTCCATTGCATACCCTATGGGGTATGTGTATAATCGCGAACAGTTCAATCAAGGAGCCGTCGATGGTCTTCCCCCTCGCACGACACTGTTGCCTCTCCGCCACCTTGCTGCTGCCCCTGTCGGTGTGGACACCTGCGCAGGCCGCCTCGCCTGCCGCCCCGGTGGTGCCCACCTTGACACTGCAGGCCCAGGCACATGGGCAGGAACGCCAGTGGGAAGGTGTGATCCAGGCTGTGCGACAAAGTACCGTGGCGGCTCAGGTGCCGGGCAACGTCACAGCCCTGCTGGTCAAGGCCGGTGACACCGTGAAGGCCGGCCAGGTGCTGGCCCGCATCGACGCCCGGGACACGTCCGCAGGCCTGCTGCGCAGCCAGGCCGATGTGACCCAAGCGGAGGCCCAGTTCAATCAGGCCCGCATGCAGTGGGAACGCAGCCAGCAGTTGAAGGCGCAGGGCTTCATCAGCGATGCGGCCCTGGACAGCGCCCGCGCCCAGTGGCAAGCCGCCCAGGCCGGCGTGGCGGCAGCCCGTGCCGGTCGCTCGCAGGCCGCCCTGGCCCAAGGCTTCACCACCGTCACGGCTCCCTTTGACGGGCGCGTGCTGAACACCCATGTGGAAGTGGGCGACCTGGCCGCGCCCGGCCGCCCCGTGCTGACCTTGTATGCCCCCCGCCCGCTGCGCGCCGTGGTGCAGGTGCCCGCCTCGCAGGCCGATGCCGTGCGCACCGCGCAGCGTGTCGAAGTGGAGGTGCCTGCTGCCGGTGGACAGGCCACCTGGCTGAAGCCGACCCAGGTGGTGTCCCTGCCTGGAGCCGACCCGGTGTCACAGACCGTGGAATGGCGACTGGACTTGCCCGACGTCGCCACCCTGCCCGGCCAGACCGTGCGGGTGCGCTTTGCCGATCTGAAAGCCCCCTCAGCCCCGGCTGCTGGCGCATCCAGTCAGGCCGCTGCGCCCCTGACGGTGCCGGCTCAAGCCGTGCTGCGCCGTGGTGAGTTGACCGCCGTGTATGTGGTGCGGGGTGATCGCTTCATGCTGCAAGCTGTGCGCACCAGCACCCCGGCGACCTCGACCGGCCCCGTCACGCTGCTGAGCGGCGTACGCCCCGGTGATGTCATCGCGGCCGACGCCCTGAAGGCCGGCCTGGCCAACGCCACACCTGCCAAGCCATGAGCCAGCGCCCCGACGACACCACGCCAGCCCTGGGCATTGCCGGGCGGATGGCCCGCGCCTTCCAGGACAACGCGATGACCCCGCTGCTGGCCATCGTGGCCATGCTGCTGGGCCTGTTTGCCGTGCTGGTGACGCCACGCGAGGAAGAGCCGCAGATCAACGTCACGATGGCGAATGTGATGGTGCCCTTCCCCGGCGCCTCCAGCACCGACGTGCAAAACATGATCGCCCGGCCTGCCGAGCAGGTGCTCAGCCAGATTGCCGACATCGAGCACACCTATTCGGTGTCTCGCCCCGGCATGGCGGTGCTGACCGTGCAGTTCAAGGTCGGCGTGCCTCGCACCGAGGCCCTGGTGCGCCTGTATGACGTGCTCAACGCCAACCAGGACTGGTTGCCGCGTAACCTGGGCGCCCTGCCGCCCATCGTCAAACCCAAGGGCATTGACGACGTGCCTGTGCTGGGCGTGACGCTGTGGAGCCGCGAGCACCAATCGGCCCTGGAGTTGGAACGTGTCGCCCGCACACTGGAAGCCGAACTCAAGCGCGTGCCTGGCACCCGTGAGGTGCAGACCATTGGTGGTCCCGGCCAGGCCGTGATGGTGACGGTGGACCCGAGCCGCCTGCGCGAGCGCGGCGTGGACCTGGGCAGCCTGCAACAGTCGCTGGCCGCCGCCAACCTGAGCCTGCCTTCAGGCGCCGTGCTGGCCCCCCAGGCCGATGGCCGCAGCCAACTGCTGACCATTGAAACCGGTGAGTTCCTGCGTTCGGCCGACGACGTGCGCCAACTGGTCGTGGGCGTGCACCAGGGCAAGCCGGTGTACCTGCACGAAGTGGCCCAGGTGGAAGCCGGCTCGCAACAGGCCAGCCGCCATGTCTGGTACACCCCTGGCCAGACCCCTGCCGACACACCGGAGGCCGCCTCGGCCCCCGCCCCTGGTGGCGCCTACCCTGCCGTCACCCTGATCGTGACCAAGAAACCGGGCCAGAACGCCGTGGACGTGGCCCGTGCCGCCCGCGAACGCCTGGACAACCTGCGCAACACCGTGGTGCCGGCCGATGTGGAGGTGACGGTCACGCGTGACTATGGCGTGACCGCCGAGGAAAAGGCCAACAAGCTGATCCAGAAGCTGGCGTTTGCCACCGGCTCGGTCATCCTGCTGGTGGGCCTGGCCCTGGGCCGCCGCGAGGCCGTCATCGTGGGCGCGGCCGTGATCCTCACCCTCACCGCCACGCTGTTTGCGTCGTGGGCCTGGGGTTTCACGCTCAACCGCGTCTCGCTGTTCGCCCTGATCTTCTCCATCGGCATCCTGGTGGATGACGCGATCGTGGTGGTGGAAAACATCCACCGCCACCAGCAACTCACACCCGACAAACCGCTGCGCGAGATCATCCCCCTGGCCGTGGACGAGGTGGGCGGCCCTACCATCCTGGCCACCCTGACCGTGATCGCTGCCCTGCTGCCCATGGCCTTCGTGAGCGGCCTGATGGGGCCGTACATGAGCCCCATCCCCATCAACTCCAGCCTGGGCATGGCGCTGTCGCTGGGCATCGCCTTCACGGTGACGCCGTGGCTGGCGCTCAAGCTGATGAAGTCGCACAGCGGGGCCCACGGTGCCCATGGTGACGACACGTCCCACGCTCCCACCGGGCTTGCCGCTCGTCTGCAAGGGGTGTTCCACCGTGTGCTGATGCCGCTGCTGGTGCACCGCGGCAAACGCTGGGCCATGGGCCTGGGCGTGGTCACCGCGCTGATGGTATCGGTGGGTCTGGCCACCATCCCGTCTTCGGGCATCGGGGTGGTGCTGAAAATGCTGCCCTTCGACAACAAGAGCGAGTTCCAGGTGGTGCTGGACATGCCCGCTGGCACGCCTGTGGAAGACACGGCCGCCGCCCTGCAGGACCTGAGCGCCTTCCTGGCCCAGCAGCCTGAAGTGCAAAACGTGCAAGGCTATGCCGGCACGGCCTCGCCCATCACCTTCAACGGTCTGGTGCGCCAGTACTACCTGCGTGCCGACGCCGAACAGGGGGACCTGCAGGTCAATCTGGTGGACAAGGCCCATCGCCACGAACAAAGCCACCCGATTGCCCAGCGCCTGCGCCCCGAGTTGGAAAAGATCGCCACCCGCCATGGCGGCCGCATCAAGGTGGTGGAAGTGCCGCCCGGCCCGCCCGTCATGTCGCCCCTGGTGGCCGAGATCTATGGCCCCGATGAGGCTGGACGCCAGCAACTGGCCCAACGTGTGGCCGGCGCCTTTGCCGACACGCCCGACATCGTCGGTGTGGACACCAGCCTGAAGGAAGATGCCGAGCGTGTGTTCCTGCGCATACAGCGCCAACGCGCCGAATCGCTGGGCATCCCGGTGGCCGTGGTGGCCCAAGCGGTGCAGTCGGCCCTGTCCGGCGCCGATGCCGCCTTCCTGCACGACGGCCAGGCCAAGTTGCCGGTGCCCGTGCGCATTCAGCTGCCGCGTGAGTCGCAAGTGGGCCTGGACACCCTGTTGGGCCTGCCCCTGCGTGCCGCCAATGGCCAGCTGGTGCCCTTGTCAGAACTGGTGCGCGTCGAGCGCGGTCGCATCGACAAGCCCCTGTTCAGCAAGGACCTGCTGCCCGTGAGCTATGTGTTCGGTGACATGGCCGGCCAGCTCGACTCGCCGCTCTACGGCCTGTTCGCCATCCGTGACAAGCTGGCTGCGGCCGCCCTGCCCGACACCGGCGGCATCGACGAGTACTGGATTCGCCAGCCCGACGACCCCTTCCGCGGCTACAGCCTGAAGTGGGACGGCGAGTGGCAGATCACCTACGAGACCTTCCGCGACATGGGCGCCGCCTATGGCGTGGGCCTCATCCTGATCTACCTGCTGGTGGTCGCGCAGTTCAAGTCCTACCGCACGCCGCTGATCATCATGGCGCCCATCCCGCTGACCATCATCGGCGTGATGCCGGGCCACGCCCTGCTGGGTGCCCAGTTCACCGCCACCTCGATGATCGGGATGATCGCCCTGGCCGGCATCATCGTGCGCAACTCCATCTTGCTGGTGGACTTCATCGAGCTGCAGGTGGCCCAAGGCATGGCCTTCAAGGAGGCCGTGGTGTCGTCGGCTGCCGTAAGGGCCCAGCCGATTGCGCTGACCGGCATCGCCGCCATGGTGGGCGCCTTCTTCATCCTCGACGACCCCATCTTCAACGGCCTGGCCGTGTCCCTGATCTTCGGCATCCTGGTCTCCACCCTGCTCACGCTGGTGGTGATCCCAGTGCTGTACTACGCGGCCTACCGCCGCAAGCTGGAAGCGGCCTGACACCGCTTCACCCCCATTTTTCAAGGAGTTTCACATGACCGTTGAACGCATGATCCGCATCATCGCTGGCCTGTTCATCATGCTCTCTCTCGCGCTGGGCGTGGAGGGTAGCCCGCTGTTTGTCTCGAAATGGGCCCTGGCCTTCACTGCCTTCGTGGGTGCCAACCTGTTCCAGTTCGGTTTCACCAACTTCTGCCCCCTGGCCATCATCCTGCGCAAGCTAGGCTTCAAAGACGCTACCTGCTGCTGACACCTCCATGACCTCTGGCCGCGGTTCAGCTTGAAAGGCGTTGCACAATGACCGATCGACGTACTTCCACCGCACAGGCGGATGACTGCAACATGGCAGCCCTGAACAACGACAAGAATCGTACCGAAATCCTCAACCGACTCAAGCGCGCCGAAGGGCAGCTGCGAGGCATCCAGCGCATGATCGAAGAAGGCGAATCCTGCCTGCCAATAGCCACCCAGATGGCCGCCGTGCGCAAGGCTCTGGACAGCACCTACGTGCGCATGACCGTGTGCTTCATGGAGCAGCACCTGCAAGACAGACTGGGCACATCGCCCGAGGCAGTCTCGGACATGGCCGACATGTTCGGCGAGATCGAAGCCCTGCTGGGCAAGATCCGCTGACACGATTTCCCACTCACTGCTCATGACCACCCGCCCCTCTGTTGACGCTGTCCCCGTGGTGGGCGATCAGGTTCGCCGCGTCGAAGCCTCGTTGACCGAGCTCAACGCGCGCATTGGCGTGCTGGCCAAAGTGCTGGACGCCGACCTGGGATCGGAGGCGGACATCGAGCACATCCTGAATCGCGAACACGCCTTCTTCCGGCTGTCTGCAGGCCACAGAGCCCCAGCCAGTGCCAGCGAGCGACGCGTCCAGCGCGAATGGGAAGAGTTGCGGGGGCTGCTGGTTTTGCGCTGCGACCTGATGGCCCAGGCCGTGAACGAGCTCGGGCTCGACACTGCGCGCCAGATCACCCAGCAGGTTCAGACCCGCCGAGACAAGGAAGGACTCAAGCCCGACTCGGACGGCTTCCACCTGCGGCACCGCTTGACCGACCTCCCCTCTTCCCATCCCAACGGAGATTCAAAGTGAGTACATTCGACCACGCTGGCCTCATGCAAGACATCAACAGCTGTCTGGCCCCGTTTCGCAAGTCGCAATCCGAGGCCATGCGTGGTTTCGGCCAGTTGGCCCAGGCCGCGATGGCCGAGGGCGCCATCAGCGCCAAGAACAAGGAACTGATCGCGCTGGCCATCGGCGTGAGTCAGCATTGCTCTGGCTGCATCGGTTTCCATGTGAAGGCCCTGCACAAGCTGGGCGCCAGCCGCGCCGAACTGGAAGAGATGCTGGCTGTAGCGGTTTATATGGGCGGCGGCCCTTCTTTGATGTACTCTGCTGAAGCACTGCGTGCCTGGGACGTCGTCTCGGGGGCCGTGGCCGCCTGAGGCCTGCCACGACTTGGGGCAAACAAGGGAAACCCCTATCACCCCACTGCTGCCTGAGGTTCACCATCTTCAATATACCCACATGGGTATGCAACAAGGAGAGCGTGCATGGCACACATCGTGATCTTGGGTGCAGGCTTGGGTGGCCTGCCCATGGCCTTCGAAATGAAGGAGCAGGCGCGAGCGACAGACACCGTCACCGTCATCTCCAACACCCCCACCTTCCATTTCGTTCCGTCCAATCCGTGGGTCGCCGTCGACTGGCGCGATCGGGACGAAATCGAGTTGCCCATCGCACCGATCTTGGAAAAAAAAGGCATTGCCTTTATCCCGGTAGGCGCCAAGCGTGTGGACCCCGAGCACAACAAGGTGCTGCTGGACGACGGACGAGAGGTGGACTACGACTACCTCGTCATCGCCACCGGCCCCAAACTGGCGTTTGACGAGATCGAGGGGCTGGGGCCACAGGGTTTCACACAGTCGGTGTGCCATGTGGACCATGCAGAGCATGCCAAAGGCGAATGGCTGAAGTTTGTGGCCGATCCTGGCCCGATTGTGGTGGGGGCTGTGCAGGGAGCCTCATGCTTTGGACCTGCCTACGAGTACACCATGATCATGGAGACCGACCTGCGCCGACGCAAGATCCGCGACAAGGTGCCCATGACCTATGTGACCTCCGAGCCCTACATCGGTCACCTGGGCCTCAACGGTGTGGGTGACAGCAAGAGCCTGATGGAGTCCATCTTCCGCGACAAGGCGATCCGCTGGATCTGCAATGCCAAGGTGACGAAGGTAGAACAAGGGCAGATGTACGTCACCGAGCATGACGAGGACGGCAAGCCCAAGAAAGAGCACGTCCTGCCTTTCAAGTATTCGATGATGTTGCCTGCCTTCAAGGGCATTGACGCCGTGTTCGGCATTGAGGGCTTGGTCAACCCACGGGGTTTCGTGCTGATTGACGAGCACCAGCGCAACCCACGCTACCCCAATGTGTTTGCCGTAGGCGTGTGCGTCGCCATTGCGCCCAATGAGCCCACACCTGTCCCCACCGGCATCCCCAAAACGGGTTTCATGATCGAGTCGATGGTGACCGCCACCGCCCACAACATCCGCGCCTTGCTGGACGGGTTCAACCCCACCCAGAAAGCCACATGGAACGCCGTGTGCCTGGCCGACTTTGGTGACCGAGGGGCCGCCTTCATCGCCCTGCCCCAGATCCCGCCGCGCAACGTGAACTGGTTTGGCGAGGGCTACTGGGTGCACCTCGCCAAGATCGCCTTTGAGAAGTACTTCCTTCGCAAGATGAAGAAAGGCACTTCAGAGCCGATTTACGAAAAAATCGTCATGAATGCGATGGGCATCCTGAAGATGAAGGACCACTGAGCGCGGCGCGACTCAGTCTTCCAGCAGGCTGCGCAGCATCCACGCGGTCTTCTCGTGGATGTCGATGCGCTGGGTCAGCACGTCAGCGGTCGGCTGGTCGTTGGCCGCGTCCACCACCGGGAACAGCTTGCGGGCGGTGCGCGCAGTGGCTTCCTGAGCGGCCACCAGGTGACGGATCATGTCATTGGCCTTGGGCACGCCTTCCACTTCCTTGATGGAAGCCAGCTTGACGAACTCCTT
>CAYOJR010000033.1:0-17920 GCA_964404335.1 uncultured Aquabacterium sp.
GTTCCCGCGTGTTGTTGGGGGTTCCTGCGGAAGCCTGCGGACTTCGCCGCCCGCCAGAACTGGCCGTTCCCGATCAGGTGCCGGAGCCGTTCGTGTTGCACGGCCGGATGTCAAAAAAGCAGCGCGCCGCGTTGATCGCCACGCTCGATGCCTCGTCGCCGGACGCGCCGCGCGTGCTGCTGGCCACCGGCAAGCTGGTTGGCGAAGGCTTCGACCATCCGCCACTGGACACCTTGGTGCTGGCGATGCCCGTCTCGTGGAAAGGCACGCTGCAGCAATACGCCGGGCGCCTGCACCGGGAACACGCCAGCAAGACCGACGTGCGCATCATCGACTTCGTCGACACGAGGCATCCGGCCTTGCTGCGGATGTGGGACAAGCGCCAGCGTGGCTATCGGGCGATGGGGTATCGCGTCGATTCGGGGGCGCCGTCCGTAGGCCGTTTCGAATGGTGATGTCGGCTGGGCAGGGTGCCAGAACAGCCGGGTAGACAATCTATGCCACTCGGTGGCACAATATTCCCAATGACGCGCGTATTCAAAACTCGCCACTTCTAGCGATGGATGCGCAAGACGGATCTCACCGATGCCGTCCTGTGCAAGGCCGTTCAGGAGATGGCGGCTGGTCTGATCGACGCTGACCTTGGCGGCAGCGTGGTGAAGAAACGCGTCGGGTTGGCGGGGCGCGGCAAGCGTGGTGGCGTGCGCACGCTGGTCGCCACCAACAAGGGCAACCGCTGGTTCTTCGTGTTCGGCTTCGAGAAGAACGAGCGGGCGAACGTCAGCGACGAGGAGCTCGAAGGCTTGCAGACCATCGCCGCCGACCTGCTGGCTCGAACAGGCCCGCAACTGAATGAAGCCGTTGCCGACGGCGCTTTGCAGGAGATTTGCCAATGACCACCAAGACCAAGAGCCGCATCCTCGAGGCCGTTCACGAATCGGCCAGCGATCTGCATCGCCTGGGATTCATCGACAAGCGCAAGATGCAGAAATACGACGCGCTGTGCCTGGAGCCGGTGCAGGACTACGACGCCGAAAAGGTCAAGGCGCTGCGCGAGCGATTGCACCTGAGTCAGGCCGTGCTGGCCAGCGTGCTGAACACCAGCACGTCCACTGTCCGCAAGTGGGAGGTGGGCGACAAGCGCCCCAGCGGTCCGTCGCAAAAGCTGCTGGACATCCTCGAGCGCAAGGGACTGGAAGCGGTTCTTTGATTCGCCCATTGCCGCTCACGCCCGCTGCATTGCTATTCAAGCGACGGAGGCGGAATTGAACCGGCGTCCGTCCGCCACCAATACAGTGTCCAGCGCAGTCTGGACGTATCCAAAAAACCCTGAGTTTTCAACGACTTAGGGATTTTTTCTTTCCAGAGGTGTCCATCACGCAGTTGCTGGAAGCTGGCGTGCTCGAGAAGATGCCGAGGAGCCGCGGTACAGGTGACGAACAGGTGAGCTGATCGCGTGTCTTGTCCACGCCTTCTTGTGGCGCAGACTTGCGTTGGCGCAAGTAGCGTGACAGAGCGTTTGACTACACTGCGCACATGTTTGCTGTAAGACTCCACCGCCGCTGTGTTGCCTGGATGGCATTGTTGGCCGTGGTGGTCAGTGCGCTGATGCCGACACTGGCGCAGGCGCTGACGCAAACCAACGCTTCCGATGACGCTCTGATGGTGTGCACCGCCTCGGGCGTGATGTGGGTGCAGTCGCATGGCGATGCCTTGCCCGCCGAGGACAACACCATGGCGACCGATCAACAGCAGCACTGTAGTTGGTGCAGCATGCATGCGATAGCGGCCTTGCCCGTCACCGCCTCAGCCTTGCCCCTGCTGGCTTGCTCACAAGAGATGCCGGTGGCTTTCTACCGCGCCGGCCCAATGCCCTCCATCTGGTTGGGCGCTCTCACACGCGCCCCTCCGGCGCTGCGTGGCTGATCAACTGCTCGCGCTCGCCTGAGTCCTTCAGGCGTTGAGCACAGCCCTTTTCCCTCCCCCCTCTTTTCCAAGTCTGGCCGCGCTGTGGCGCCGCTGCGCGCGTCAGCTTGCCTGCGCTGTCCACGCTTTGAGCCGTGGTCGGTTGCCCTGTCCTGCCCTCAAGAGAACACAAGATGTTGCGTCACCCCACCATTGCCCTGGCCTGCCTGACGGCCTGCGGTCTTCATGCCCCCGCTTTCGCGCAAACCAGCGATGCCCTGGCCCCTATCACGGTCACCGGCTCGGCCATCGATGACCGCTTTCTGTCCAGTGCCACCGATCCCGTGTCCACGGTCACCATCAACCGCAAGCAGGTGGAGGAGCAGCACGCCAAGAACCTGATCGAGGTGCTGCGGGCGGTGGCGGGCGTCACCGCCGATCTGCAGGGGGACGGTGAAACCATCAAGATCAAGCTGCGCGGCGTCGAAAACCAGCGCTACATGGGTGAGAAGCCTGGTGTGGCCATCATCATCGACGGCGTGCCCGTGTTCGAGCGCACCGGCAAGGTCAACGTGGACATCGACAACATCGAGTCGATCAAGGTCATCAAAGGGGGCGCTTCCTACCTTTATGGCGAAGACGCCTTGTCTGGCGCCGTGGTGATCACCACCAAGCGCGGTGCCAGCCAGCGTGGCATCAAGACCGAGATGGATGTGGGCGCATTCGGCTACCGACGCGCCATGGTGCGTGCGGGCTTTGCACTCGACGAGTTGACGGGACACCTGCAGTACAGCGATCGAGATCAGGACGGTTACTACTTCCTCTCACGCACTTACAGCCGCACCTGGTCGGGCAATCTGAAGTACGCGCTCAATGGCCACAGCGACCTGAGCCTGGGCTTTGAGAAGTCGACCCGCTTCCGCGACCGTGAGGGCAGCGTGACCGGGGTGGACAACGCACGCAATGATCCACAAGGCGTGGACGGGGGGCGAGGCTACACCCGCAACTTCAATGTCGATCTGAGTCGCGTCAACCTCACCTATGCGAACGATCTGGACGAGCACAGCAACCTGTTGGCGGTGATCTATCAGTATGAGGATGACACCACCTTCTGGTCCAGCCCGATGCGTTTCAAGGCCAATGGCAGCGCCACCAGCGATGTCACCGACTACAGCCTGCTCAACGACTACAAGCAGGTGCAACGCGGCTTCAAGACCGAGTACCGCACACAAGCGGAACGGCTGGCGCTCATGGTCGGCCTGGAGGTCAAACGCAACACCTTCGACAACTTGGTGAGCACGCTCAACAGCTATAAGACCAGCCCCAGTCCAAGCGCGCCAGTCACGCCCGCAGGCATGATCAAGAGCGATGACGACACCGTGGAGACGAACCAGGCCGTGTACGCAGAGGCCAAGTGGGGGCTGAGCGACAGCACGGTGGCCACGCTCAACCTGCGTCATGACCGCCTGGGTGTGGACTTTGATGCGCGGCCTGTGGCTGAGAATGGCAACCAGACGGTGGCCGAGCGCAAGAACTTTGATGTGAACAGCTACCGCCTGGGTTTGACGCATGCACTGTCCCCGGCCACCTCGGTTCACGCCGCAGTGTCCACGGGTTTTCGCACGCCCACGGCAGAGCAGCTCTATCGAGGCCAGACCACCACCAACGCGCTGGTGCAGAGCAATCCGAATCTGAAGCCGGAAAAGGCCAACAGCTATGAGATGGGCATCAAGCACGCGCTGCAGTTGGCGGGCTGGCCATCGAACGTGAATGCCACGCTGTTCCAGGTGAACCGCAAGGACTTCATTCTGGACAGCAACGGCCAGTACGCCAGCACCAACAACCCGAACGGCGGTGGCTCCCAGTTCCGCAACATCGGTGGCACGCGCAGCCGGGGCCTGGAATTGGAGTTGCGCACCCAGCCTCACCGTCAATGGTCGTTTGATGCGGCCTACACCTACCTGGATGCGTGGTTCACCCACTACGACAGCTTCTATCAGAGCTATGGCAACGCCAACGGCACCTTCGTGGCCAACCCGACACCTGTGCAGCGTGCCAACCCGAACTTCTGGCGCAGCAATTTCACGGTGGAGGAGTTCAACAACACCGGCAAGAAGATCCCGCGCACGCCTCCGCATCAGTTCAATCTGCGTGCCAACTACCTGCCAGCCCCCGGCTGGATGCTGAGCGGCGAGATCGACACCAAAGCAACCTCCTGGGCGGACGAGATCAACCAGGAGAAGCTCCCACGTCGCTCTTTGCTGCACATCACCGCGCAATACAACACCCGCATCGCGGCCTGGCCCGGCGCACAACTGAGTGCCTATGTGCGGGTGGAGAACGTGTTCGACAAGCACTATTACCTCACGGCACGTGGCGCGGGTGACAGCAACATGGATGGTCGTTACGACAGCCAAGACCCGTCCATCGTGGTGGATCCTGGCCGCACCTGGCGTGTCGGTCTGAGCCTGCAATTCTGACGGGAGCGCACCATGCAGGAATTCAAGTCCATCGTGGAATGGGGCGTGATCGGCCTGCTGCTGGCCCTGAGTGCCTGGGCCGTGGCGGTGGCGCTGGAACGCTGGCGTTTTTACCGTCAGGTGCAGGTGGGCCACTACCGCAGCCGCGTACGGCTGGAAACCGATCTCACCCAGCGTCTGACCGTGATCGGCTCGGTGGCCGCCAACGCCCCTTACATCGGCCTGCTGGGTACGGTGCTGGGCATCATGCTCACGTTTGAGGCGCTGGGGCAAAGCGGCGCCATGGATGTCAAGACCATCATGGTTGGCCTGGCCCTGGCGCTCAAGGCCACTGCAGTGGGCATTGGCGTGGCCATTCCTTGCGTGGGCCTGAACAACGCGCTGCGCCGAGTGGTGCGCGTCAAGCTCGCCGAGTTTGACGAAGCCCAGGGAGGCTGAGCATGGACGAGGATATCGAGTCCATCAACATCGTCCCGCTGGTCGATGTGATGCTGGTGTTGCTGACCATCGTGCTCACCACCGCCACCTTTGTGGTGACCGGGCGCATCCCGGTCGATCTGGCCCACGCCAGCCAGTCCGCGCCCGCCACCCACGCCCCCGTGGTGCTGACACTCACCAGCCACAAGGTGCTGTACCTCAATGACGAACGTGTGACGGAGCTGGCGTCGGCCCTCACACGCTTTGAACGCACACAGCCTGTGACTGTGCGGGCCGACGGCTCTCTGGCCTTGACCGACTTCGTCGAACTGGTGGACCGGGTCAAGGCCTTGGGCTTTGAGAAGGTGGCGCTGGAGGTGCTCCGCACATGAGCACCTCCACCCTGGCCGTGCCGCTGACGCGCCTGGCGCCCCGTGACTGGGCGCTGTCCTTCGGGGTGCATTCGACCCTGCTGGCCGCCGCGCTGTGGTGGGGCCTGACACCGACACCTGAGGTTCAGCACCTGGACCTGGCTTTGCACTGGGTCAGCCCGGAACGGGCCGCACCGGCCCCGGTGTTGAACACGCCTCAGCCGCCCGAAACACAGACCACACCGGCCCCGCAAGCTCGGCCTGCACCGGCTCCAGTGGCACGGATGCCGCAACAGGCACCGACACCCCAAACCGCCACGCCCTGGTCGGAACCGACGGTGGCCACAGCCTCTGTGCCAGCACCGGCGCCCACGGTCCCCCAGAACGCTGCAAGCGAGGCTGAGCCGAGCAACACCAGCGCGAGGGTCACATCAGAGCCGGCCTCCACCCAGGCGGCCGTGAGCGCCACCACCCCCACAGACGACCAGGCTTATCAGCAGTGGCGTGCGCGTTTGGAGCACCGGCTGCAACAGGGCAAGCGCTATCCCTCCAGCGCACGCCGCATGGGCCAGAGCGGCACGGTGGTGGTGGAGCTGCGCATTGGCGCCGACGGCAGCCTGAAGCACTTTCTGGTGCAGCGCTCTTCGGGCTTCAAGGCTCTGGACAACGCCGCTGAAGAGTTGGTGCGCAACGTCGTGCAGGTTCTGGCGGCACAAGCCACGCCAGGTCGCCTCGCAGAGCTGCGCATTCCCATCGTTTATGAATTGACGGAATCTTGAAGATGGCACGATGGATATGGATGGTGTTGGCCCTGTGCTGCGCACTCGTGGCCCCCGCTGCGGCCGCCAACAAAGTCGCCCTGATCAGCGCCAGCATGGTGCTGGAGCGCAAGTTTCATCTGATGCAGGAGGCCGCACGCGCCCAGGGTGTGGAGTTGGCCTGGACACAGGTGGACGTTGAAGGCGAGAAGGGTGTGGCGCGGGTACTCAGCGGGGCACGCGTGCTGCTGGTGGATGCACCCCGCACCGACGATCAGGCCCTGGTCGAGCGTCTGGCTGGCGCACAGATTCGCGCGGCACGCCTGCCCGGCGTGGGCATCCATGTGATGAGCCCGCCGATGCGACTGCGCCCTCTGGGCCTGCCTGCTGCGCAGGCCCAGCGCGTGTTCGACTACTACGTCGGGGGCATGCGCGTGAACCACGAGCGCCTCTTTCAGTATCTGCGTGCCGTGATGCAAGGCACCGACCCATCGGCGGTGCCCGAGCCGGTGGCTCTGCCCAACGGCGGCATTTACCACCCCGCTTATGACAAGGGCGTGTTTGCCAACCCGCGTGATTACATGGCTTGGTGGCAGGCACGCCGGGGCCGTGCGGCGTCCTCGGCCAGCACACCGGTGATCGGCATGGAGATGTCGTCGAGCTACCTCTCCGATGGTCAGACCCGCGTGCTCGACGATGCCATTGCCGCGATGGAAGCACGCGGCGCCATGCCGTGGGTGTTCTATCGCAGCAGCCGCGTCGCCCGTGCCGCCGCCGATGCGCAGCGCGGCGGCGCACCCGGCCGGCCCGCTGCCGGCGCGCCCCCCGCTGGACGACCCGTGCAGTCATCGGACATTGCTGCCGGCGTGTATGCGGACAACGGCTTCCCCAATCCCAAGGACCTCGCTGCCGTCGAGGTGGACGAGCCCATCATCACGCTCGACGGCAAGGTGTTGCCTCAGGTGCTGGTGGTCAACACCTTCCTGGGCGTGAACCCCGATGCGCGCAAGGCATGGCACCGCGCCATGGGGGTGCCCGTCATCAACATGCTGTCCTACCGCCAGGGCACGCGGACCGACTACCTGCGCGACACCGTGGGCATCAACAGTTTCAACTTGCCGTTTTCGCTGACCAATGCCGAATACATCGGCCTGCAGGACCCGGTGGTCGTGAGCGCGAATGAGGGAGGCGAATTGGTGCCCATGCCTGAGCAGATGGACCTGCTGGTCGGCAAGGCCGTGAACCTGGCCCGACTGCAGTCCACGCCCAATGCCCAAAAGCGCCTGACGCTGTTCTTCTGGAACCACCCGCCGGGAGAGAAGAACCAGGGGGCGTCCAACCTCAACGTGCCGCGCTCCATCGAGCATCTGGTGCAGCGTCTGCGCGCCGAGGGCTACACCATTGCGCCCACCACCGAGCAGGACATCATCGCCACCGTGGCCACGCTGTTGCGCCCGTCTTACCGCAGCGGCACGTTGGGCGAGTTGATGAAGACCCCGCACTGGGACTTCCTGCCGCTGGCAAGCTACGAGCGCTGGTTCAGAGGGTTGCCGCCTGAGGTGCGCCAGCGCATCACGGCCTTCTGGGGGGCGCCCACGAAAAGCCCGTGGGTGGTGCGCCACCAGGGGCAAACAGGTTTCGTCATCCCCCGCATGAAGCTGGGCCAACTGGTGGTGTTGCCCCAGCCCATGCGCAGCGAAACGGCCGCCGGCCACCACGACGAGAAGAAGCTGTTTCACGACACCAAGGTGCCGCTCAATCACTTCTACCTGGCCACCTACCTGTGGGCGCGCGAACAGCATGCCTCACACGCCATCGTTCACTTTGGCACGCACGGCACGCAGGAGTGGACGCCCGGCAAGGAGCGCGGCCTGTGGGCCTACGACGAGCCCAATCTGCTGGTGGGCAACACGCCGGTGGTGTACCCCTACATCGTGGACAACATCGGTGAGGCCTTGCACGTCAAGCGGCGTGGTCGCGGCGTGATCGTCAGCCACCAGACACCGGCGTTTGCACCAGCGGGCCTGTCCGAGGATTTCGTCCGCATCAATGACCTGATCCGCGAATACCAGGCGCTCGATTCCGGTCTGGTCAGAGACAACAACCGCAAGCTCATCGTCGCGCAGGCGGTGAAGATGAACATCCACAAGGATCTGAAGTGGAATCTCGCGGATCTGGAACGCGACTTTGACCCCTTCCTGCGCGACCTGCAGGACTACCTGGAAGACCTGGGCTCAGCACAGCAACCTTTGGGTCTGCACACCCTGGGGCTGGACGCCGAGCGCGCCCACCTCGTCAGCAATGTGATGCAGATGCTGGGCCAGCCGCTGTACGAAGCCACCGGCGTGAAGAACGCCCGCGCCGCCTTCATGGGCGACTACAAGAACCTGCCCCAGACTGCGCCTTACCGCTTTGTCGAAGAATGGGTGTTCAGCGAACGCCCGCTGCACGAGCTCGGCGACCCGGCTCTGCGCGCGCTGGCGGAGAAGGGGCGGCGCTTTCTGGTCAGTCTGCGCGCAGCCTGGGAGGTGGAAGGCGTGCTGAAAGGCCTGTCAGCCCGCTGGATTGACCCGTCCTACGGTGGCGACCCGATCCGCAATCCTGATGCCCTGCACACCGGCCGCAACATGTATGGCTTCGACCCGGCGCGCATCCCGACACGCGCCGCTTACGAGGCCGGCAAGGAAGCCGTGGAGACGCTGATCAAGTCCTATCAGAGTGAGCACGGCAAGTTCCCCGAAAAGCTGGCCTTCAGCATGTGGAGCACCGAAACCCTGCGCCACCTGGGCATGCTCGAAGCGCAGATCCTCTACGCCATGGGCGTCAAGCCCCGCTGGGACGAAGGCGGACGCGTGGTGGGCATGGAGGTGATCCCGCTCAAGGAGCTGGGACGCCCGCGCATCGACACCGTGATCTCGCTGACCGGTCTGTACCGCGACCAGTTCCCCAATGTGATGGAGCGCTTCAATGAGGCCATTGGCTTGCTGGCGGCGCAACCCGAGTCGGGTGAGCAGAACTTCATCCGAGCCAACACCGAGCGCATCGAAGCCGCGCTGCGCAAGCAGGGTGTGCCGGCCGCAGAGGCGCGTGAGTTCGCGCTCACCCGCGTGTTCGGCAACGAAAGCGGCGACTACAGCACCAAGCTCACGGACGCCTCGCTGGCATCCGACAAGTGGGAAGAAGGAGACGGCAAGCTGGAACAGCTCTATCTCTCGCGCATGTCATGGGCTTACGGCCCCAACACCGCAAACTGGAGCCGCAAGCTCACCGACCCGTCAGGCCGCGAGATCAACACCTACGCCGAACACCTGCGCGGCACCAGCGCAGCGGTGTTCTCACGCTCGTCCAACCTGCGTGGCCTGCTCGACACCGACCACCCGTTCGAGTACCTCGGCGGCATCTCGATGGCGGTCAAGCACCTCGACGGCAAGAACCCGCAGCTCTACATCTCCAACATGCGCGACCCCAACCGCGCACGCCTGCAGTCGGCCGAGAAGTTCATGGCCACCGAGCTGCGCAGCGTCTATCAGCATCCGAACTGGATGAAGGAAATGATGAAGGAGGGCTACAGCGGCACGCTGCAGATGCTCAACACCGTCAACAACTTCTGGGGTTGGCAGGTGATGGACCGCAATGTGGTGCGCGACGACCAGTGGCAGGAGTTTCACGAAACCTATGTGAACGACCGCCACCAACTGGGCACGCGCCAATGGTTCGAGAAGCACAACCCCACGGCGCTGGCGCAGGTGACCGAACGCATGATCGAAGCCATCCGCAAGGACTACTGGAAGGCCGACGAACGCACACTGCGCGAACTGGTGAGCACCTACCAGGATCTGGCCACACGCCATGACGTGCACACCAACAACGACGTCTTCAAGGCGTATGTGGCCGAGTTGGCGCAAGGCTTCGGCATCGGGACCAAGCCCGCGCCGCTCACGCCCGCTGGCAAACCTGCCGCAGCCCCCCGCGCCGCCTCGCCGCAAGCCCAGCCTCCTCAGCCTGCGCCCCCTCCGCCGCCCCCCGTGGTGCGCGGTCAGGAGCTGCGTGAGGTGTCCCGTGAAACGGCCGTGCAGCAGCTCATTTGGTCCTATGCCTGGCTGCTGGGCGCCGTGGTGCTGGCGGGCATGGCCTGGCAGGCCTGGCGCGTGCGCCGCCACCGCATCTCCCAACCTCTTTCTCTGAAAGCCAAACCATGAACGCCCTTGAAAGCTTCCTCTACGAGATCTCCAAGTTCTTCCTCACCCCGGTGCTGGTGCTGCTGTGCCTGATGTTCATCTACGCGCTGTTCAGCCTGGGACAGGTGCTCATCGAAGCCATCGCACGCGCACGCCATCCCCATGGCCTGCAGACCCTGCACCGCTACTGGCAGCGCCACGCTCGCCTCGGCATCGATGGGCTGGAGCTGTACGTGCTGCGCCAGTTGGAGCTGCAACGCATCGTCAGCCGCGTGGCGCCGCTGTTGGGGCTGGTGGCCACCATGATTCCGATGGGGCCAGCGCTGGTGGCCGTGGCTGCGGGCAACACACAGGGCATGGCACAAAACCTGGTCGTGGCCTTCGCCGCCGTGATCGTGGCGCTTCTGGCTGCTGCCATCACCTTCGTCGTGCAGACGCTGCGCAAGCGCTGGCTCATGGAGGAGCTCAACGCGCTGCTCATCGGCTTGGACAGCGGTGCCAAGACCGACACCGCACAGGACACCGTGCCCTCGCACGCCACTGGGGAGCTGGTCCATGGCTGAATCACGCCGTATGCGCATTGACATCCTCGGCGACTCCGACGAGGACGATCCCATCCTCAGCGTCGTCAACATCATCGACGTGTTCCTGGTGGTGATTGCCGTGCTGCTCATCGCCGTGGCCGAGAACCCGCTCAACCCCTTTGCCATGCAGGACGTGGTGGTCATCAAGAACGCGGGCAAGCCCAATATGGAGATGCTGGTCAAGGAGGGCAACGAGCTCAAGCAGTACGAGTCATCCGGGCAAATGGGTGAAGGCCAGGGCACCAAGGCGGGCGTGGCCTACCGCATGAAGGATGGCAGCATGGTCTATGTGCCCGAGACCAGCGCCAGCGCGCCCTGATCCGGGCGGCACATCACCCGGATCCCCTCAGGCCAGCAGACCGGCGCGGAAATCGCGCACCGCCTGATAGATCTCGTGCTGCGTGTTCATCACGAACGGGCCGTATTGAACAATCGGCTCGTTCAGCGGCCGGCCAGCGATCAGCAGCACACGCGCGGCCGTGCCTGCGGTCATGCGCACTCCGTCAGCCTGCAGCTCATTGCGCAAGATGGCCATGCGCTGCGGCGGCACCACGGTGTCGCCCAGCCTGATCTCGCCTCGGTACACATACACGAACGCGTTGTGGTCGGGCGGCAAGACCTGCTCGAAACTGGCGCCCACAGGCAAATGCACATCCAGGTAGGTCGGAGCCGTGGCCTCGCGCTGGACCGCACCAGGTACGCCATGGCTCTCACCGGCAATCACGGTCACGGCCACGCCTTGATCGGTGGTGAAGCGAGGCAGATCGGTGGCGCCAAAGTCCCGGTACCAGGGCGGGCACATCTTCTCTTTGCCCGGCAGGTTCAGCCACAACTGAAAGCCCTCCATCACCCCTTGGTCCTGCTGCGGAATCTCGGAGTGGATCACCCCGCGTCCGGCCGTCATCCACTGCACACCACCGTTTTCCAGCAAACCCTCGTGGCCCGCGCTGTCGCGGTGCCGCATGCGTCCGGCGATCATGTAGGTGATGGTTTCAAACCCCCGGTGCGGATGGTCTGGGAAGCCGGCGATGTAGTCGTCGGGCTGGTCGCTGCCAAAGGCATCGAGCATCAGAAAAGGGTCGAGGCGCTGCTGCAAATGCTGCGTCAGCACCCGCGTGAGTTTGACCCCTGCCCCGTCTGAGGTGGGGTGCCCCACAACCAGTTGCTCGACGCTGCGCGGACGCTGCACCGCCTTCGTGACGATCACACTGCTCATGGGACACTCCTTGTCAGAACGGGGAACTTGCGGCACTCACACCAACGCTGCCTGCAGATCGGCCTCGGCTTGCGAAAAGCCCTTCTCGGCGGCCTCGGGACCCATGTTCAGACCTTCGGCAAAGATGTATTTCACATCGGTCAGGCCCAGGAAGCCCAGTATGGTTTGCATGTAAGGCGTTTGCGAATCGGCCGGGGTGCCCCGGTAAATGCCGCCTCGTGCGAAGGCCACATACACCTTCTTGCCCTGGATGAGGCCTTCCGGGCCATTGGCGGTGTAGCGGAAGGTGACGCCATTGCGCGCCAGGGCATCCAGCCAGGTTTTCAACTGCACGGGAATGCCGAAGTTGTACATCGGCACGCCCAGCACGATCACGTCATGGGCTTGCACCTCGGCGATCAGGGCGTCGTCCAGGGCGACGCGGGCGGCTTGCTCGGGCGTGCGCTGGTCGGCGGGGGTGAACAGGGCGCCCAGCGCGGCTGCGTCCAGTACAGGGTGCGGGGTCGCAGCCAGATCACGCACGGTGACGCTGGCACCGGGGTTCTTGGCTTGCAGGCGGGCGGTGACGGTGTTGGCCAGGCGGGTGGAGTTGGCTCCGTCAAGGCGGGCGCTGGCGTTGATTTGCAGGATCTTCATGAAAGGACTCCAAATGGATCAGTCGATGAATGAACTTTATTCATCAACAATCCAGTTGATAAGTGCCTTAAATGGGTAACATTGATCCACAAATGGAACAATATGCCGATCCCACCGCAGGCATCGAAGCCAACGACCTGCTGATCTTTGCCCGCGTGGCCGATCTGGGCAGCTTCAGCCGCGCTGCCGAGCGCCTGGGACTGCCCAAGTCCACGGTGTCGCGCCGCGTTGCCTGGCTCGAATCCCACCTGGGCGAGCGCTTGCTGTTGCGCACCACCCGCCGCCAAACCCTCACCGAATTCGGCAGCCTGCTGCTGGAACACGCCCGCCAAGTCGCGGCCGAGGTGGAAGCGGTCACCGCGCTGCGCGAGCACCGGCAGGCGGCGCCCAGCGGTCGCTTGCGCGTATCCATGCCCAGCGACTTTGCCACCTTGCTGCTGGCTGACACGCTGGCCGCCTTTGTCACCCTGCACCCACGCATCACGCTGGAATTGGACCTCTCACCCCGCCGCGTGGACCTGCTGGGCGAGGGCTTTGACGTGGCCGTGCGCATGGGTGCGCTGCCCGACGATGCCCTGCTGGCGGCACGCCGCCTGACCGTTTTCACCAACGGGCTCTATGCGTCGCCGCATTATCTGGCCGAGCACGGCGAACCCACTTGCCCGGAAGGCCTGCTGCAGCACGACACCGTGCGGCTACCGGGGCGTGCAGGCGACACCACCGAGCCTGGCCAATGGCTGCTGACGCGCGGCGAGGAACGCTGGGAGGGCTCACCTCCCAGCCGCGTGATGGCCAACCAGCCCGAGCTGCTGCTGATTCTGGCGCGGGCCGGCGCGGGCATCACGGCGGTGCCCGACCTGTTTGCGCAGCCCTGGCTCCAGCGGGGTGAGTTGCGCCGAGTGTTGCCTGAGTGGTGCCTGCCCTCGCACACAGCCTGGGCCGTGTTCCCGGGACGCAAACTGATGCCAGCCAAGACCCGCGTGTTCATCGACATGCTCGAAGCCGCTTTGCAGGCGCCGTGAAGGCAGCGTCAAGCGACCCATCACCCCACCTGCCCCAGCCCGCATCATGCGCACACTTTCACACCCTCCACGGCGGCAACCATGAACAAAAACCTCTGGCTTCTGGCTGCGGCCCAGGGGCTCTTTCTCACCAACAACGTCGTCTTCATCGCCATCAATGGTCTGGTGGGTTTCAGCCTGGCCCCGGCAGGCTGGCTCGCGACTTTGCCCGTGATGGGCTATGTGGTGGGTGGCGCCCTGTCCACCGGTCTGGTAGCGCGCACTCAGCAACGCTGGGGCAGGCAGGTGTCGTTCCAGCTCGGCCTGGTGGTGGCGTTGCTCTCGGCCCTGCTGTGTGCCCTGGCTTTGTGGATGGGCAGCTTCTGGTTGCTGGTCACCGCCACTGTGGTGGCCGGCTATTACAGCGCCAATGGCCAGTTGTACCGCTTTGCCGCCGGTGAACTGGCCGCCCCGGCCTTCCGCGAGAAGGCGGTCTCCCTGGTACTGGCCGGTGGTCTGTTGGGCGCGGTCATCGGCCCCAACCTGGCCAAGTACACGCGCGATGGCCTGGGCACGCCCTTCCTGGGTGCCTACCTGGCGCTGGCGGTGGTGGCTTTGTTGTCGATGGCGGTGATGGTCGGCATCCGGTTTCCGTCCGAGGTGCACCAAAACAAGAGCGGCGACACCGGCCGCCCGCTGCGCGAAATCATGGCCCAACCCGTGTTCATCGTCTCCACCCTGGGCGCCGCATTGGGCTACGGCGTGATGAACCTGCTGATGGCCGCCACACCCCTTGCCATGCAGGTGTGCGGCATGCCTTTTGACGACGCTGCCTTCGTGCTGGAATGGCATGTCATCGGCATGTTCGCGCCGGGCTTCGTCACCGGCCACCTCATCAAACGCCACGGCGTGCTGACCATCATGGGTGCCGGGGTGATGCTGAACCTAGCCTGCATCGGTATCGCGCTGTCGGGGCAAGACCTGCATCAGTTCACGCTGGCGCTCTTCCTGCTAGGCGTGGGCTGGAACTTCCTGTTCACCGGCAGCACCACGCTGGCGATGCAAGCCTACCGGCCGGAAGAGAAAGACAAAGCCCAGGCCGCCATCAACTTCTGGGTGTTTGCCGTGATGGCTGGCACCTCGTTTGCGTCCGGCGCACTGATCACCACCCGAGGCTGGACGTGGTTGAACCTGGGCTCGCTGCTGCCTGTGGGCCTGACGGGCTTGGCCTTGGTCTGGCTAGGCTGGCGCCGCGCCAGGTCTCAGCCTTGACGCAAGCGCCGACGAGTCGCCAGGGCAGCGCCCAGCAGGGTTGCACCCAGCAAGGCGAGTGAAGCAGGCTCGGAAACCTCGGTCGTGGTCGACACCTTGCAGTTGCTGCAAATCCAGAGGGTTTCGGCGCTGCCATTGTTGTTGGCCGTGCGGATGTCGAGCGACAGGACCCAATCTGCATCAGTGGTGGATGCAAAGATGAAATCGTTGAGCGCCTGGCTGAAGGCCGCGTTGTCCGCATTGGCACTGCCAATGTTGCCGTTCACGTAGTAGCCATTGCTGTTGGCACAGGACATTGCGGAGCCCGTGCCCAGGTTGTAGGCCACGCCACTCACCTTGTCCACACAGTAGCCTGTGAACACGGTGACGTAGGGCGACGAGAAATCGAACGGGCCGCTCGGTTGCGCAGGCGAAGGCGTGGTGCATCCCGCAGCGGATGTGCTGTTCAGTTCAAAACAGCCGAGCAGGTTGGTGCCATCGGCCGACAGCACACGGGCTTGACCCCAGATCTGCAACCACTGGTTGGCCGCATCCCCTTCTTGGGCGTTATCGAAGATGAACACCAGATCGTTGTCACCCAGGTAACCACGCAGCGCAGACACCTTGATGTCCCATTTGCCCGGCTGGTCGCCCGTGAAAGAGGGCGTTGGCTCCGGCGAGAGCAGCGAGCCCATCACGAAGGTCGAACTCTGCTGACCGCTGGGCGATGCAAAGGCATTGTCGCCAGGTGCATTCTTGGGCAGGGGCTCTGGCTGGTTGGTCGTTTGCGGACCGCCGTTTTCACCTGTTAACACCGTGAGCTGCGTTTTGGTGAATCCACCATTGGCCGCGATGGGCAGTGGGCCACTCGGCTTGCAACGCACGTCATTGGCGCCCGCGCACTGCTCCAGCAGGTCGAGCGAGTAAACGGCAAAGTCCCCATACTGGACGGTGGACATTTCATTCGATCCTGGCAACAAGACGGCCTGAGCCGGCAGTGCCGCAGCCAACAGTCCGGTTGCGGCCAGGCTGGCCAGAATGCCTTTACGGAGGAAATTCGTCATGATGGGTACCGCTTGATGTCACTTGTATGCTCCCTGATGAGCACATTCCGTGCCAAAAATAAGTACCTTTACGAAACAATGACTTACAACAAGAACTGACAAAAGCGCGCATTCGCTGTCAAATTTGCCGACAAATCCGCTGCTGATATTTTTCACCAAGTGGTTGCGATGTTCACAAAACGAAAAAGCCGAAGACCTCGCCAAGAAGATCGGCTGATGTGGATAAGCACGTGGACAGTCGAAGTTGTCCACGTTAAATCGCCCCTGCAGGTCTTCGATAGAAGACCCCAGCAGAACCAGTGAGTTCTCGATAGATCACCCCTGAAGACTTCGATATATCACCCCTTCTCTAGACAGATAAGGGTTCTGATAGTTCTTCAGATAGCTTTCCTGGTAGCGGGAGGCCTCGAATCTGTGGAGCCCCGTGGCTCGCACCTACATCAAGCGCCAAAGCCAAGAGCCAACACCCCAGACGATGGCCAGCAGCACAAAACTCAAGATGATTTCCCAGAGCAGGTCGGCGAACTTGGCCAGAACGTAGGCGAGCCCACCTCCGCCTGCGATCACCAAACCGAAGCGCAGCCACTTTGGCCAGTCCATGCCAAATTTGAGCACTGCGACGTAAGTCAGCACGCCGCCAACCAGCAGACCGATCAATCCAAACAGGCTCGCACGTACGTCGCTGTTGTCGCGACGCTCAGCTGCTGCCAGTGACTCCTTGCTGTCGTGGAGCTCAAAGATTCCATCCGCTGCACGGCGGCCAAAACGGGTGCCCATCGACGGTCAATGCGCCAGCTCGAACGGGTGAACCTGGATCTCTGCATCGGGAAACGACGCCACCAGTTTCAACTCACCACCAAGCGCCTTGACGTACTCACGCAGCGTGCTCACGTACATGTCGTCTCGACGCTCCAGCTTCGAGATGGCGGCTTGCTCCACGCTCATGGCCTTGGCGACCTCGACCTGCGTCACTTTCCGAGCCTTGCGCAGCTCTTGGAGTTGCATTTCCACGAGCATGGCTTCGGCGCGTGCCGCTGCACGGGCCTGGGCCTCTGGCGACATCTTGGCGCGCAATTCGCTGAACTTCTTAGCCATTGATCTGCCCTTCCTTTCTCAACGTCTCGATGTGCGTGTCATACAGCTTGTCAGCTATCGGCACGTGCACGTCGTACCAACGGTCATTGCCGGTCTTGTCGCCGCCCAGCAGGAGGATGGCGCAACGGCGAGGGTCAAACGCATAAAGAACCCGGTATGGCCGACCTTCATGTTGAACACGGAGTTCGCGCATGTGGGCGTGCTTTGATCCTTCGATCCCGGATGTGTGGGGGAACCCAAGGTTCGGCCCTTTTTCCTCCAGAAGGCGAACAGAAGAGTCGATGGACTCTTGCTCAGCCTCTGTGAGATCTGCCCACCACTCGCCAAGCTCGTCGGTGTACTCCACTTCCCATCTGCCAGCCATTATTCCCTCAGATAAATATTCCGTCAAGGGAATATTATGCATCTCATGACCCTAGCCCTGGTAGCGGGCCTCAACCCGCGCGCACAGCTCCGCCAGCGAAAGCTCCAGCGCCTCGGCTAAACGGTACAAAACGCTGATCGTGGGTTGCTTGCGCCCGCTTTCGATCAAGGTGATGTAAGGCCTGTCCAAATCACAGCGCCCAGCAAGGTCTTCCTGCGACACGCCGATCTCCAACCGGCGCACCTTGATTTCCACCCCCAAGGCTGCGATCAACGACTGGTTTCGACTCGGTCTCATGGACAGCGAGTCTTTCGAATATGTACACTATTGACACGTGTCTATAGATAACATTCGAGAGGCGAGATCATGATCATGCAATGTCCGAACTGCGGCAGCGGCCATCGGCCGTCGGCGCCGGATGCGCCCCGTATGTCCCCCCGCCTTCAGTTGGCTGTCAATGTCTTACTTTGTATGACACCGCAAGGTAAGACACTGATTTTCCAAAGAAAAAGGCCGCTAGGTGCATGTCCTTAGCGGCCTTTAAATGATGTATTGGTCGGGGTGAGAGGATTCGAACCTCCGGCCTCTACGTCCCGAACG
>CAYOJR010000034.1:0-17914 GCA_964404335.1 uncultured Aquabacterium sp.
CCAGCGAAGCGATGTCACGCGACAGCACCACGGTGGAGTCCAAGTGGGCGAAGGTCGTGGCAGGCGACGGGTCGGTCAAGTCGTCCGCAGGGACGTACACGGCCTGGATCGAGGTGATCGAGCCGACCTTGGTCGAGGTGATGCGCTCTTGCAGACGGCCCATTTCTTCGGCCAGCGTCGGCTGGTAGCCCACGGCGGAAGGCATACGGCCCAGCAGAGCGGACACTTCGGTACCGGCCAGGGTGTAGCGGTAGATGTTGTCCACGAAGAACAGCACGTCCTTGCCTTCGTCACGGAAGGCTTCGGCCATCGTCAGACCGGTCAGGGCCACGCGCAGACGGTTGCCCGGCGGCTCGTTCATCTGGCCGTAGACCATGGCGACCTTGGATTCAGACAGGTTGTCCTGCTTCACCACGCCAGCGTCCGACATTTCATGATAGAAGTCGTTGCCCTCACGGGTACGCTCACCCACACCAGCGAACACCGACAGACCGCCGTGGCCCTTCGCGATGTTGTTGATGAGTTCCATCATGTTCACGGTCTTGCCCACACCGGCGCCACCGAACAGACCCACCTTACCGCCCTTGGCGAAAGGCGAGATCAGGTCGATCACCTTGATGCCGGTTTCCAGCAGCTCGGTCGAGGGCGACAGTTCGTCGTAAGCGGGAGCCTTGCGGTGGATCGGGGCCGTTTGAGCCTGCGACACTTCACCACGTTCGTCGATGGGGTTGCCCAGCACGTCCATGATGCGGCCCAGGGTGGCCGGGCCCACGGGCACGGTGATCTGAGCATTGGTGTTGAACACCTGCATGCCGCGGCGCAGGCCGTCGGACGAACCCAGCGCGATGGTACGGACAATGCCGTCGCCCAACTGCTGTTGCACTTCGAGGGTCAGCGCGGAGCCGTCCATCTTCAGGGCGTCGTACACCTTGGGCATCTGGTTACGTGGGAACTCCACGTCCACCACGGCGCCGATGCACTGAACGATCTTGCCCACTGTTTGCGTGTCAGCCATTTTTCGTTCCTTCAATCAATTCAAAATCTTCGGATCAGACCGCAGCCGCACCGGCGACGATCTCGGACAGCTCGGTCGTGATCGCGGCCTGGCGGGTCTTGTTGTAAACCAGCTTCAGTTCCTTGATCACATTGCCGGCGTTGTCGGTCGCGGCCTTCATGGCCACCATGCGAGCCGACTGCTCCGAAGCCATGTTCTCTGCCACAGCCTGGTAAACCAGCGCCTCAACGTAACGGGTCATCAACTCGTCGATCACCAGCTTGGCGTCCGGCTCATAGATGTATTCCCATGCATGAGTCGTTTCGCCTGCGAACTCGTCGGCTGCCAGGGGCAGCAGTTGCTGGACCTGCGGCTCCTGCTTCATCGTGTTGATGAAACGGGTGTAGCACAGGTAGACAGCGCTGAGTTCACCAGCGGTGTAAGCGTCGAGCAGCACCTTGACCGGGCCAATCAGCTTTTCCAGATGCGGGGTATCGCCCATGCCGACGACTTGCGCGACGACATTGGCACCGATGCGGTTGAAAAAGCCAGTGGCCTTGTTGCCGATGGCGACCACGTCGGCCTTGACGCCCTGACCGTCCAGCTCCTTGAGCTGGTTGGTCACGGCACGCAGCACGTTCGTGTTCAGACCACCGCACAGACCCTTGTCCGTGCTCACCACGATGAAGCCCACCTTCTTGCCACCGTTGCCGGCGACCATGAAGGGGTGGACGTACTCGGGGTTGGCCTTGGCCAAGTTCGCCGTGATGTTGCGCACCTTTTCAGCGTAGGGGCGAGCCGCAAGCATGCGATCTTGCGCCTTGCGCATCTTCGAAGCCGCGACCATTTCCATGGCCTTGGTGATCTTCTTGGTGTTCTCGACGCTCTTGATCTTGTTGCGAATTTCCTTGCCTACGGCCATGGTGCGCTCCTTTAGGCGAAGGTCTTCTTGAACGCGACGATGGCCGATTGCAGTTCGGCTTCGGCGTCCTTGTCCAGGGCCTTCTTCTCTTCGATCTTGGCGAGCAGCGCAGCGTGGCTGGTCTTCAGGAACTGGTGCAGACCAGCTTCAAAAGGCAGCACTTGCTTGACTTCGATGTCGTCCATGTAACCCTTGTTGACGGCAAACAGCGTTGCGCCCATCAGGGAGATCGGCAGAGGCTGGTACTGCGCCTGCTTCAGCAGTTCGGTCACGCGAGCACCGCGGTCCAGCTGCTTACGGGTGGCAGCGTCCAGATCGGAAGCGAACTGCGCGAAGGCAGCCAGTTCACGGTACTGGGCCAGGTCGGTACGAATACCGCCGGACAGGCTCTTGATGACCTTGGTCTGAGCGGCACCACCGACGCGCGACACCGAGATACCGGCGTTGATGGCGGGGCGGATACCAGCGTTGAACAGGTTGGTTTCCAGGAAGATCTGACCGTCGGTGATCGAGATCACGTTGGTCGGAACGAAAGCGGACACGTCACCGGCTTGCGTTTCGATGATAGGCAGGGCGGTCAGCGAACCGGTCTTGCCCTTCACTTCGCCGTTGGTGAAAGCTTCGACGTAGTCGGCGTTCACGCGAGCGGCACGCTCCAGCAGGCGGGAGTGGATGTAGAACACGTCGCCAGGGAAAGCTTCGCGTCCGGGAGGACGACGCAGCAGCAGCGAGACTTGACGGTAGGCAACGGCTTGCTTGGACAGATCGTCGTACACGATCAGGGCGTCTTGACCGCGGTCGCGGAAGTACTCGCCCATGGCGCAACCGGAGTAGGCCGACACGAACTGCATGGCAGCCGAGTCAGAAGCCGAAGCGGCGACGACGATGGTGTAGTCCATGGCGCCAGCTTGTTCCAGCGAGCGCACGACGTTCTTGATCGACGAAGCCTTCTGACCGATGGCGACGTAGATACAGGTGACGCCTTGGCCCTTCTGGTTGATGATCGCGTCGATGGCGACGGCGGTCTTGCCAGTCTGGCGGTCACCAATGATCAGCTCGCGCTGACCACGACCGACGGGCACCATCGAGTCGATGGACTTGATGCCGGTCTGCAGGGGTTGATCCACGGATTGACGCGCGATCACGCCTGGAGCGATCTTCTCAATGGGAGAAGACAGCTTGGCGTTGATCGGGCCCTTGCCGTCGATGGGCTGACCCAGGGCGTTCACCACGCGACCCACCAGTTCAGGGCCGACGGGCACTTCCAGAATGCGGCCGGTCGTCTTGACCGTGGCGCCTTCGGAGATGTGCTCGTAAGAGCCCAGGATCACGGCACCAACAGAGTCACGCTCCAGGTTCAGGGCCAGACCGTAGGTGGGGACGCCGGAGGCGTCTGCGGGGAACTCCAACATTTCGCCTTGCATGGCATCGGACAGGCCGTGCACGCGGACGATACCGTCGGTCACGGAGATGACGGTACCTTGGTTGCGAATGTCGGCAGCCGCGCCGAGACCCTCGATGCGGCTCTTGATCAGTTCGGAAATTTCTGCGGGATTCAGTTGCATTGCTTTGCTCCCAGGCTGGTCAAGGGCCGCTCGAAGGCGAACCGCGTTGACAACAACCGGTGGCGCAATACCACCGGTAGGGTTGGGCGACTATTCGGATGGAGGCCGGGCTCTGGTTCAGGCCAGGAGTGCCGACTTCATGCGTTCCAGGCGGGCCTTGACGGAGGTGTCGAGCACCTCGTCGCCGACCACCACGCGCACACCGCCGATGAGGTCGGCGTCGACCTCCACAACGGCTTCCAGCTTGCGACCAAAACGCTTTTCCAGCGGCGCCACGATCTCGGCCACTTGGGCATCAGAGACCGGAAAGGCGCTGAAAATGCGGGCTTCGGCCACACCCTGGCGGGCATGCACGAGCGTCTGGTACTGCTGGGCCATCAGCGGCAGAGCCGCCAGTCGCCCGTTGTCCAGAACGGTACGCAGGAAATTGGACACAGCCGGAGCCAAAGCCACCTTGGCGGCCTCGGTCAGCACGCTGAAGACTTGCTCCTGCGTGACGCGAGGGTTATCGGCGAAGCTCTGCATGGCGGCGTCACCGGCAACTTGTGCCAGCGCAGCCACTTGCGTCACGACCGCAGATTGCTCTGCGTCCGGAACAGCCTTGAACAGGGCTTCGGCGTAAGGACGGGCAATGGTGGCAAGCTCGGCCATGATCACAGCTCCGACTTCAGGCGGTTCAGCAGGTCGGCATGGACCTCGGCCGACACCTCGCGACGCAGAATCTGCTCGGCACCCTTGACGGCCAGACCGGCGACCTGCTCACGCAGGACTTCACGGGCTTGCACGGCCATCTGATCAGCTTCTGCCTTGGCATCAGCAACGATCTTGGCACCTTCATCGGAAGCGCGTTTTTTGGCTTCGTCGATGATGGCGGCTGCGCGCTTTTCAGCGTCAGCAATGCGTTGAGCGATCTCGTCGCGGGATTGGGCGAGCTGTTGCTGGACGCTTTTGTTGGCGTTCGCCAGCTCCAGCTTCGCCTTGTCAGCAGCAGCCAGACCGTCCGCGATCTTGGTTGCGCGCTCGTCGAGAGCCTTCGTGATCGGGGGCCACACGAACTTCATCGTGAACCACCAGAGGATCCCGAAGACCACGATCTGCGCGAACAGTGTTGCGTTCAGATTCACGGCTCGGACCTTTCTCGGTTAAATGAAATGTTCAGTCGAGAAAGACCGATTACTTCAGAGCGGCGATGAAGGGATTGGCGAATGCGAACAGCATGGCGATACCAACACCGATCAGGAAGGCAGCGTCGATCAGACCGGCCAACAGGAACATCTTGGTTTGCAGTTCGTTCATCAGCTCAGGCTGACGAGCAGTGGCTTCGAAATACTTGCCACCCATCAGCGCGATACCGATACAAGCACCGATGGCGCCCAGTGCGATGATCAGACCACAAGCGATAGCGACGTTAGCCAACACCAGTTCCATGATTGCTCCTAAAAGAAAGGTAAGTTAAGAAAGGAAAGGGAAAGGGAAAAGAAAGACTCGTTCAGGCCACACCGATGGTGTATCAGTGACCTTGATGTGCCTGACCGATGTACACCAGGGTCAGCATCATGAAGATGAAGGCCTGGAGCGCGATGATCAGGATGTGGAAGATGGCCCAGGCCGAGCCTGCCAGCAGGTGGAGGATCCACAAACCAGCGCCACCCATGGTCAGGGCCGCGCCGACAGCGCCACCCAGCAAGGCGATCAGCATGAAGACCAATTCGCCAGCGTACATATTGCCCCACAGTCGCATGCCATGAGAGATGGTCTTGGCACCGAACTCCACCAGGTTCAGGAAGAAGTTGGGGATGGCCAGGGCGATCGTGCCGCCCACGCCGTGTGCATGGAAAGGAGCGGTGAACAGTTCCTTGATGAAGCCGCCCACACCCTTGATCTTCATGTTGTAGTACAGGCAGATCAACAGGACCGAGATGGACATGCCCAGCGTGATGGACAAGTCAGCGGTCGGCACGACGCGCATGTAGGCGTGGTGCGGGTCGTGACCGGCGACCTTGTAATACTCTTCCCACAGGCGGGGCAGCAGGTCGACGGGCAGCAAGTCCATCGCGTTCATGAAGAAGATCCACACGAACACGGTCAGGGCCACGGGCGCCACAGCCTTGCGAGAGGTCGCGTTCGGGATGATGCTCTTGGCTTGCGTATCGACCAGCTCGACCAGCAGTTCGACAGCAGCCTGGAAGCGGCCGGGGACGCCGGACGTGGCCTTGCTGGCCGCCTTCCACAGGACGAACACACCCAGCAGACCGAGGACGATCGACCAGAACATCGAGTCGATGTTGATGTACGACCAGTCCACGATGGCCTGCTCGGCCGAGTGGTTCTGCAGGTGGCGCAGGTGGTGCCCGATGTATTCCGGAGCGGTTGGCCCGTGGTGGGCCGCTTGTTCAGCCGTAGCGGCGACAGCGTCAGCAGACATCAGCAACTCTCGTCAAATCAAGATTTTTTATAGCGACGCTGCCCGATGAGCAGCACCACCCCAATAACTTTCAAGACCAGCACCAGGGTCACCAGCAGCGCCACCCAATGCAAGGGCTGCACCACCTTGGGCGCCAGCGCCAGCAAGGCGCAGATCAAACCCAACTTGAGCACCTCCCAGACCAGAAGGCGCCCGACCCCGCGTCCCGCATTGCGTCCGAACACCCCGCGCGCCATCAGCAGACCGGGCACCACGACCACGGCCGTCGCATACAGCGCAGACCAGAAGGCGGACACATCGCGCGACAGACCACCCCAGATGAGCGCGACCAGCACCCCGAACAGCGCCTGCGCGGCCAGAATCTGCCACACAGTCATCGACGGGTGCCTGGCAAGAAGGGCTTGCGCCTCTTCCCGCGTCAGCGGCTCAACAGGTGGATCGATGTCTTTGGACCAATCGGACACATCGAAGTCGGTATCGTGAACCGATTCGCCGCCTCTTGGCTTGGAACGTTGAGGCGTGGACATGTCGCTTCGCTCTTGGAGCTTTTCTGTAACGGACGCTTGTGGCGCCAATCTGGCACAAACACACCGACCCTGATGTCGGCAAAACCTAAAGATTATACGCACTAACCCGCACGGATCCAAGCCCCCTGTCCGATTTGAAGCATCCAGCCCCTCGAATTCGGCGGGGGCCCGAGCACCCCCCATCCGGGGGAAGCCCTGGGAGAAGCCCGATGGGCGTTCTGCCAGCGGATCGTCATGCTGAGATCAATCCAGTCGACGGCACGTACGTCCAAAGCCTTCGATCCCAGCCCTTCAGGTGGAGTCTCGGTATGACCTCGACAACCCGCAAAGAACAAGTCAGCACTTTCTATCGCCCGCTTCGGAGCATCACGATCACGCACATCCGCCAGATGTACGATTTGTATGCGTCGTTCTACGACAACACGGCTCTGGATGTGTTCATGCACGACCTGAGCAAGAAGTCAGGCGTGATCCTGGTGACGCGGAAGTCGGATGACAAGGTTGTGGGCTTTTCGACACTGACCTGCGTCGAACTGGAGATCGAGGGCAAGAAGGCGCGCGGCATTTTCAGCGGTGACACCATCATCGAGCCGGCCTACTGGGGCAACAACGCGCTGACCACCACGTTCCACCGCCGCGTGGTCATCGAGCGCCTGAGAAGGCCGTTCACGCCCTTCTACTGGTTCCTGATTTCCAAGGGCTACAAGACTTACCTGCTGCTGACCAACAACTTCTACAACTACTACCCGAATGTGGACGGCGGCGACGCGCGCTATCGCCGCGTCACCGAGGCCTACTGCGAGGCCTTGTTCCCGGAAGCCTTTGACCGGGAAAAGATGCTGCTGGACTTCGGCCACGACTACGTGCGCCTGAAGGGTGATGTCGCCCAGATCACGCCCGAGCTCAAGGCGGCCAACCGGCACATTGCGTTTTTCGAGCGCATCAATCCGGAATGGCGGCGCGGCACCGAGGTGCCGTGCGTCGGGTCGGTGGACTGGGAAAGCGTGTTGCGCTCGATGATCGACATGCCGCTGAAGTGGGTGCGCAAGCATGTGCTGCGCACGCATCGCCCCGCCGGTCTGGATGTGGCGCCGACGACCCACGCGGCGGCAGCGACGCCGTGGCAGGACACGGATGTGATGCGCGACGCGGTGGACGTGCAGCGAGCCGCTTGAGCATGGGGGTCGGCACCACACTCGGGCATCATCTGCTGCGCTTGCTGGTCGCGCCAGGCCGTCGTCGTTTCGAGCGTCATCTCAATGATCTGGAGGGCATGCAGCGTGCACGCCTGGCTCGCTGGCTGGCGGCCGCAGCACGCTCCCCTGAAGGGCAGCGTCGAGGCATCCGGCCCGACTGGTCGTGGGAGACGTTCGCGCGCGAACTGCCGCTGACCACCTATGCAGACCATGCCGAGCTGATCACGCGCCAGCGTGAAGAGCAACGCCCCATCCTGATTGACTCCCCGGTGATGCGCTACCAGCCCACCAGTGGCTCGACGTCGGCCGTCAAATGGGTGCCCTACACCAAGCTGTTTCTCGAAGAACTCGACGAGGTCATCAGCGCCTGGGTGAGCGATCTGTACCGGCAGTTTCCACGTCAGGGTCGTGGCACCCACTACTGGTCACTCTCGTGGGTACCCACCGAGATGCGCGCCCAGACCACGGGCGACCTCAATGACGACATGCAGATCCTGTCCTGGGGCAAGCGTTTGCTGGCCTATCTGACGCAGGCTGCCCCCCAAGAGATCGCACTGGCCGAGACCTCCGAGGATTCGCTGTTTGCCACGATCGCCTGGCTGGCGTCCGACCCCATTCTGGGTTTCATCTCGGTCTGGAGTCCCACGTTTGGCCTGGGTTTGCTCGAGCAGATGGCCGCATGGCGCAGCGAACTGGCCACGGCCTTATCGCGTGGCGACTGGGGCGCTCGCACGCCTCGGATGGCCGGACTGCCCTGCCCGACCTCGGTGCGCGCCGCACGCCTGCTGAGCGCCTGGGATGGTCAGATGGACCCGGAATTTTTCAAGCAACTGTGGCCCAACCTGACGGTGATCAGCGCCTGGGACACGGCTGCTGCCGCCCCCTGGGCCCGACGCTTGCAGGCACAGCTGCCGCAGGCCGGGTTCCAAGGCAAGGGTTTGTGGGCCACCGAAGGGGTGGTGACCTTTCCGTTTCAGGGCCGCTACCCGCTGGCTTACACGAGCCATGTCTATGAGTTCATCGACGCGCAGGATGGCCGCGTGCTGCCACCATGGGCTCTGCGCGAAGGTCAGGAAGTGATCCCCCTGATGACCACGGGCAGCGGCCTGGCACGCTATCAGATGAGCGATGTGTTGCGCGTGGAATCGCCGCTGGGGCAGGTGCCCTGCTTCACCTTCCTGGGACGCAACGACGGAGTTGATCTGGTGGGCGAGAAAACCAGCGCCACCACGGCTCAGGCCGTGCTGGACGGCCTGAAGCTGCAAGGCGCCCTGCCGGTGACCTTGCTGGCCCTGGATGAAGCACGCGGCCGCACACCCGGCTATGCCTTGCTGGTGGAATGCCAGCCGGATGCCCCAAGGGGGGCGCTGCAGCGCGACCTGGCCGATCAGGTGGAGCGGGCGCTGCAACGTCACTTCCATTACAAGCTGGCTCGCGACCTGGGCCAGCTGCAACCCGCAGCCTGTGTGGCCCTGCCGCGCATGCGCGACCTTTATCTGGCGCAGTGCCGCGAGCGCGGCATGATCGAAGGCAACATCAAGATCGAGCCGCTGCGCCACTGGGCTGGTGCGGCACCCGAACCACTGAGACACGCCCTCGACGCGGCCTGATCTCTCTTTGCAGTCCCTCGCTTTCATCGACGCCATGACCATCAGCATTCGCCTCGGCACCCCTTCCGACAACCCGCGCATCCACGACCTGATCAGCAAGATCACGATGCCTGGGCCCGCCGAGCTGTGTTTCCAGCGTCAGCCGGACTTTTTCATCGGCGCCAAGGTGATTGGTGACGAGTATGTCCTGGCTGTGGCGGAAGACTCGGAGCGAACGGATGTGCTGGCGGGCCTGACGATGATCTCGGGGCGCATGCTGTACATCAATGGGCAACCCAAGCGGGTGTACTACTCGGGTGACACGCGCGTGGATCCGAGCTATCGCCGCCGCGGCATCGCAGGCCAATTGTTCACGGAACAAAAACGCCATCGCACCACCGAGGACCTGCTGCAAGGCATCATCATCAAGGGCAACACCGCTCCGCTGGAAGCGGCCGCCAACATGGCCGACGGCATCCTGTTTCGTTTCTGGGTGACGCACACCATCGAGACCAGTTTCATCTTCGTGCGCAAACAAACCCCACGGATTCCGACAGGGGTGACGATTCGTGCAGCGACAGAGGCCGATGTGCCGCAGATGCAGGCCTTCATGGACCGCGAAGCGCCGCGCCGCCAAGGCTACCCGGTCTACGACTTGCAAAAGCTGATGGCCGGTGACCCGTATTACACGGGTTTGCGCATCAGCGACTACGCCCTGGCTTGGCGTGGCGACACCTTGATCGGCATGCTCGCCGGCTGGGACCAGAAGGCCTACAAACAGACGCGGGTGATGGGCTTCAAACCGTTGGTGCGGGCCCTGCGCCCGCTCTACAACCTGTACGTGGGGCTGGTGGGCGGCTTCAAGCTGCCGCCGATCGGCGGCGCGCTGAACTACCTGACGCTCTGCAACATCCTGATCGCCAACGATGATCCGGCCATTTTCCAGGCCCTGATCGACTGGGTGATGGCCCATCAAGGTCAGCGGTACGACGCGCTGGCCACAGGTGTGGTGCAGGGTGATCCACTGGTCGAGGTCCCGCGTGGCTACAAGCGTCAAAAGCTGTTTTCCGAACACCTTTGGATGAGCTATGGCGAGGATCCCCGTCCGGGCCTCGACGCGCGGCCTTTGTACGTCGAGTTGGGTCGCTTGTGATGCGGCGCGTCTGGCGCGCACGCAGACTGCCTACAATCTCGGCATGACTACCGCCCAACCCCCTGCGATTTCGCTTCCGCCGCTGGCCAACGACCGCTTTCTGCGAGCCTGCCTGCGCCTGCCGACCGACTGCACACCTGTGTGGCTGATGCGCCAGGCGGGCCGCTACCTGCCTGAGTACCGCGCCACGCGCGATGTGGCAGGCAGCTTCATGGGCTTGGCGATGAACCCCGAGCTGGCCTGTGAAGTGACGCTGCAACCGCTGCGCCGCTACGATCTGGATGCCGCCATCCTGTTCAGCGACATCCTGACCGTGCCCGACGCCATGGGTCTGGGCCTGAGCTTTGCCGCCGGAGAGGGCCCGAAGTTCGCCAAGGTCGTGCGCGACGAGGCCGCCGTGGCCGAGCTGGCCGTGCCGGACATGGACAAGCTGCGCTATGTGTTCGATGCGGTCGGCACCATCCGCAAGGCCCTGGCCGATGAGAACGGCGTGGGCAAGGTGCCGCTGATCGGTTTTTCGGGCAGCCCCTGGACCCTGGCGTGCTACATGGTCGAAGGCGGCGGCTCGGACGACTACCGCCTGGTCAAGACCCTGATGTACCAGCGCCCTGACCTGATGCACCGCATTCTGGCCGTGAACGCCGATGCCGTGGCACTGTACCTGAACACGCAGATCGAAGCCGGTGCGCAGGCCGCGATGATTTTCGACTCCTGGGGCGGGGTGCTGGCCGATGGCGCCTTCCAGCAGTTCAGCCTGGCCTACACCAAGCGCGTGTTGTCGCAACTGAAGAAGGAGCACAACGGCTTCCGCATCCCGCACATCGTGTTCACCAAGGGCGGCGGCATCTGGATCGACGAGATCGCCGACAGCGGCTGCGACGTGGTCGGTCTGGACTGGACGATGAACTTGGGCAAGGCCCGTGCGCAGGTCGGTGACCGTGTCGCCCTGCAAGGCAACCTGGATCCCAACGTGCTGTTTGCCCAGCCCGAGCAGGTGCAGGCCGAGGTCATCAAGACCCTGGACAGCTTCGGCAAGCCGTCGGCCACGTCCGGCCACATTTTCAACCTGGGCCACGGCATCAGCCAGTTCACTCCGCCTGACAACGTGAAGGTGCTGGTGGACACTGTGCACGCGTACAGCCGCCAGCAACGCGGCTGAGCAACGCCCGCACCACACACGCCTGATGCGCGTCGCACCAGGCGATCAGGTCTTGTCGCGCGTCGCCATCAAGGCGGCCAGCATGATCAAGGCCCCGCCGGACAGCACCGGCGGGCGCAGCACCTCTCCACCCAGCCAGACGGCCGATCCGGCAGCAAACACGACCTCGGTGAGCATGACCACCGAAGTGATGTGAACTGGTACGCGTGAAGCGCCGTATTGGAGGGCCATGTTGGCCGCCATGAACACGGTGCCCAAAGCCAGCGCAGGCGCCAACCAGGCCATCTGCAGCGGAGGCCAACCCGGAATCACCCCCTGAGTCGCCAGCACGGCCCCCAACAAGGCCGGCAAGGCGATGCCCCCGAGGAACATCGCCAGTGCCCGCGCCGAAGGAGCCTGGGCGGCCTGGCGGCGCAGCATGACATTGGTGAGCGCGAAGCCCATGCCGCCCAACAGACCCAGCCAGTCCGGCAGCCCACTGAAGGCAGGCCAGCCTCCGTCAGCCGGCCTCAGCACCAGCAAGGCCCCACACAAGGCCAGCGTCACGCGCACCAGGGCCACGAGGGTGACACGCTCACCCAGCAACCACCACGCCAGTCCGACCGCCCACAAGGGCATGAGGTAGAACAGCAGCACCACGCGCACGACCTCACCGGTGCTCACACCCCAGTTGAAGGCGGCATTGGTGGCCCCCGAGGCCAGCGCCAGCACCCACAGGGCCGGACTGCGCCACACCGTGGCCCAGGCCTGGGGTCGCGTCACGCCAACCAGCACCCCACCCAGCAGAAAAAACAGCAAGGTGGCCCATACCGGGTGCAAGCCCTGGGCGTGCAGGTAGCGCAAAGGCCACCACGACAGCCCCCAGATGCAGGCATTGAGCAACAGACCCAGGTACGCCATGCGAGGTCAGCGCCGCTCCACCACCATCGGATCGAGTTGCAGCGCCTCACGCGCCTGCTCTGCCGCTTGCAAGGCATCGCTGCGGGTGGCGTACGGCCCAACCGTGAGCTTGTAGAGCGCCGCTTCGTGAAACACCGCCAACATGGGCAGCAATCCACTCAGTTCGTTGGCAACCCTTTGCTGCAGACGGTCCACGCCCTCACGCTGGCGCAATGCGGCAAGCTGCACATAAAAGCCACGCTGCGCCGGGGTGTGCGCACGCGCTGGCGGTGGTGGTGGTGGAGTTGGCACCGTCGCAGCGAGAGTCCGGGGCTCACGCCCCTCGCCCTCCTCGGCCCCCCAGACCCCTTGCCGGATGTCGTCGAAGGTCAGGCGCGTCACCTCGACTGGGGCCTGCCCCGCCCCCACGATGCCGAGCTTGACCGCAGCGGCATAGCTCAGGTCGATCACCCGACCGCGATGGAAAGGCCCCCGGTCATTGATGCGCACGATGATCGACTTGCCGCTCTGGACATCACGGACCCGCGCATAACTTGGAATGGGCAAGGTGCGATGCGCCGCCGTCAGGCCGTACATGCTGAACAACTCGCCACTGGCGGTGCGTCGGCCGTGAAACTTGCGGCCATACCAGGATGCCAATCCTTGTTCACGCCAGGGCACATCCTCGGCAATCGGCTCGTAAGCCTGCCCCAGCACCTCGTAGGGCTTGTTGGGCCCCCCTTTGCGGATGGGCTCGACGCGCGGCACCGGGTCCGGCAAGGAGGCCAGGTCGGCGGGGGCATCGGCCGGTGCACCATCGTGCGACGGTGATGCGCTGGGTCGAGGCTCGGGAGCGGTGGCACACCCGACCAGCCAGACGGTTGCACAACAGGTCAAGCCCCAAGCCAGAATGCGGGCGGCAGATCTTTGCATGGTTCGCACGATAACCGATCCGGACAAGGCTCGTCGGCACAGGAGGCCGCGCACGGCACAATGTCGGCGTCATCGATCTTTCGAGAAAACACGCCATGTCAGAGCCAACGGACCGCCTCGTCGACCACCCTTTCGATCATCCTTTCGAGCGCGGCATGCGCAACCGCCGTGCCGCCCTGGGCGATGCCTGGGTAGACAAGTCCGTGGCCAAGGCCAATGCCTTCAACGCCGGCTTCCAGCACTTCATCACCGACTACGCCTGGCATGGCGTGTGGGGGCGCCCTGGTCTGGACTGGAAGACCCGCCGCGTGCTGGTGATGGCGGTGACCTGCGCCCTGGGCCGCTGGGACGAGTTCGAGATCCACATGCGCGGCTCGCTGACCCCCGGCAACGCCCACACCCTGACCCCGGCCGAGGTGCGAGAAGCGCTGTTCCAGATCGCCATCTATGCCGGTGTGCCGGCGGCCAACACGGGCTTTGCGAAGGCCCTGGGCATCATGCGCGAACTCGGCATTGAGCCCCCGCCCCACCCGGCCGACCAGTCCTGGCACCCCGGCGTGGGCCGCTCTGTGTTCACACGCAGCCGCCCCAAGCTGCACGCCACTGTGCGCGATGCCCGCAGCGACACGCCGCGCCACACGGTGATCCTCAGCCATGCCCTCGGCCAGGACAGTGCCATGTGGGATCTGGTCGCCAACGAGCTGGCCGCCACCTGCCGCGTGATCTGCCCGGACACGCGCGGACACGGTCGTTCGGCCCTGCCCACTGGCACCCTGAGCCTGGACGACCTGGCCGATGATGCCGCCCGCCTGATCGACGAGGTGGCCGGTGGCGAACCGGTGATCTGGGTGGGCCTGTCCATGGGCGGTCTGATCGGCCAGGCCCTGGCCCTGCGCCACCCCGGCAAGCTCAAGGCGCTGGTGCTGGCCAACACCACCAGCGGTTACGACGCCGCCGGACGCGCAGCCCTGCAGCAACGCATTCAGACAGTGGAACAAGAAGGGCTGGAGGCCCTGGCCGAGGGCACGATGGCGCGCTTCTTCAGCGAGGCCTTCCGCGCCAGCCAGACCGCCGCAGTGCAACGCCACCAGCGCCTGCTGCTGGCCACCGACCCCGATGGCTACACCGCCTGTGCGGCCGCCTTGGGCAACGCCGACATGAGCGCCAGCCTGGGCCAGATCCGTGCGCCCACCCTGCTGCTCGCCGGTGGAGAAGACAGCAGCACCCCGCCCGCCAGCATGCAGACCATGGCTGCCACCCTGCCCCATGCGGAGTTCGTGACCCTGCCCGGCTGTGCCCATCTGAGTGCGGTCGAGCAACCCTGGGCCTTCACGGACCTGGTGCAGGGGTTCATCGACCAGTTGGGCTAAGCCACGGCGTGGCGTACTGCCACGCCTCGCACGCTCGTGCGCCCACAAAAAAACCCGCCTTGGCGGATTTTTCATGAATGGGGCAGAGCCCGCCGCACAGCGGCAACAGAACGATCAGGCCGTATGGCGGCGACGTGCCCAGACCAGACCGACCAGACCCAACCCCATCAGGGCATAGGTGGCGGGTTCAGGCACTGCCAGCACAGGGCTGCTGCCGATGAAGTGCACGGTGTTACCCAAATCGGCCAAACCATAGGTACCACCCACATTGCCCAGGCTGAGCATGAACGGGGTGCTCTTCGCAATGGTGGTGAACGCGACCGCGCTCAGACCAGCGCCGGTCAGCGTGATCACAGCCGACTGACCTTCGGCAAAACTGGCATCGTTGAAGTCGAGGTTCCAGGTGTAGGCGTAGCCGACGTCCTTGATGGACGGCGCAGCACTGTAACCCGCCCCAGCAGCCAAAGTGGCTCCGGATTGGCCGGCGATCACACCGGCCGGACCCTTGAGCCAGAGCGCATCGACGAAATTGCCCCCGTTGGCCACGCTGTCAAACGAATGGCTGTTGTGCTGCAGAGCCAATTGCACGCCGTTGCCACCAGCCAGGTCGCTGATGGTCAGCTTCGCGACGCTGTAGGGCAGCGTTTTCGTGTCGGACGCGTTGGCAGCCGTGGCGGTGTTGAAGAAAGTCTTGAAATCGACGGTGTAGCTGCCGGCCCAAGCCGATGTGGACACCGAACCGAGCACAGCCAACGCAGCGGCCACGGTGGCCTGACGGCAAAGTTGGTTCATGTGCGCTCCTTCAAAAGGTCAGTCGGCCGGCTTTGATGCCGACACAAAGGGTCATTACGTCATGGGATGTTAAGCAAGCGGCACCGTCATGTGTCACGGGTTCACCCTTGAAACCCTTGATCGGGGGGCCACAACGCAACGTCAAATGGAACAATTGACGACAAAACAGGCGGCGCCAAGTGAACTATCCTTGCAGCCCTGCTCACGCCTTTGACTGATCCGCCCTCTCAATGTCCTTCCCCACCGATGCCGCTCCCACCATGAACCCGGCCCAGATGGCGGCCGTGCAGCACCTCGACAGCCCCTGTCTGGTGCTGGCCGGCGCGGGTTCAGGCAAGACGCGCGTGATCACGCACAAGATCGCGCGCCTGCTGCAACCGGGGCCAGGCGCCGACCTGAGGCCTGCCGAAATTGGCGCCATCACCTTCACCAACAAGGCCGCCGCCGAAATGCGTGAACGGGTCAAGGGGTTGATCGGGCCGAAAGCAGCGGGCAAGCTGCTGGTGTGCACCTTCCACTCTCTGGGGGTGAAGCTGCTGCGCGAAGACGGTGCAGCACTGGGCCTGAAGCAGAGCTTTTCCATCCTCGACAGCGACGACGTGACCAGCATCTTGCGCGACGCGGGCGGCACCACAGACGCCAAGCTGGCGCGCAGCTGGCAGTGGACGATCAGCCTGTGGAAGAACATGGGCCTCAACAGCGCGCAGGCGCTGGCCCAGGCGCAGGACGATGACGAGCAGGTCGCCGCCCGGGTGATGAAACTCTACGAAGAGCGCCTGCTGGCCTACCAGGCCGTGGACTTCGACGACCTGATCGGTCTGCCCATGAAGCTGCTGGCCGAACACGAGAGCGTGCGCGCCAAGTGGCAGCGCCAGCTGCGCCATGTCCTGATCGACGAGTACCAGGACACCAACGCCACGCAGTACGAATTGCTCAAGCTGTTGCTGGGCCCCGAAGGCATCTTCACCGCCGTGGGCGACGACGACCAGTCCATCTACGGCTGGCGCGGCGCCACGCTGGACAACCTCAAGCGCCTGCCGCAAGACTACCCCAACCTCAAAGTCATCCCGCTGGAGCAGAACTACCGTTCCACCTCGGCCATCTTGCGCGCGGCCAACCACGTCATCGCCACCAACCCCAAGCTGTTCCAGAAAACCCTGTGGTCGGACCTGGGCGAGGGTGAGCCCGTCAAGCTGATGATGTGCGACAACGAGGAGCACGAAGCCGAGCGCGCCGTGACGCACTTCCAGTTGCTGCGCAGCAACCTGCTGGAGCGCCACCCCGGCGACCCGCGCAAGACGGACTGGTCCAATTTCGCCATCCTCTACCGCGCCAACCACCAGGCCCGCCCCTTCGAGCAGGCGCTGCGCAAGGCCAACATCCCCTACAAGGTGTCGGGAGGACAGAGCTTTTTCGACAAGGCCGAAATCAAGGACCTGTGCGCCTGGTTGCGCCTGCTGCTCAACAACGACGACGACCCGGCGTTTTTGCGCGCGGTGACGATCCCGAAGCGCGGCATCGGCCACCAGACGCTGGGCACCCTGGGTGAGTTCGCCGGCAAGTGGAAGGTCAGCCTGTTCGAAGCGTTGTTTTCCGACTCGCTGCACGCGGCGCTCAACAAGCGGGCGCTGGACGGCCTGCACGAGTTCGGTCGCTACGTGAACGACCTGGAGTACCGCGCCCGCCACGCCTACGGCAGCGAAGAGGCCAAGGCGCTGCTGCTGGAGTGGCTCAAGGACATCGGTTACGAGCAGCACCTCTACGACAACGAAGAAAACGAGAAGGTGGCCGCTGCGCGCTGGACCAATGTGCTCGACTTCATCGACTGGGTGGCCAAGCGCTGCGGCGGCCAGATCGAAAACGATGGCGGAATGTCGGTCGAGACCGAGAAAAAGAGCGTGCTGGAAATCGCCCAGCTGATCTCGCTGATCACCAGCCTGGCCGAACGCAACGCCGACCAGAACGTGGTGACGCTGTCCACCCTGCACGCCTCGAAGGGATTGGAATGGCCGCATGTGATTCTGGCCGGGGTCAACGAAGGCTCCCTGCCCTTCTCACGCGAAGAGGGCGACATCACACCGCAGCAGGTGGAAGAAGAACGCCGCCTTATGTACGTGGGCATCACCCGCGCGCGCCTGACCCTGGGGGTGAGCGTGCTCAAGCGCCGCAAGAAAGGGCGCGAGTACGTGCAGGCCACGCCCAGCCGTTTCATTGCCGAGATGAAGCTCGACGAAGGCGGCGGACCGAAGGAAGACCCGCGCGAAAAGCTCAAGCGCCTGCGCGAGGAAATGGCCGCCAGGGCCAAGTCTTCGCAGGCCGCGGCACGGGCCTTTGACAATCAGTGAGCACTCACTTACTCGATTCGATTCAACGGACGTGGCCACAGGCAGACGAAAAAAAACCCGAGATC
>CAYOJR010000035.1:0-17384 GCA_964404335.1 uncultured Aquabacterium sp.
CTGTAGGGGCCCTTGCGCGTCGTGGCTGTGGCGAGAATCTTGTCAACCACGTCCATGCCCTTGATGACCTTGCCGAATACGGCGTAGCCGTCACGTGAGTTGGGGCCGGTGGCGTTCAAAAACAGATTGTCCTTCCCATTGATGAAGAACTGCGCCGCTGCCGAATCAGGTACGTTGGTGCGGGCCATGGCGATGGTGCCACGGAGGTTGCTCAAGCCATTGCCGCTTTCAAGCGGGATGGGGGCGAACGTCGGCTTCTCGCGCATGTCTTCTGTCATGCCGCCACCCTGGATCATGAAGTCCTTGATCACACGGTGAAAGATGGTGCCGTTGTAGTGACCAGACTTCACGTAGGACAGGAAGTTCGCTACCGTCTTGGGGGCCTTGGCGGCATCCAATTGAATGACGATGTCACCCTGGGTGGTGCTGACTTTGACGGTCTGGGCTTGTGCCAACACGGTACCGAGGCCGATGACGCTGGCCAGAATCACATTGCGAATCATCCGATCACTCCTTCGTAGAAGATTTTCCAGAGGCCACCCTCTTTGCCCCAGTATTGACGTTTGACAGACCCGGTGCGTTGACCCTCGGCGACTTCGCCGAATGTGACGACCAGGATGTCGCTCTTGTCCTTCCACCCCAGAATGGCAAGGTCTTTGAGTTCGATGGTCTTTCCACGCAATTGCCCGACGTCACGCTCCACGGTCTGCCGCCACCGCATGAAGTCCTTGTTGCCGCTGGCAAACTGGGGCGAGTAGAAGGACATGACGCGGCCAATGTCACCACTGGCGCGGGCCACGCGCCAACCCTCGATCATGTTCTGAACACTGCGTCGTTGAGGTTCCACCTTGGTGGGGGTGACCCATTGCAGTGCGCGTGCAATCACGACAGGCGTGGTGCGCGGTTGAACCTGATCAAGGATGCTTTGCAGTTCGGGATTGGCCAAGGCCACACATCCGTCGGTGCTCTCGGGGCTGCGGGCATAACTGTCGCTGGGCACACCATGCAGCCAGATGCCGCTGCCGGTGCGTCCGAGCCGACGGTCGTATTCGTTGGGGTAATTCAGCGGCAGGGCGCCTGCCCCGTAGAAGTCGGTCAACTGACTGGGGTTGAGGCGGCTGGTAATGTAGTAGACGCCAAGCGGGGTGCGCTGATCGCCTTCAAAACTCTTTTCGGGCCCCAGCTTGCCGATGGATGCATAGTGGTCTGCCACCAGTCGCAGGCCTTCAGGACCGTTCTCGAACAGGTACAGCCGGGACCGGCTAGCATCGACCGCGATGGCGTGGCGCGTTGTGGGTGGCAGCGTAATGAATTGCGCGGGGAGCGCGCCTTCTGGAGGGCGTTCGCGCAAGGCCGTCAGGCGCCGATTGGCCTCCAGTCGAAGTTGGGCAAGGCGCTCCTGGGCTTTGCCAGCGAGGGCAGCTGGAGCATTGCCCATCGTGGGCAATGCCTGGGTGCGAGCCATCAGCAGGTCGCCGTAAACCAGTTGGGCCAGTTGAAAGTTGGGTACGTCGCGAACCAGGGTTTCTGCCTTGCTGAGCGCCTCGTCTGTCTGTGCGCTGCCAACCAGCCGGTAGATCTCGAGCAAGCGTGCTTCGGCGCTGGCCGATTGGCGAGGCAGAGCCTGCGGCTCAGGTGCTTTGCGCGCCACTGCCTTGGGGACTGTCTTGGCGATCGCCTGGCTGGCCTTCTTGTTTTTCGAGGGCTGCTTGTCACGAGCAATGGCGCTACCGTGCAGGCACAAGGCCAATGTCAGTAGCAAGGCCGACAAAGGTGCTCGGCGTAACACGTACTTCATCACGAACCGGCGCTTTCCTTCGCAATCAGCCATTTGCCGCCCGAGCGAACCATCTCCAGGCGCTTGGTGCTGTTGATGTTCAGACTGTCTGCGCGGTAGGCTTGGCGGTAACGCACAGAGGCCTTGTCGCCATTGATGTCAACCTTGATGTCGGACACGTCCACGCTGATCTTGCTCTTGCTGACGATGCGGTTGCGACGCTCAGCCTCCCAGGCCTTGCGCGAACCTTTACCGCCGTCGAAGTCGCGGGTGTACGCGGCGTAGTAGGCGTTCATGTCCTTGCGACTCCAGGCGTCGGCCCAGCGTTCAACGGCAGATACCACGTCACGCTCTGCGTTGGTGGCGTCGGCTTTGGGCTCGGTCTTAGGTTCAGGCTTGGGTTCAACCTTGGCCACGACAGGTGCCGGAGCAGGCTTAGGCGGGGTGACTGCAGGCGCCACCGCCACGGGAGGCGTCACCACAGCTGGTGCTTGCGTCACGGCAGCGGGGCGCGCCGCAACTGGGGGGGCGGGTTGAGTGGCGTTGCCACCGGCTGCCGCGACGATGCTGTTGCGCTCCTTGGGGAACAAGTCGCGCACCATGGCCAGCTTGGGCGCCACGGCTGAGCGCGTGTCGATCTGGAGTGCCTTCGAGTAGGCCTGGCTGGCGAGTTTGGCGTAGACATCACCCAGGTTCTCGTAGGCCGTGGCGTAGCTCGGGTTGGTGCGGATGGCCATTTCCAGCGCATTGCGAGCCTTGTCATATTGACCTTGCTGGGCGTAGAGCACGGCGAGGTTGTTGAAAGGCTCGGGCAACTCAGGATAGTCTTCGGTGAGCTTGGTGAACACCGTGACAGCTTCGGCCGAACGTCCAGCCTGGGACAGGCTGATGCCACGCAGGAAGCGCATCATCGGGTCGCGAGGCTTGCCATTCAGGTACTGATCTGCCTTCTGGAGTGCTTCGGCGTTCTTGCCAGCGGCCAGCAACTTCTGAACATCGGCGATGTCGTCTGCGCGGACGCTGAAAGTGGACATTGACAAGGCCGCGACAGCCAGGCACTGGGCGGCGAAAGACGTCAGACGCAATCCGAATCGGGACGCAGCAGCTTGCTTGAGAGACATGGGCAAATCAGTGTGTGATCGTGAGGCGCGCTGAGCGCGGGTCGCCGGCGACGGGCTGGTCTGTGCAGATCAGTCGGATCGCTCGCGTGGAGATCGCAAGAATAACAGCCCACGCGAACGGCCCCCGGAGGGTTCCCCCTGAACACAGGTCATCCCGCTATACTCACCGGATTGTATCTGAGTGGTTCTGGTACCAGATTCGGTCTCACGGGCCGCATTTTTCGTCTGCCCCAAAGGGGGAGCTAGCGGCGCCGGAACCCGTCATTCCCATGAGTTTGCGTTTTTTTAACAGCTTGTCGCGTCAGATCGAGTCGTTTGTGCCCCTGACGCCCGGGCAGGTCCGCATGTATGTCTGCGGCATGACGATTTACGACTTTTGCCATGTTGGCCATGCCCGCATGATGATGTCGTTCGACGTGGTGCAGCGGTGGCTGAAAGTGTCGGGCTATCAGGTGACCTATGTGCGCAACATCACCGATATCGATGACAAGATCATCCGTCGGGCGGTGGAGCGGGGCATCACCATCCGTGAACTCACTGACGAGATGACGCGTGCCATGCACGAAGACATTGCGGCGCTGGGCATTGAGCCCCCGACGCACGAACCGCGTGCCACCGAGTACGTGGGACAGATGCTCGACTTGATTGGCAAGCTGGAGCACAAGGGGCTTGCCTATCGGGCGTCCAATGGTGACGTGAACTACGCCGTTCGCAAATTCGATGGCTACGGCAAGTTGTCGGGCAAGTCGCTGGACCAGTTGCGTGCCGGTGAGCGCGTGGCGGTGGACGACGGCAAGCTGGACCCGCTAGATTTCGTGTTGTGGAAAGCGGCCAAGCCTGAGGAGCCGGCAGACGCCAAGTACGACTCGCCTTTCGGGGCGGGGCGTCCAGGTTGGCACATTGAATGCTCCGCCATGAGCTGCGCGCTGCTGGGCGAGCATTTCGACATCCATGGGGGCGGGTTGGATTTGCAGTTCCCTCATCATGAAAATGAGATCGCGCAGAGCGAAGGCGCGTCTGGCAAGCCATTCGTCAACTACTGGCTGCACAACGGCTTCCTGAACGTGGACAACGAGAAGATGTCCAAGTCCCTGGGCAACTTCTTCACCATTCGCGATGTACTGAGAGACTTCGATGGCGAAACCATCCGCTTCTTCATGTTGCGGGTTCACTATCGAAGCCCCTTCAATTTCAGCGATGCGGGGCTGGACGATGCACGTACCGGTCTGCGTCGTCTCTACACGGCGCTGGATGCTGCGGGCGTGAGCGATGCGCCTGCTGCGGCTGTGGACTGGTCGCATCCGATGGCGGCACGTTTCAAAGCCGCGATGGACGAGGACTTCAACACACCAATCGCTGTGTCGGTATTGTTCGACTTGGCTGCCGAAGTGAACCGTTCGCGTTCTGCCGATGCGGCGCAGTTGTTGAAGGGGCTGGCGGCCTGTCTGGGCTTGCTTCAGCAGTCGCCCAGGGCGTACCTGCAGGGCGGGGCCTCGCAGGCTGGCGGGCTGGATGCCGCAGCCATTGAAGCCTTGATCGTGGCGCGCGCCGAGGCCAAAAAGGCGCGTGACTTCGCGCAGGCTGACCGCATTCGCGCCGACCTGTCTGCGCAAGGCATCGAGTTGAAGGACGGCCCGCACGGGACGACCTGGGTGAAGGCCTGATGTCTGGCGCCGCTTCAAATGTGCCTGGTACAGGAGCCGAGGGAGGCGCCGAAGCACTCGTCACGCCACCTTACTGGGACGAGGCGTGCAAGCATCTGGCCAAGCGCGACCGCGTCATGCGCAAGCTGATCACGGATCATGGTCACGCCCGCTTGTACAGCCGAGGGGATGCGTTCACCACCCTGGCGCGTTCCATCGTCGGTCAGCAGATTTCGGTGAAAGCCGCGCAATCTGTCTGGAACCGCTTGCTGGTCTTGCTGGGGCAAGATGTGGCCGGTTTTCGAGGGCCGATTCCGGTGACGGACGTGCTGCGCCAGGAAGCCGATCAACTGCGACAGGTGGGGTTGTCGGCACGCAAGGTGGACTATTTGCGTGACCTGGCGCGCCACTTTGATGAAAATCGTCTTCATGTCGCAGATTGGCATGGCATGGGAGACGAGGCCATCATTGACGAGTTGGTGGCCATTCGTGGCATCGGTCGCTGGACGGCCGAGATGTTTTTGATTTTTCATCTCATGCGGCCCAATGTGTTGCCGCTCGATGATCTGGGGCTGATCAAGGGGATCAGCATGAGCTATTTCAGTGGAGAGCCGGTGTCGCGTGCCGAAGCGCGCGACGTGGCCGAAGCCTGGGCTCCCTACCGCACGGTGGGGACCTGGTATCTGTGGCGCAGTCTTGACCCGCTGCCCGTGGAGTATTGACGCCAAACGGCGTGAAGAAGGAAATTTGCCATGAGCAAACGACACTTTCTGGAGTTCGAGCAACCCATCGCCGAGCTGGAATCCAAGATCGAAGAACTGCGTTACGTGCAGAGCGAGTCTGCGGTGAACATCTCGGAAGAGATTGACCGTTTGAGCAAGAAAAGCCTGCAGTTGACCAAGGACATCTATTCGACCCTGTCGCCTTGGCAGGTCACGCAGATTTCCCGTCATCCGCAACGCCCTTACACCATGGACTACGTGAACGAGTTGTTCACCGATTTCCAGGAAATGCATGGTGACCGTCACTTTGCCGATGACCTGTCCATCGTGGGCGGCTTGGCGCGCTTCAATGGCCAACCCTGCATGGTGTTGGGACACCAGAAGGGCCGTGACACCAAGGAGCGAACCGCCCGCAACTTTGGCATGTCGCGCCCAGAGGGTTATCGCAAGGCCCTGCGCCTGATGCAGACCGCAGAGAAGTTCGGATTGCCGGTGTTCACCTTTGTGGACACGCCCGGCGCTTACCCAGGCATTGGCGCCGAAGAGCGCAACCAGTCCGAAGCCATTGGTCGCAACATCTTCGAAATGGCGCGTCTGGAGGTGCCCATCATCACCACCATCATCGGTGAAGGTGGCTCGGGCGGCGCATTGGCCATCAGCGTGGCCGATCAGGTGCTGATGCTGCAGTATTCGGTGTATTCGGTGATTTCGCCTGAGGGTTGCGCCTCCATTTTGTGGAAGACCTCGGACAAGGCATCGGACGCAGCCGAGGCTCTGGGCATCACGGCGCACCGTCTGAAGGCGCTAGGCTTGATTGACAAGATTGTCAGCGAGCCTGTGGGCGGCGCGCACCGCGACTACAAGCAGGCCTGCGCCAACCTCAAGCGTGCCCTGAACGACGCCATGCGCCATGTGGGTGACATGAAGGTCAAGGACCTGCTGCAGACGCGTTACGACCGCCTGCAAAGCTATGGCCGCTACAACGACACCAAGGAATCCTGATCCTCAGGGCAATGAGATGAGCGCGGGCAGTGGTCCTGCCTGCGTTGCGGTGGCGTTCAGCGGTGGCCGTGATTCGACGGCATTGCTGCACGCCACAGCTGTGGCGGCGTGCCAGGTGTCGGGTCTGCAGGTGGTGGCGCTCCACGTTCACCACGGATTGAGCCAACATGCGGACGAATGGTTGCGACATGCTCAGACCGTGTGCGAGGCATGGGCCAACCAAGGGTTGCCGGTTCGCCTGCATCACCGCTGCGTGAGCCTGGGGGTGCAGCCGGGCGACAGTGTGGAGGCCGTGGCCCGTGCGGCGCGCTACGCTGCCTTGCATGAGATGGCGCGTGAGGCGAAGGCCGACCTGTTGCTGCTCGCACACCATCGCCAGGATCAGGCCGAAACCCTGCTGCTGCAAGCCTTGCGCGGTGGCGGTGCAGCGGGTCTGGCAGGTATGCCGTGCGACGTGGTTCGCGACGGCGTACGTTGGGTGCGCCCCTGGCTTGACCATCCGAGATCTGCCATCGAGTCATATGTGTCGGCTCACGGCCTGCACTTCATTGAAGATGACAGCAACGCCGATCCACGGTATGCGCGCAATCGCCTGAGGCGGTCGGTGTGGCCGGCTTTGCTGTCCGCCTTTCCTGAGGCGGAGGCGTGCCTGGCAGCATCGGCGCGGCGCTTGTCTGACAGCGTGGCTGTGTCTGATGCGTGGTGTGCGCAGACATTGCCCCCCTTGTGTTTGCAGACTGCGCCAGCCAGCCCGTCTGGTTCGTTTCAAGGTGGGATGACCGCGTTGGATGCGCAAGCGTGGACTGCGCAAATCGCGCCGCTGAGGCGAGAAAGTTTGCGTCATTGGTACCGCATGGTCGCCGGACAGGCCTTGCCGGCCACTTGGTTGGAGCGCCTGTCTGAGGAGATTCCAAGGCTGTTGGTGGGTCAAGGCGCGGCCCGTTGGCCCGATGTGGGCTTGTCACTCTATCGAGGTGTGCTGCGCTGGGGCGTGTCACAGGCGGTGAACCATCCAGGCGAGCAGGTGCGGTTGCCTGTGAGTCTGTGCGTATCTGAGGCCGGTGACTGGCCCGTGCCTGAGTGGGGCGGCTACCTGAGTGTGCGGGATGTGGCGTCGGGTGGCGTCCCAGTGCCCATGTTGGAGCGTCTGTTGTTGCGCGAGCGTCGAGGTGGCGAGCAGTTTCAGTTGGGGGCAGGGCGTCCACCTCGGTCATTGAAGAAGCAGTTTCAGGCGCTGCAGGTGCCGTCCTGGGCACGAACTGGCCCGTTGGTGTGGGCGGGAGGCCAGTTGGTTTATGTGCCCGGTTTGGGTGTGGATGCACGCGTGCAGGCTGCAGAGGGCGTGCCGCAGCGCGCTCTCACCTGGTGTGCCGATCCGACAAATGAGTGATTCCGCGCACTTTCTTGTGGCGATTCGCCGATGGGCTCGGGGTCCGAGTAAAATTAAGGGTTTGATCGCGTGTGGTGGGTGATATGCATGTGTGTTTGACGCGCGATCTTTTCCAACAACATCTGACATGGCATTGATTGTTCACAAATACGGCGGCACGTCGATGGGCTCTACGGAGCGTATTCGCAACGTGGCCAAGCGCGTGGCCAAGTGGGTTCGAGCCGGGCACCAGATTGTGGTCGTTCCATCGGCCATGAGTGGCGAAACCAACCGCCTGCTGGGTTTGGCCAAGGAGCTCTCCGACAGTCCGAGCCCACGCGAGCTTGACATGATCGCCTCGACCGGCGAGCAGGTTTCTGTCGGGCTGCTGTCCATTGCATTGCAGGCTGAAGGCCTGGATGCCGTGAGCTACGCAGGCTGGCAGGTTCCGGTCAAGACAGACTCGTCGTTCACCAAGGCCCGTATCGAGAGCATCGACGATGCACGCGTGCGTGCTGACCTGGATGCTGGTCGCGTCGTCATCATCACCGGTTTCCAGGGTGTCGACCCGAATGGCAATATCACGACCTTGGGTCGCGGTGGTTCTGACACTTCTGCGGTGGCCATTGCCGCTGCCATGAAGGCCGACGAATGCCTGATCTACACCGACGTGGACGGCGTTTACACGACCGATCCCCGTGTGGTATCTGAAGCCCGTCGCTTGAAGAGCGTCAGCTTTGAAGAAATGCTGGAGATGGCTTCGCTGGGCTCCAAGGTTCTGCAGATTCGCTCGGTGGAATTCGCCGGCAAATACCGTGTGCCCCTGCGTGTGCTGTCCAGTTTTACTCCCTGGGACATTGATCTGGCCGAAGAGGCCAAGTCGGGCACGCTCATCAGTTTTGAGGAAGACGAGAAAATGGAACAAGCCGTTGTTTCGGGCATCGCATTCACCCGCGACGAAGCCAAGATCACCGTGGTCGGCGTGCCCGACACCCCCGGCATTGCCTACCAGATCCTGGGCAAGGTGGCCGATGCCAAGATCGACGTGGACGTCATCATCCAGAACGTCTCGCACGATGGCAAGACGGACTTCTCCTTCACCGTGCCGCGCGGCGACCACGCCCGTGCCATGGAGATCCTGAAGTCCCAAGTGGTGCCCGCCCTGGGCGCCCGCGAGGTGGTGGGTGATGCCAAGATCGCCAAGGTGTCGATTGTCGGTATTGGCATGCGCAGCCATGTTGGCATTGCCAGCACGATGTTCAAGACCCTGTCTGACGAGGGCATCAACATCCAGATGATCACGACCAGCGAGATCAAGACTTCGGTGGTGATCGACGAAAAGTATCTGGAGTTGGCTGTGCGCGCACTGCACAAGGCCTTCGGTCTGGACGAGGCCAAGGCCTGATTGTTGTTTTGAGCGCAACCGGCAGAAGGCTCGGATTTCTGAGCTAGAATGCTCGCTGTTGCTGGAGACGTGACCGAGAGGCCGAAGGTGCTCCCCTGCTAAGGGAGTATGTGGGCAAAACCTGCATCAAGGGTTCGAATCCCTTCGTCTCCGCCAAGATGGAACCCCAAGTGATTCGTCACTTGGGGTTTTTTCTTTTGAGTGCACGACATCACAGGACGACCATGTTCAAGAATCTGACGGTGTATCGAATGGGCCCGGATTGGACTGCCACGGCAGCCGAGATCGAGGCGGAGTTGGACAAGGGGCGGTTTACCGAATGCGGGGCGACCCAACAAAAGTCCATGGGCTGGGTGGAGCCGCGCGGCGAAGCTCATGCACCGCTCGCCGAGGTGGTGGATGGCCAGATCCTGCTCAAGCTGATGACCGAGCAGCGCGTGGTGCCAGGCTCCGTCATCAAAAAGCGCACGGAAGAGATTGCCGCCAAGATCGAAGAGCAGACCGGACGCAAGCCTGGCAAGAAGCAGGTCAAAGACCTGAAGGAGCAGGCGCTGCACGAGCTGCTGCCCATGGCTTTCACCAAGCAGTCCACGACCCGGGTATGGATCGCACCGCAGGCCCGCTTGTTGATGCTCGACACGGGCAGCCAGTCGAAGGCAGACGAGGTGGTGACGCTGCTGGCTCAGACCTTTCACGGCTTGTCCATGAGCCTGCTGCAGACAGAGATGTCGCCAACGGCCGCAATGACCCACTGGCTGGGTACGGGCGAGCCACCATACAACTTCACGATCGACCGTGAGTGCGAGCTGAAGTCAACCGACGAGATGAAGTCGGTGGTGCGTTATGCGCGACACAACCTGGACACCGATGAGGTCAAGCAACACATTGTCAGCGGCAAGGTGCCTACGCGGGTGGCCATGACCTGGCGCGACCGGGTGTCGTTCATCCTGACCGAGTCCATGCAGCTGAAAAAGGTGGCGTTCCTCGACGTGGTGTTCGAGGGGGCGGTGTCCGTGGACAAAGGCGAAACCTTTGATGCCGACGCTGCCATTGCCACCGGCGAGTTAAGCCAGTTGATCCCGGATCTGCTGGAAGCCTTGGGCGGCGAGCAGGTCATGGGTGGCGTTGCGCCAGTCATGCCGGCCACGGCGTCATCCGCCACGGGAACTCATACCGCAGCAGATCAAGCCCCACCGTGGGATGTGTGATCAGCGCAAGCGCTTTCGTCGGTGAGAATGTGGGCATGACTGATACACGCCCCTCTCTGATCATCTACAGTCCTTCCGGCATCGTTCCGGCCGCCGCGCCCGTGCGCAAGGCACTCAAACGTCTGACGACGCTGGGCTTTGCGCCCACACTGGATGCATCGGCGCTGAGCAAGCACCAGCGTTTCGCTGGTGACGATGCCACCCGACTGGCCAGCATTCACCGTGTGGCCGAGGCCGCCCCCCAGGTGGCACTGGCGACGCGCGGGGGCTATGGCCTCACGCGCTTGCTCGACCAGATCGAGTGGCCTTTGATTGCGCGCAGCGTGGAGCAGGGTACCGCCTGGGTGGGGTACAGCGATGTGACGGCGCTGCAGCTGGCAGCGCTGGCGCACAAGGCGGCGGGGCCTGAAACGGTACCAGAGGGCGTCACGGCGGGTTTCTGGGCGGGGCCGATGGCCAATGAGGACTTTGGCAATGCCGCCATCACCGAGGGCGGTGACGATGTGACCCAGGAGGTATTCGTCGAAGCCATGACCGGTGAACTGGAGGCTGTGGGGTTCCGCACCGAGGCCGGCTTTGATGGTCTGGAGGCGCGTGGGCGCCTGTGGGGCGGCAACCTGGCGGTGGTGCAAGCCTTGCTGGGCACCCAACACTTCCCCAAGATCAAGGGGGGCGTCTTGTTTCTGGAAGACATCAACGAGCACCCATATCGCATCGAACGCACCCTGCTGCAGTTGCATCAGGCGGGTATCCTCGACCAGCAAAAGGCGGTGCTGCTCGGCAGTTTCAATGGGTTCAATAAATCACCGCTGGACCGGGGTTACAGCCTGAAAACGGCCATTGCCTACCTGCGATCGCTGACGTCCACGCCGATCTTGACGGGGCTGCCGTTCGGCCATGTGCCGACCAAGCTCTGTCTGCCACTGGGCCGCAAGGTGAACCTGGTGGTGCAAGGGCGCGACGTTCTGGTGATGTGGTGAAACCCTGAGGGGTGGCCACACGTGGGGCAGGACACAATCAAGGCATGACACAAGGCAGGATGGGTTTTCCAATCGGGGTAACGGGGCGGCAGTGGCTGGGGAGTGGACGCGTGTGGGCGTTCTTCGCACTGGTCGTGAGCGTGATGGTGGGGCTGGCTGGCTGCAACAACAGTCCCTACCCGGCAGGCGCGGCTGACAGCAACACCCTCTACACCGCCTTCAATGAGCGTTCCCCTCGGTACCTTGACCCCACCTCGTCTTACAGCAGCAACGAGACGCCTTACACCTACCAGATCTACGAGCCGCTCTACGGATACCACTACCTGAAGCGCCCCTATACCTTGGTGCCCAAAACGGCTGCGGCGGTGGTGCAGCCCCGCTACCTGGGACGGGATGGCAAAACGCTGCCCGATTCAGCTCCGGCTGACCAGATTGTGGAGAGCGTGTACGACATCCCGATCAAGCGGGGTGTGCTGTTCGCGCCTCACCCAGCCTTTGCCAAGAACGCGCAAGGCGAATACCTCTATCACCGACTGACGGCCGAGCAGGTGGCAGACAAGCGCAGCCCCTGGGCCTTCGGACAGACCGGCACCCGTGAACTCGTGGCCGACGATTTCGTCTACGCCATCAAGCGCCACGCCACCACACGGACGGCCGCGCCGGTGTTTGGCATCTTCTCCGAGTATGTGGTGGGCCTGGGCGACTACGGCAAGCTCATCCGCGCGGAAGACAAGAAGCTGCGTGCCAGCGTGCCTCCCACCAGCAAGGACAAGCCTTTTCTGGACTTCCGCAAGTGGCCCCTGGCTGGCGCCCAAGCGCTGGACTCGCACACGCTGCGCATTCGCGTCCACGGCAAGTATCCGCAGTGGAAATACTGGATGGCCATGAGCTTCCTGGCGCCCATTCCTTGGGAAGCCGACGCCTTCTACGCACAACCCGGCATGGCCGGCAATGGCTTGTCGCTCAATACCTGGCCAGTGGGGACAGGGCCATACATGATGGCCGAATTCGTGCAAGACCGCCGCCATGTGATGAAGCGCAACCCCAATTACCGGGGGGAGCCTTATCCATGCGAAGGTACGCCACAAGATGAGGCCGAAGGGCGCTTGAAGGACTGCGGCAAAAAGACGCCTTTCATCGACACGCTGGTGTTCAACATCGAGAAGGAAGCCGTGCCGCAGGACGCCAAGTTCCGGCAAGGCTACCTCGATGTGCCGGAGTTCGACCAGATGAGCTACGGCAATGCCTACAAGATCCAGATGGAAGACTCGCCGCGCTTCCATCAGGAGTTCAGCGACAAGGGCATCGTGTTGTCTCGGACCGTGGATTTGTCAAGTCGCTACATGGGTTTCAACTGGTTGGATCCGGTGGTGGGCCGAGGCGACACGCCTGAACAGCAGATGCGCAACCGCAAGCTGCGCCAAGCACTGTCCATCGCCGTGGACTGGGACGAATTCAACCGCATTTTTCCCAAGGCTGCGGGTGAGGTGGCCCAAGGTCCGTTGCCTGGCGGGGTGTTCGGTTCGCGGCATGGCACGCTTGAGGGGTTGAACCCGATCACGCACCGTTGGGTGAATGGTCAGGCTGTGCGCCGACCGATTGAAGACGCCAAGAAGTTGCTCGCCGAGGCAGGTTACCCCGATGGTCGTGATGCGAAGACTGGCAAGCCGCTGGTGCTCAACTACGATGTGGGTGCAGCCACGACGCCGGACAGCAAGGCAAACCTCGATTGGACGGCGAAGCAATTTGCCAAGCTTGGCATTCAGCTGGAAATTCGGGCCACCGACTACAACCAGTTCCAGGACAAGGTTCGTCGCGGCAAGCACCAGATCTTCACCTGGGGCTGGTTGGCCGACTACCCGGATGCGGAGAACTTCCTTTTCCTGCTTTACGGACCGGGCGCCAAGTCGGTTCACGACGGTGAGAACGCCGCCAACTATCAAAATTCCGAATACGACCGGCTCTACAGCACTTTGCGCTTCATGGACGATGGTCTGGCGAAGCAGGCCGTGATCGACAAGATGGTGCGCATCCTCCAAGATGACGCGCCCTGGTCCTGGGGCTACTTCCCTTACTCGTCCGGGGCGTATCACCGCTGGGTGCACAACGGCAAGCCCAGCATCATGGTGCGCGACCAGGCCCAGTATTACCGCCTGGACACCGCCGACCGCAGCCGCAGCCTGCAGGCCTGGAACCAGCCACTCTACTGGCCGGTTGCGGCCGTGCTGGGTTTGCTGGCGGCCATGGCATGGGGCGCCATCCGCATCCTGCGGGCACATGACCAGCAAACTGCGCTGCCACGACCGGTGGCGTCATCACGGAGAGGTCGGTGATGCTGGCTTATATCCTTCGCCGCCTGGGCTATGGCGTGGTCATCCTGATCGGGGTGAACCTGATCACCTTCCTGCTGTTCTTTACGGTCAACACGCCAGACGACATGGCGCGCTTGAACATTGGCGGCAAGCGTGTCACGCCGGATCAGATCGAAAAATGGAAAGTGGAGCGCGGCTACGACAAGCCCATGCTCTTCAATGAGCAGGCGCAGGGCGCCGACAAGCTGACGCACACGGTGTTCTGGGAGCGTTCGGTGTCCTTGTTCGTGTTCGACTTTGGTCGTGCCGACAATGCCAGTGGTGGTGACATCGGCTATCAGATAGCACAGCGCATGGGTGTGAGCCTGAGGTTGACCGTGCCGATCTTTGTCATGGGGCTGCTCGCCAGCGTGATTTTCTCGTTGTGGCTGGTGATGTTCCGAGGCACACGCGTTGACTTCTGGGGCGTGGTGGCCTGCGTGGTCATGATGTCCATTTCCAGCTTGTTCTACATCATCGTCGGACAGTACCTGTTCTCACGCGTGGCCAAACTGGCCCCGATCTCCGGTTACGCCGGTGGGCTGGATGCTGTGCGCTTCCTCATTCTGCCCATTTGTCTGATGCTGGTGGCTTCGCTGGCCGGCCAGGCTCGTTTCTTCCGCACCTTGTTCCTGGAAGAAGCCGGCAAGGACTATGTGCGCACGGCCCGCGGGAAAGGCCTGGCGGAAACCGCCGTGATGGGCCGCCATGTGCTGCGCAATGCAATGTTGCCGATCATCACCAGTTCGGGCAGTGCTTTGCCCGGCCTGTTCATGGGCGGCCTGCTCACCGAGAGCTTCTTCGGCATTCCCGGTCTGGGTTCCTACACGATCGACGCCATTGCCAGTCAGGACTTCGCCATCGTGCGCGCGATGGTGTTCCTGGGGTCGGTGCTCTACATCGTCTCCAACATCCTGATCGACGTGGCCTACACCCTGGCCGACCCGCGTGTGCGGATGCAGTGAGGACGCCGAATCATGGATCTGCCTTTCAAGTTCGTGATGCTGTGGACCGATGTGGTCCTGTGGGTGATGTTGTGGGGTCTGGGCCTCTACATCCGGCAGGTGCGGCGCGATGCCGCCTTGCGGGCCACCTGGCGCCGCGTGTTTGTGACACCGTCTGCCATGGCGTCCGCCGTGTTGCTTGGCGTGATGCTGCTCGTGACCTTGGTGGACAGCGTGCATTTCCGCCGTGCTTTGCCGGATGTGGCCGGTGGTGCCCAGGCTTTCGACACCAGAACCGAGTCGATCCTCGATTTGGGGCTTGCCAAATTGGTGGCCAGGCGAGAGAACAGTTACTCGCAACCTCTGGCAACCCACGGCTTCAGCAAGGAATCCGTGCCGCCACAGCCCGATGCCAAGCCCGTCCTTGATGAGCATGGCGTGCCGGTGCTGCCAGCACGCGCGTATCCGCGTTTGCGCCACGGTGGAGCGGGCCTGGATGACCCCCAGCATGACTGGGCTGCCGACATTGCTGCGCGTCTGGCCTGGGGCACTGTGGTGGGGGCGACGGTCAGCTTGCTGCTGTGGTGGTTGATGAGGCCGGCGCGCGCATCCTCGCGCGCTCAACAGCCACTCGCCTGGCGTGCGGCCTGGGTCACGGCATCGATCATGGCGGTGTTGGTGGGGTGGGGCGTGGCCCTCAGTTGGGGGCATGGCTACCACGTTTTGGGCACCGACCGCACCGGCAACGATGTGCTGTACATGACCATCAAGAGCATCCGCACGGCGTTCGTCATTGGCAGTCTGGCCACCATCGCCACTTTGCCGTTTGCGCTGGCCTTTGGCATAGCCGCTGGCTACTTCAAGGGTTGGGTGGACGATGTCATCCAGTACATCTACACCGTGCTGTCATCGGTGCCCAACATCTTGCTGATCGCCGCATGCGTCCTGATGGTGCAGGTGTTCCTCGACAAGCACCCGGAGTTATTCGAAACCGGGCTGGAGCGTGCCGACCTCAAGATCTTCCTGCTCTGCCTGATCCTGGGCCTGACGGGATGGGCCGGATTGTGTCGCTTGCTGCGTGCCGAAACGCTCAAGCTGCGTGAACTGGAGTATGTGCAGGCCGCCACCGCCTTCGGCGTCAGCCACTGGCGCATCATGCTGCGCCACATCTTGCCCAATGTCATGCACCTGGTGCTCATCACCACCGTGCTGGAGTTTTCCGGCCTCATCCTCTACGAAGCCGTGCTGTCCTATGTGGGCGTGGGGGTCGATCCCTCCATGAACAGCTTCGGCGGCATGATCAACCAGGCCCGCGTCGAGATGTCCCGCGACCCCATCGTGTGGTGGTCCTTCCTGGCGGCGTTTGTGTTCATGGTCGCCATCGTCTTGTCGGCCAATCTGTTCGCCGATGCCGTGCGTGACGCCTTCGATCCTCGCGCTCGCGTCTATCGATCACGCGCCCGTGCGGCCGTGCAGCCCAACTGAGGTGCCCATGCTGTTGACCGATGATCTCCATGTCACGCTGGATGCCGAGGCGGGTCTGGTGCGCGCCCTCGATGGCCTCAGCCTCGCTTTGCAGCGGGGTGAGACCTTCGCGCTGGTGGGCGAATCCGGCTGCGGCAAGAGCATGACCGCTTTGGCGCTGATGCGTCTCCTGCCCGATAACGGACGCATTGAGCGGGGCAGGGTGGACCTGGGGTCCGACGTCCCTGATGGCAAGCCCACCGAACTGCTCTACCTGCCCGAGCGCGAGATGCGGCGCATTCGTGGGGGACACGTCGGCATCATTTTTCAGGAGCCGGCCACCAGCCTCAATCCGGTCATGCGCGTGGGTGACCAGATTGGCGAAGCCATCGAAGCTCATACCAACTTGCGCGGTCCGGCAGCACGGCGCAAGGCCATCGAGTGGCTGCGCCGTGTTGGCATCCCCGAACCGGAGCGTCGGATTGACAGCTACCCGTTCGAGATGAGCGGTGGCCAGAAGCAGCGCGTCATGATCGCCATGACCTTGGCAGCGGAGCCGCGCTACCTGATCGCCGACGAGCCCACCACGGCGCTCGACGTGACCATTCAGAAGCAGGTGCTCGACCTGCTCAAGACCCTTCAGCAAGAGCGTGAACTGGGGCTGTTGCTCATCACGCACGACCTTGGCGTGGTGGCCGACATGGCCCATCGTGTCGCGTTGATGTACGCCGGCCAGATCATCGAGGAGGCGTCGGCAGACGACTTCTTCTCTCAGCCCCACCACCCCTATGCACGCATGCTCTTGCAGACCTTGCCGGATGCGCTGAGCCGTGGCAAGCCGTTGGTGTCCATCGGCGGCACCGTGCCACCGTTGTGGCAAACCTTCGAGGGCTGCCGTTTTGCGCCCAGATGCGACCGGGTGCAAGCGCAATGTCGGCAACAAAGTCCTCAACTTGCGCGTGTCACCCCTCAAAGCGAAGCGGCAGTGCGGTGCTGGTTTCCGCTCACGCACGCCCCGGAGGCGGTGCCGCCACAGGCTGCGGTCAGCGGCACCACCAGCGATGGCATCGACGTTCCTGCCACACCTGCGCTCCTGCTGGAAGTGCAGTCACTCAGCGTTGCCTTCCGAAGCGGAGGTGGGATGTTCCGGCGTCGCCATGAGGTGAGCGCCGTTCAGGACGTGTCGTTCACCTTGCGTGCTGGGCAGACGCTGGCTTTGGTGGGTGAATCCGGTTGTGGCAAGACCACGACAGGTCGGGCCATCGTTCAGTTGTTGCGGGACCAGACACAGGCTCGCGTCAGTGGTCAGGTCTGGTTGCAGCACCGTGCCGGGCGCCAGAATCTCTTGACCTTGTCGCCGGCTGAATTGCGCGAGGCCCGTCAGGCCATCCAGATGGT
>CAYOJR010000036.1:0-1399 GCA_964404335.1 uncultured Aquabacterium sp.
CCGGGGTACACATCGGAATGCAGGCCGTTGAGGCGGGTGTAGTGGCCCTGGTAGTGCTGCCAGGCTTCGGGCACAGCGGCGACGGCCTCGGGGTCGTCATCCGGCAATCCCCAGGCGTGGGCCAGGGTGCGACGCAGCAGGTCTTCGGTGCCTTTGCCCACTGTGAGTTCGACGAAGGCGCCGTCCACACGGGCGATTTCGATGGCGTGGCAGCCCAGGTCGGCCAGGGTGTGGTGCAGCACCACGACGAAGTCACCCAGGGTGTCCACCATCGTGCCGTCGAGGTCGATGATGGCGGCCTGGAAGGGGGCAGTGTTCAACGGGTTCTGGTTTGGCATAGAGTCAACAAAAGCTGTCAGTGGCGAGGTTCACACAAACGCACGCGACATTCTGACGTGGGCGGCGCGACCTGATGCGCCCCACAGCCTCCCGCCCTCTCTTCTGATGATCCACGACCATGTTCACCACCCTGATCTCTTGCGCCCAACTGCAAGCGCTGCAGCAAGCCGATGTCGCCTTGCTGCTCGTTGACTGCACCGCTGACCTGATGAACCCGGCTACCGGGCGGCAGCAATTCGAGGCGGCGCACCTGCCGGGTGCGATCCATGCCGACCTGGACCACGACCTGAGCGCACACGGCGCGGCCGATGCGGCTTCGGGTGGGCGTCACCCCTTGCCACGTCGCGAGGTGTTCGCGCAGTGGTTGCGCCACATCGGCTTGCGCAGCGACACCCAGGTGGTGGTGTACGACCGCAATGGCCTGAACTTCTGCGGCCGCCTGTGGTGGATGCTGAAATGGGCCGGCCATGAGGCCGTGGCGGTGCTCGATGGGGGGCTGTCTGCCTGGACCGCGAGCGGCGGCGCGGTCGAGAGTGGGCCACCGCTGTCGCGTGCGCCGTCTGACTGGACCTTGCAGACGCCCTTGCGCACACTGGTGAGCGCCGACGAGGTGTTGGCGCACCTCGGGCAACCCGATCAGACCCTGATCGATGCACGCGCCACGCCGCGCTACCGTGGCGAGGTGGAACCTTTGGATCCGGTCGCCGGCCACATTCCCGGCGCGCTCAACCGGCCCTTCAGTCTCAATCTCGACGAACAGGGGTTGTTCAAGCCCGCTGCCATGCTGCGCGCCGAGTTCGAGGCCTTGCTCGCCGGCCGCGATCCGGCCAGCGTGGTGCACCAGTGCGGCAGCGGTGTCAGCGCCGTGCCCAACCTGCTGGCGATGGAGGTGGCAGGCTTGAGGCCGACCCGTCTGTTTGCCGGAAGTTGGAGCGAGTGGTGTCGAGATCCCTCGCGCCCGGTCGAGAAAGGCTGAGATGGTGGGCTGAGGCTGCGTCTTCAGCACACAGCAGCTCTTCAGCGCCGACAGCGGTATTTCGAACCTTCCACCCGCTGCGCC
>CAYOJR010000036.1:1499-4043 GCA_964404335.1 uncultured Aquabacterium sp.
GCGCCCGGTAGATGCCGGTGTGCCCGGACGCCAGGTAGGCCATGACGCACGCCAGCGCCGCATGCGTGCCGATACCCACGCCGAACACCTCCATGGCCATGAAGATGCAAGCCAGCGGGGTGTTGGCCGCACCGGCAAACACCGCGACAAAGCCCAGCGCGGCCAGCCAGGGGAAGGGCTGCTGCAGCAGCGGCGCCAGGGCGTTGCCCAGCGTCGCGCCCATGTAGAACAACGGCGTCACCTCGCCACCCTTGAAGCCCACGCCCAGTGAAAAACTGGTGAACAGACCCTTGAGGGCAAAGTCCCACCACGGCAGCGGCTCGGTGAAGGCCTGCGCCAGCCCCGGCAGGCTCAGGCCCGCATAGCGCCAGGCATCGGTCGCCCAGATCACGCCGGCGAGGACCATGCCGCCCAGCAAGGGCCGTAGCGGCGCATAGGCCACCCGCTGCTTCATGAACGCCGACAAGCCGTGCGTGCCACGTGCAAACGCCATGCCCACCAGCCCGCACAGCAGCCCCACCACGACGGCCGCACCCAAGGTGCCGACCGACAGCGCCGGCAACACGCCCGCGCTGTACACCCCATGGTGCACGCCCCACAGCGTGCAGACCTGATCGGCCACCACGGCCGCCACCACGCAGGGCCACAGCGCCTCATGGCGCAGGCGGCCAATGGCCAGCACCTCCAGCCCGAACACCGCGCCCGCCAGCGGCGTGCCGAACACCGAGGCAAAGCCCGCGCTGATGCCCGCCATCAGCAAGATGCGCCGGTCGTCCGCGCGCAGGCGAAACACATGCGTGAACTGATCGGCCAGCGCCCCGCCCATCTGAACGGCCGTGCCCTCGCGCCCCACCGAGGCGCCAAACAAGTGCGACACCACCGTGCTCAAAAAGATCAGCGGCGCCATGCGCACCGGCACCACCTGACGCGGGTCGTGCACCTCGTCGATCAAGAGGTTGTTGCCCGCCTCCACCGGCTGGCCCACCCGCAGGTACACCCAGCCGACCACGAAGCCCGCCACGGGCAGCAGGGCCAGCAACCAGCGGTGCGCCTCGCGTGTTTCGGTGGCCCAGGCCAGCGCCAGCAGGAACCAGGCCGAAGCCGTGCCGGCCAGCAAGGCCACGCCCACGCCCAGCGCCAGCCATTTCAAGGCATGGCGCAGCCAGCGCCAGGCTTCGGTGCCACGCGCACGGTTCATGACTCAATACCCGCCTGCATGGCGCATCATCTCAGTTGTTGCTGGCCGCCAGCACTTCCTTGACATCGGTGAGCCCCTGCAACACCTTGTCGATGCCGTCCTGACGCAGGGTGCGCATCCCGCCCTTCAGGCTGGTCTCCAAAATCTCCATGGCAGAGCTGCGCTGGCGAATGTGCAAACGGATGGCGTCATCGGACACCAGCAACTCGTGGATGCCCATGCGGCCCTTGTAGCCGCGCTGGTTGCAGGTCGGGCAACCCGGGCCACGGTGGCGCAGGTGAATGCGGCCCTGTGCATCGCCATACTGCTGGCGCCAGGTGTTGAGCAAAGCCTCGCGGCTGCTGTCACTGGTGTCGCGGGCGCTGTGCAGGTACTCGTACAGCATCACGTCCAAGTCGGTCTGCGTGGCCTCGGCGGTGATACCGCACGACGGGCACACCCGGCGCACCAGACGCTGCGCCAGCACCGCCAGCAGCGAGTCCGAGAAGTTGAACGGGTCCAGCCCGATTTCGAGCAGACGTGCAATGCTCTCGGCCGCCGAGTTCGTGTGCAGGGTCGAGAACACCAGGTGACCCGTCAGCGATGCCTCAATGGCGATGTTGGCCGTTTCCTCGTCCCGCATTTCACCAATCATGATGACATCGGGGTCGGCGCGCAGGAAGGTGCGCATGGCTGCCGCAAAGGTCCAGCCGATGCGGGCATTGACCTGCACCTGACACAGGCCCTGCTGCGAGATTTCAATCGGGTCCTCGGCCGTCCAGATCTTGCGATCGCCCTGGTTGAGCTCGCGCAGCACCGAGTGCAAGGACGTGGTCTTGCCGCAACCGGTGGGTCCGCACACCAGCACCAGGCCGTAGGGCTTGGCAATGATCTTGCGCAGGGACTCCAGATTGCCCAGACTCAGACCAATCTGCTCGAGGGGCAAGGGCTTGGCACCACTGAGCAAACGCAGCACGACGTCTTCGACGCCATGCGTGGTGGGCACGGTGACGATGCGCAGCTCGACCTTGGCGTCACCAAAGCGCGAGAAGTCGATCTTGCCGTCTTGCGGTTTGCGACGCTCGGAGATGTCCAGGTCCGACATGATCTTCAGGCGCGCCACGAGGGCCGAACGGTACTCCGATGGCAGTTCCAGGTACACCGACAGCGCACCGTCCACCCGGAAACGGATCAGCACCTTGCTGTGCGGCGAGCTGGCCTCGATGTGAATGTCGGACGCGTTGCGCTTGATGGCGTCTTCGATCATGGTGTTGACCAGGCGCACGAGGGTGCTGCTCGACTCGGTGATGACCTCTTTGACCGAATCGTTGTGGTTGGGGCCCAGCTCGACCGCCAGTTCGGCCGCC
>CAYOJR010000036.1:4143-17323 GCA_964404335.1 uncultured Aquabacterium sp.
CTCTTTGACCGAATCGTTGTGGTTGGGGCCCAGCTCGACCGCCAGTTCGGCCGCCAGTTCATGCACGTCGGTGTTCGCATGCAGGGCGCGCACCCGCCCTTGCACCGCTTCGTAGGCGTTGGCCTGCGCCTGGGTCAGGGTGCCCGGCAGCGCCATCACCGCTTCGATGTGCAGGTTGCTCAGGAAGCGCAACTCATCGAGCGTGGGACGGTGCCAGGGGTCCTCCATGGCCACCACGAGGGTACTGCCTTCGCGCAGCAGCGGCAACACGCGGGCGCGCTCCGCAGTGCCCTGCGGCACCAACAGCACGGCATCGTCTTGCGGCGGCACGGCCAGGCAGTCCACCACGGGCATGCCCGCCATCGCCGCCAGCGCGATCTTCAGGTCGTCTTCCACGACCATGCCTTCACTCAGCAGGATCTGACCCAGAGGGCGCTGCTGCCCATGACGTTGCAAGGTCAGAGCGCGCTCAATGTCCGAGGGCTCACTGAGGCCGTGCACCACCAGGGTCTCACCCAGACGGTGGCGCGGCGCCATGGGGTGATCACCCCGGATGGCATTCCACACGGCGGCCGGGGTTCGCAAAACCAAAGTGTCATCACGTGCCTGGGCACAGTTCTTGGCGTCGGAGAGCTGGTGGTCCACGGCTTGGGTCATCTTGGTTCTGCAAAAGTCTTGTCGATATGTATCACGATCATGGCAGCCAGACGCTCATTTTCACACCCTCTGCCTCTGGTGCGCACAGGAAAACAGCTGCGCACGTGCCCTTTGACACAGCCACCAGTGTGGCCAGCAGGCACATGCCCCCCCCTAGTAGTAGGGAGGGTGTCTGCGACAGGGGATGGCTAGGCTCAGTCGCCAGGATTGCCCAGCCAGGACGCCCAGATGCCCGATCGACCGACCATCAAACGCAGCCCCCGCCCTCCCGTCATCCGGCGTGTGCCGGGCTTGATCGAACCGGGTGTGATCCGCCCGCCCGTCGTGCCGCTGCCCTCTGCAGAGAGCGGCCTGTTTGATGCGGGCAAACCCGGTCAAGCGGTGGTGCGGCCAGACGATCTCCTGGCCCTGCGCATCGAGTACATCCACCTGCAGGTGCAAGCAGGTCCGCCCGCGCAGCTGGTGAACCCAGGAGGGGCGGATGCGTTCATCGTGCTGCATTTCCCGCCACAGTCGATCGCGGAGCAGGTGTTTTTTGAAGCCACACAAGCAGTGGCCGGCGTGAGTGAGGCCGAGGTGCCTGATCACGTCACGCCCAAGCCTGAGCTCCCGACTGGCACAGGTCTCAAAACGCCGCCGATTCGGGCTCGGGCAGCGGGCGAGTCTCGCCTGGTGTTCAAGGTGCCGACCGGCTTTCGGGTGGACTACCAGCTCGCCAGTGTGCTGGAGGCCTGCCAAAGTCTGGCGCTGGCGGTGCCCGCCAATGCCTTGCCGGCCGGTGCCGGGGCGCAACGGATCACCCCAGGACGCTGGACGGTGCGTGACCTGGCGCAACTGGCACCGCAGGTGCGCGCCCAGCTCGGTACGCTGGCCTTGCGGCAACGGCGCTTGCTGGCCCTCGAAGGCGTTGAATCCACCACGCTGGCCGCGCGCATCAGCCAGAACGTGAGCCTGCCGGGACAGCTCATTGAGGTGACCCGACCACCAATCTGGCGCTTGCAGCCGCGCCCCGCCTTGCCTGGCGCGCGCCAGACAGCCATTGAAATGCCCTGGCGCCTGATTTTGGCGCCGCACGGTGGCGAGCAGTTTCACCATGCCAGCGCCGCCGTGACCTCGCCACTGACCGCGCGCACGGAGTTGTGGCATTCGCGTCTGGTGGTGCCTGGCGCCAACGGCAGCGCGCCAGTGCCACCACCCCGGCCCGATCCGCGTCGCACCGTGCGGGCGGTGTGGGCCTTGATGGGCGAGGGCTCAGACCCGCGCCCGGACCGCGCCATGAGCGGCACCTTCCCGACGACGGCCACGCTGCCCCGCACGGATGAACTCACCACGCCCTTCTTGTGCACGCTGGACGACTTCGACCGTTTTCAGATCGCCCACCTGTCATCGAATTTCGCGGTCAGCAACTACCAGCCGGAGGCAGTGGACACCCGGCTGCTGATGCTGTCGAGCCTGGGAGGCTGGCTGGACGCACGCGGCGCATGGGAGCCACCGGGTCTGTCGGTCGAGGAGTGGGTACACCGCGCCACCATGGGGCGGGATCACTATGTGCGCGTGGTTTACAAGGGCTTTCTGTATCCCTTCGGGCACCGTGTGGCCCTGATCAAGGTCAGCGAGCGCAAGTTTCACCCGAGCGCAGGCATCAGCGGCAACCCCGCTTATCTGCGGCAGCGGATGTTCATCGTGGTGCGCGAGCGCGAGCGCACCTACATGGACCCGAACCTGGTCAGCGTTGATCAGCAGCGTGCGTTTCAGCGCCAGTTTCCCTTCCACAAGGTGCGCCTGCTGACCACGGTCACGCCGGATCTGGCCGAACCCACCTCGGCAGCGGCCAAGATCGGCACGCACGGGCGCAGTCTGTTCTGGCCCTGCGTGGGCACAACCCCTTTTGCCTTCCGCTGTGTCGGCACCGACATCGACGGGCGTCAGGTGCAGTTCGAGCTGCCCATGATCTTCATGGACAACAGCTACGCCTCGCCGCGCTACCTCAGCGGTGGCACGCTCAAGCCGTTGTATGTGGACAAGGTGGTCAACGGCAGCCTGCACAAGGGGGCCGAGACCTTCGCGCAGATCGCCACCACGGAGTGGTTGCAACGCCAGGATGGTGGAAAGTTGCGTCGCGAGGTCTCGTTGAAGCGCCAGCGTGTCGCTCTGGCCCCCAGTATCAAGGCGGGAGACACCAGTGTCGAGGTCGAAACCCTGGCCTTTGGCGGGGAGTACAAAGCTTTCGGCAACGCCCTGCACACTTACTCCGACCGGTTGCAGCGGCCGGTGTTCTACCCCAGCGTCACGGCGGTGCGCGCCCGCATTGCCGCACTCGCTCAGCTGGGCGGCAGCAACGCCAGCAACCTGCTGAACTGGAACGCCACCTACCTGAAGCACGGCTTCGATCCGGTGCAAGGGGGTGCCGGGGCCACACACAACGCGGCGCAGGTGTTTGCCGACGTGGTGGCCGAGAACAACATGGCCAAGCTCGACTTCTCCAGCCAGGGCGACCGCTCGGGTGGTTTTGTCATGCCGAACCTCAAGCCCAGCGGTCTGTCGCGTTCGCTCGGGCCCCTGACTGGCCCCATCGACCGCTACCTCACTGGCAGCCCGCTGAGCGGCACCGATCTGTTCCCCACCACCCTCAGCGATCTGCCCTTGCCGCTGCTGTTCGGCTGCATCCCGCTGGGGGAGGTGCTGCAGGCCGTGGCCGGCAGCAGCGACAAACTGCCAAGCTTTGTGTCCGAGGCCAGCAGCCAGCTCGAAGCCCTGTTCAACGTGCTCACGCGTGCCTACGGCTTCGTCCAGCAAATCGGAGGCCAAAGCGGCTCGCTGGCGCAGGCCGCCATCGATGTGGTGCTGGGCATCTTGCAAGACCTTCTGCTGCAAGCCGTGACGCTGGCCGCCGCCCAGGCCACCCCTGTGCTGAACGCCATTCAGGATGTCAAGGCCCAGCTCGATGCCTTGCGCGCCCTGTTCGACGGCTTCACCACGCCGCAAGCGGACGGCAGCTTGCCGAGCCTGGACCAGATCGTCGCGCTGCTCACGCCAGCGCATGCGGCACAGCTGACCCAGCGCGTCAACCAGACGCTGGCCGGCCTGACCCAGCTGCAGACGCAGATCGATGCAGCGCCCTTACCCTCGGGCTTTCAGCAATCGGTGCGCGCGGTCATCCAGCACGCGCAACAGTTCTTGCAGGATGTGCTCACCGTGCTGCTGCTGGTGAGCGTCGGCAAGAACCTGTTCGATGCCATCCGCGCGGTGGTCGAAGATCCGGACGCATTCGCCGATGCGGCCACTGTGGGACTCAAGCTCAAGGCCATCCTCGACGCCGTCAGTCCCCTGCGCGATGTCGTGAAATCCTTCCGCCTGCTGGACGGTGCCACACGCCAAGTGCTCGTCGATGCGCTGGATGCGGTTTCCGACGTGCTGGGCTTGGCCGATCCGCTCATCAACCTGATCGAAAGCCTGCTCGGTGAAGAGCTGGTGGTGCGCTTCGACTGGACGCCCCCCATCCAGAACTGGGCCTTGCCTGGCGCCAATCCGGCCACTCAACCGATCTTCCGCGCCAACGACAAGAACGGCTTTGTTGTCGCGGTGGAAGCGCGCATGAAAAAGAGCGGCGGCATGCCCTCTGTCAGCGTGGCCTGCGGACTCAAGCACTTCGATCTGGTCCTGATCAACCCGGCAGCCTTTTTGGAGTTGAACTTCGAGAAGATCGAGTTCATCGTCAACACCTCGGCGAAGATGAACGTCGACGTGCTGCTGAGCGACATCAAGTTCGTCGGCCCACTGTCCTTCGTCGAGACCCTCAAGGACCTGATCCCGCTGGACGGCTTCTCCGATCCGCCTTATCTCGACATCAGCCCCTCGGGCATCGATGCGGGTTTCTCGCTGGCCCTGCCCAACATCGCAGTGGGCATCTTCTCGCTGAGCAACCTCAGCCTGGGAGCGGGTTTCACTGTGCCCTTCATCGGCCAGCCTCTGTCGGTGCGCTTCAACTTCTGCACCCGCGAGCAACCCTTCATCCTCACGGTGTCGATGTTTGGCGGAGGCGGCTTCTTTGGCGTCACCATCGACCCCCATGGCGTGCAGATCCTGGAAGCTGCGTTCGAGTTCGGCGCCAGCATTTCGGTGGACTTCGGCGTGGCATCGGGCGGGGTGCAGGTCATGGCCGGCATCTACTTCCGCATGGAGCAGGACGCCGCCTCGCTGACCGGCTACTTCCGCCTGGGCGGCCACGTCAGCGTGCTGGGCCTGATCACGGCCTCGCTGGAGCTGTACCTGGAGCTGCGCTACGAGTTCGAAACCGGCAAAGCCGTGGGCCGGGCGCAATTGACCATCGAGGTCGAGGTCTTCCTCTTCTCGGCCAGCGTCACGGTTCGGTGCGAGCGCAAGTTCGCCGGCTCCAACGGCGACCCGACCTTCCGACAACTCATGGGCCCGGACCCGGCTCTGCCGCTGGCAGACGAACTGGCCCAGATCCGCTCCGACAGCACCTACGCCTGGCGTGAGTACTGCGAAGCCTTTGCCTGACCCCGTTGACGAGAACATCACGATGTCCCCACAGCAAATCGTCTGGACCGCTCTGCCCGCAGGGCGTGTGAGTGAAGGCCCTCTGACAGGCCGCCTGCGCGTCTCTCTGGTGGCCTCGCCACGGCTGACCCCGCCCCACGCTGGCGCGCAGACCCTGGGGTTTGCCGGCTTTCACGATTTCCACAACTGGCCCAAGACCGTCGAGGGCCTCCAGCTGGCGCTGCGCTACCAGGGACAACGCATCGACCTGACGCGCATCAGTGAGCTCGATCCTGCACTGTGGGATCAACTGCTGCCCGCCCACACCCCGGTGGCAGGCTTCGTGTTCCAGGACATGAGTCAGGTCAACCTGCGCTCCTACGCCGTTCGCCATGTGCTGGGTTTCGTGCGCGAGCATTACGGCAAGCTCGCCACGCAAGCGGCCACCACGCACCCCACCTTGCTGCCGTGGTCGCGCGCGCACGGCAGCCTCAAGGACATGCTGACCGACCTGGGTACCGCCACCGAAACCATTCACTTCGGCGACCGCTCCATCGAAGTGGCCCACCCGGGATTCGACCGCTTCTTTGATCACAAGAATCAGGAGGGTCTGGAGCAGCAGTTGCGTCGCGCCGTGTTCGGCCCCGAGGGACGTTACCGCGCCCCGGTGGCTGGCGTGAACGGCCAGCCGAGCAGGCAAACCTTCCCGATTCGCGTGCTGCCCCCGGACTGGCAAGACCCCGGCCTGGGCGGGGCTGACGCCTCGCTGATGAGCCAGTTCCGCACCGCCGACGAGTACACCTTCTTCCAGGCCAACCGCTTCTACAGACGCAGCCAGCCCACCGCCGCGCAACTGGCCATGCGCCGCCCCGACCTGAAGAACGTCACCCCAGCGCCCAAGCCGCCCGAGTTTGACTTTCACCGCCTCATCGCGTCCTACAGTGAGACGCCGCAGGTGCTGCATGCCCTCGGCCTGGTGATCGACTGCGTACTGCCTGCGCACCATCCCTTGCTGTCGCAACTCGCGGCGCAACAGACCCCGCTCGACGGCACGTTCAGCGCCGACATCACCTGGCCTGACGCACATGACCTCGACGCCGATGCCTACCCCGCCACCGCCTGGCGACTCACCCCCGAGCGCTTCACCACCCGCGCCCGCACCCCAGACCACACCGACGGCCTGCTGCACCTGGGCGGCAGCGCCGACCCCACCCTGCTCGGATCGCGCAACAGCCCCATCCTGAAAGAGCGCGCCCACAGCGCCTTCGACGTCTTTCAACTCGACCCCGATGGCGCTGCGCTCAAGACCACCAACTACCTGCTGACCGCGCAGAACCTGGTGGGCAAGAGCCTCAAACCCGGCACCCACGGCGAGGTGACCTACACCACCGGCGACCGCCAGCCTGTGGCGGCCTTGCGCTCCGGCGGCTTGGGCGTGTCACGCCATGGCCGCGCCGCACAGATCGCGCAATCGGCGGCGGCTGCGGCGCTCAAGAACCAGCACATCCAGACCTCGGCCACGGCCTCGCGCCAGATCGTCCTCCACACCGAAGACGTGCTGCGCGGCTACCGGATCGATGTGCAGCATCGTGGCAAATGGCACTCGCTGTGTCAGCGTGACGGCCACTACCTGCTTCAAGCCACCCGGCAAAGCCTACCCTTGCGACCCGATGAGGGCTATGTGAAAGGCGCCTCCACCACCAGCGATGGCAGTGACGACCACTACCTGCACGAAGCCCTGTTCCGCTGGACCGGATGGAGCCTGGTCGCCCCACGTCCGGGGCGCACCATCCGCGCGGTCGAAGCCAACGACAGCGGCCTGCAAGGCGAAACCATCGAAGAGGTCAAGGACGAAGCCACGCAAGGCAATGGCCTGCTCGTCGACTTCAAGGCGCGCCCTGGCACCTTGCCGCGCCTGCGCTTTGGACATGACTACCGCTTCCGTGCGCGCATCGTGGACCTCGCAGGCCACAGCCTCGCCCACGACGATCCGAGTCTGGACCCCAACGAACAGGCCACCGAGGCCGTCAGCTACCTGCGCTTCGAGCCAGTCGATCCCCCCGTGCTGGTGCACCAACACCGCGTCAGCGAAGGCGAATCTCTCGAACGCATGGTGCTGCGCTCGAACGCCGATCACACGCCCGACAGCTACCTGAACACGCCCGACTTCCAGAAAGCCATCCAGGACCCGGCTTCGGCGGACTTCGAGTACCGGGTCACCAACGTGCGCCATGTCGTTCCGCCCAAGGCCTCGCAGTTGCAGTGTGAGCAGCACGGCCTGTTTGACGACGCCATCGGCAGCGGCGATGCCGACCGCATCAAGCAAGCCTACGCCACAGCGGCCCGTGAAGCCGGCACCCTGTACGACGCCCAAGCGGGCAGCCAGATCGAGCTGGTGACCCCTGCCAGCGTGGACGCCGTGGCCCAGACACGCAGCGTGCCGCCGGCCTTGCCCTCCGCCGATCAGCCAACCGGCGAACGCCTGGTGGGTGGTCAGTACGTGCTGCACCGCGAAGACCAGCTCCTCACACCCTACCTGCCTGACGTGGCGGCGGGCGGCTTCGCCCTGCGCGGCATGAGCATGGCCGACATGGCGCGCATCGGCATCACACAGCCCATGGTCCTGGGGCCGGGCGCAGCCGTCGTGGCCCTGCCCAACAAGGAAGAACTGGTGCTGCTGGTGGCACACGGCCAGGCATGGCCCGACACCACGGGGCTGCGCATCGACGTCCAGGAGCGCCCCCATCATCTTCAGGATGGTCCCTGCGAGGAAACCTTCCCCGACGATGGTCGACCGAAATGGGACGAGGGCCGCCGCGTGCTGACCCTGTTCCTGCGCAAAGGACACATCGCCCGCCTGCGCTATGCCAGCTACCTTGAACCGCGCTACGCCGAACACTTCGGCCTGCCACGCTGGACCGACACCGACAGCGACCGCCATTTCGTGGAAGAGCTGGCGGTACACGGCGCACACTGGATGCTGACGCCGTATCGCGCGCTCACCCTGGTCCACGCCACCCAGCAACCCGTGTGCACGCCCCGCCTGCAAAAGGTCACGGTACAGCGCGAACAAGGCAGCACCCACGCCGACCTCAACGGCGCGGTGCAACTTCACGGCCCCTCCACCGGCAAGTTCGAGGTGATGGCCGAATGGCAGGAATGGATCGACGATCCGCAGCAGCCCGCCCCCCGTCGGGTCACGCACCAGGCGCGCCTGTCAGAAATCAACCTGCCCGACAACGGCCCCAATCACCTCATGCTCCGCGACGCGGCGCTCGCCATGCAGGCCCCGGTCGGCAACGCCTTTGGCGGAAGCGACGCCACCCAGCGCGTGCCCGGCTACCGTCACGACTTTGGCGACACCCGCTTCCGCCTGGTGCGCTACAAGCTGGAGGCCACCACCCGCTTCCGCGAATACCTGCCACCGGCCCTGTACGCCCAGCGTGAGCTCATCACCCGCGTCGGCCCCGAAGTGCTGCAAAGTCAGGCGCTGCTGGGCAGCGACAGCGATCCCGGCGCCCCCGTGCTGTTCAGCGTGGCCGGCGCCACACCGCAGGGCGTGCCCGTGCCCAGCAGTGCCGTGCCCGACGTTCCCAGCATCGTCTATGTCGTGCCCACATTCGCGTGGCAGCGCACCCCGGTCAACGCGTCCGGCCAGCGCACCAGCGTTCGCCTGGGCAACAGCCTGCGCGTGTACCTGGAGCGCCCGTGGTTCAGCTCGGGCGATGGGGAGTTGCTGGGCGTCGTGCTGCACGGCGACGGCAGCCGCTTCACCGACATTCAGCCCACCCAGGTACCCTACGTCACCCAATGGGGCCTGGATCCGCTGTTCGACAGCGCAAAGCCCAAGCCCCTCACCCGCGTCAGCGACTTTCCGGCGCACGTGGCCCACGCCCCCGTGCCGCTGCTGGAAACCGGTGAGATCGTGCATGTGGTCGGCCACCGCGTGCAATGGGATGCCACCCGCCAACTCTGGTATGCCGACATCGACCTGAACACCGGCAACAGCTACATGCCTTTCGTGCGACTGGCCCTGGTGCGCTACCAGCCCCATGCACTCCCGCACACCCGCATCTCCCGGGTGGTGATGGCCGACTTTGCCCAGTTGCTGCCACGCCGCCGCGCCGTGCTCACCGCGCAAGGCGAGGTGGCCCACATCACGCTGCATGGCCCGGTTCCCAGCCAGGGCCCGATGCTGTCGAGCAACGACGCGCCCACGCAGGGCGGCACCCCCCAGCGACCGGGTCAACCCCCGGCCGAAACCGGGCGCAACAAAGTGGAGCTGGTGCTGCAGACCCGCGATCCAGCGATCGACAGCGATCTGGCCTGGCGCGACGAACGCGTGCTGGCCAGCGGGTTAGCCTCGCCGCAGGCAGGACTGCTGGCTCCCCTGCTTGACTCACCCTGGTTCACGCAACCGGCCAGTCCCGCCCCCACCGAGGTCACCCGACCAGGACATCTCGGTCAGCCCCAGCGCTTCCACACCGAGTTGCAGGTCACACGCCGTCCGGGCACCCTGCCCGACATCGTCATCGGCGCGTCAGACCCGGCCGTGTGGGATGTGCGTGCCAAGGTCCAGCCACCGCCCGGCCGCCCCGCGCGCCTGGTGCTGCGCGAGTTCGAGCGCTACTACACCGACCGCACCGTGCCCACCGGCCCCAACATCCAGGGCCAGCGCCGTCGCGTCATTGAGGAGCGTCTGGTTTACAGCGAGTTCTTCGACTGGCCGTGAACCTGACCGCACCTTGCCACCACCTCAGCGTGCCGTCGCGCGGGCCATCGCCTGCGCGCCGCTGCCCAGCTTGCCCCCCGCAGTCCCCTCGACCGGCTGCCCCCCGCACTTCACAAAACGGTAGTCCGCCTCGTTCACCTTGCGCGTGGCCAGCCAGTAGCGCCAGGTGGACTTGGGCCAGATCGCGAAGTTGATGCCCTCGGCCGTCTGGTACCAGCTCTTGCAGCCCGAATCCCACACCGTGCCCTTGAGGGCCTGCGTCATCTCGCCCAGGAAGCGGTTCTGCGCCTCTTCCTTGACGTCCAGGTAGCCGCCGCCCTTGGCCTGCACCAGCTTCACGCAGTTGACGATGTAATCGGCCTGCGCCTCGATCATGAAGATGATGGAGTTGTGACCCAGCCCCGTGTGCGGGCCCACCAGCTGGTACATGTTCGGGTAGTTGGCCGCCGTGATGCCCAGGTAGGCCGTCGGGCTCACCTTCCAGTCTTCCTGGATGGTGTGGCCGTTCAAACCGCGCAGCTCGAAGTTCTTCATGTAGATACGCGGATCGACGATGAAACCGGTGCCCAGGATCACGCAGTCCAGCGGACGCGCACGGCCGTCTTTGGTGATGATGCCGGTGGCCGTGAACTCACGGATGTCGTCCGTCACCAGCTCGACATTGGGGCGGTTGAAGGTGGGGAACCACTTGTTCGAGATCAGGATGCGCTTGCAGCCCAGGGTGTAATCGGGCGTGAGCTTCTTGACCAGCTCGGGGTCCTTGACCTGCCAGCTGATGAACTTCTTCAGGAAGAACTCGCCGACCTTGGCCAAAGAGGGATGGAAGATCGGCCACACACGCGACTCGTTGGTCCAGTAGCAGCGCCAGCGGTGCAGGGTGCGCGTGACCGGCAGAGCGGCGAACATCTTCTTGCTGAACGCCGAGTACGAACGTTCATCGCGCGGGATCACCCAGGCTGCCGTGCGCTGGAATACATGCAACTGCTTCACCTTCGGCGCGATCTCGGGCACGTACTGAATCGCCGAGCCGCCGGTGCCGATCGATGCCACGCGCTTGTCGCGCAGGTCGTAGCCATGGTCCCACTGCGCCGAGTGCATCACCTTGCCCTGGAACTGGTCCAGGCCCTTGATCTTCGGGATGGATGGCACATGCAGCGGCCCCGAGGCCAGGATCCAGTGGCGGCACAGGTAGGTGTCGCCCCCGGCGGTTTTGACCGTCCAGCGCCCCGTGCCCTCGTTGAACACCGCGCTCACCACCTCCTGGTGGAAGCGCACTTTCGGGCGCAAGCGGTACTGCTCGGTCACATCCAGGATGTACTGCTGGATCTCGTTCCACGGCGCATAGCGCTTGGTCCATTTCGGGCTGGTCGCAAACGAGTACGAGTACATGTGCGACTGCACATCACAGGCCGCGCCGGGGTACTGGTTGTCGCGCCAGGTGCCGCCCACCTCGTCACCCTTTTCCAGGATCACGAAATCGGTGATGCCCGCCTCCTGCAGCTTGATGGCCATGCACAGACCACCGAAACCGGCGCCCGCAATGGCCACCTCGACATGGTGAACCTGGGAGGAGGGGGTGATCTGATCGGTCATGCGGCACCTCGTGGGGGAGCGGAGAGAAAGGGATGAAGTGCTGCCATGTTGCGGTCCAGACTTGATCCAGGCCATGTTAGATTCGACCAGAAATTGATCGTTTCGGCCAAAATCCGGCGATTTGCGGGTCAACCCTCCCCCTTGAATTGACAGTCTGATGAGCACCCGATCCATCCTCGGCCTGATCTACATGGTGCAGGGTCTCAAGCAAATGGGCGAAGACCCCGAGCCCGTGCTCGCCCGCCACGGCCTGAGCCTGGCCCAGCTCGACCCCAGCACCCGCATCGAGCGCTCGCGCGAGATGCGCATCTACGCCGACCTCGCCACCACCATCCAAGACCCGCTGGTGGGCCTCAAGCTTGGCGGCTTCTACGGTCTGGCCGGCTACGGGCCGCTCATCATGCTGTTGATGACCTGCGCCACCGCCTACGAGGCCTTCCAGGTCGGCATCCGCTACCAGGACCTGACCTACCTGTTCGGCACCCTGCGCTTCGAGCCCGGCGACAAGCTCAGCGCCCTGGTCCTCAAGCCCATGCCCATGACCCCACGCGCCTTCCGCTTCCGGGTCGATGGCGAGGTCTCGGGCACCTACAAACTGGTGCGCGACATGCAGCTCACCCTGGGGGTGGACATCCATGCCGAGCGCATCGACATGCCCTACCCGCGCCCGCCCGAGGCCGCCGACTACGAGGCCTACTTCGGCTGCCCCGTGCGCTTTGGCGAGACCGAGGCCCGCTTCCGGCTGCGCAACGAGCACCTGCAGCTGCGCCTGCCCTCGGCCGACCCCAACGCCCACGCCATGTACCGGGCCATGTGCGACCAGCAGCTGGTCGCCCAGGCCACCAGTGCCGAGACCCTGGCCGAACGGGTGCTCACCCACCTGGGCCTGTTCAGTGGCAGCTACCCCGGCGCCGAAGAGGTGGCCCGCGCCCTGGGCCTGTCCGAGCGCAGCCTGCGCCGCGCGTTGAGCGAAGAGGGGCAGAGCTTTCGCGACCTGCTGGCCGAGGCCCGCTACACCAAGGCCCAACACCTGCTGCGCCACACCACCCTGCCGGTGGAAGCCATCGCCCAGCAGCTGGGCTACGCCGAATCGGCCGCCTTCATCCATGCGTTCCAGCGCTGGGCGGGCATGAGTCCGTCGGCATTCCGAGGGCGCTGAGCGGGGCGGCGCAATGGACGGCGCAACGGTGGCGCGGAACCCGAGCAAAGCTGACAGTCATCAAGCGATCTCAGCACCGCGCCGCGCTATCCTCACGCCTTTGGCCTGCGGGTCACCGCACTCGCCGGGCCGACATTGAACCACCTTACCGCCTGATCAGGCCCTGTCACCCATGAGCACGCCCACCTCCTTCGCCCCCATGCCCAACGCCGAAGGCTACTTCGGCCCCTACGGTGGCCAACTGGTGCCCCCGCACCTGAAGCAGGCCATGGACGACATCAACGTCGCCTACGAAGAAATCCGCCAGCGCGCCGACTTCCAGGAAGAGCTGGCCTCGCTGTTTGCCGACTACGTGGGCCGCCCCAGCCCCATCTTCCACGCCCGCCGCCTGTCGGAAAAGCTGGGCGGCGCGCAGATCCACCTCAAGCGCGAAGACCTCAACCACACCGGCGCCCACAAGATCAACCACTGCCTGGGCGAGGCCCTGCTGGCCAAGTTCATGGGCAAGAGCAAGGTGATCGCCGAAACCGGCGCCGGCC
>CAYOJR010000037.1:0-16962 GCA_964404335.1 uncultured Aquabacterium sp.
GCGTCGGTCATGATGGGCTTGCAGCGGATCGTCGGATCCTCCACGTCCACGGGCATGTCCTCTTCCTTGATGTTGATCGGCTCCCACTGGTGGGCACCGGCTGGCGACTTCTGCAGCCACCAGTCGTAGCCCAGGAGCAGGCGGAAGTAGCCGTTGTCCCACTGGGTGGGATGGGTGGTCCAGGCACCTTCGATGCCGCTGGTGACGGTGTTGCGACCCACGCCACGGGTGGTGTGGTTGTTCCAGCCCAGGCCTTGCTCGTCCACGTCGGCGCCTTCCGGAGCCGGACCCAGGTTGGCAGCACTGCCATTGCCGTGGGTCTTGCCCACCGTGTGGCCCCCGGCGGTCAGCGCCACGGTTTCTTCGTCGTTCATCGCCATGCGGGCGAAGGTCACGCGCATGTCGTGTGCTGTCTTGAGCGGGTCAGGCTTGCCGTCGACGCCTTCGGGGTTCACGTAGATCAAACCCATCATCACGGCGGCCAGCGGGTTCTCGAGATCACGCTCGCCCGAATAACGGCTGCCCTGGCTGCCCGTGGGCGCCAGCCATTCCTTTTCAGAACCCCAATAGGTGTCCTTCTCGGGGTGCCAGATGTCTTCACGACCGAAAGCGAAGCCGAAGGTCTTCAGGCCCATCGACTCGTAGGCCATGTTGCCCGCCAAAACGATCAGGTCGGCCCAGCTGAGCTTGTTGCCGTACTTTCTCTTGATCGGCCACAACAGGCGGCGCGCCTTGTCCAGGTTGGCGTTGTCGGGCCAGGAGTTCAGCGGCGCAAAGCGCTGGCTGCCGGTCCCGGCGCCGCCACGGCCGTCGGCAATGCGGTAGGTGCCGGCAGAGTGCCAGGCCATGCGGATCATCAACCCGCCGTAGTGTCCCCAGTCAGCCGGCCACCAGTCCTGGCTGTCGGTCATCAGGGCCTTGAGGTCTTTCTTCAAGGCGTCCACGTCGAGCTTCTTGACCTCTTCGCGGTAGTTGAAGTTGGGGCCCAGCGGATTGGTCTTGCTGTCGTGCTGGTGCAGGATGTCGAGGTTGAGGGCCTTGGGCCACCAGTCCATGTTCGTGCTGCTGGCCGAGGTGGCGCCGCCATGCATGACGGGGCACTTGCCAGTCGAGCCTGAGTTCTGTTGATCCATGTCGATCTCCTTTCCGGGGTTCATTGAAAGTGACGGTGACAGCCGGGGAGCGCGCGTTTGTGACTGCGTGGCTGGCACTCGTTGATGCGTGGTTCAATGTAGCCGGAATGTGCATTTTTGCCACCCTTTTCATCATCAGGAATCCTCATGGCAGACATAGAGGTTTCCATCATTTGACTCATGGGGATGACCAGAAGCTCAGGTCAACCAGTCCGGGCGCAGCAGCATGACCAGGCCGAGCACGGCCATGACCACCCCACTGATCAGCTTCAGGCGCCGCCCTGCCTGCTCACTGAGCTTGTCGTGGGCCAGGGCGTACACCGCTGTGCCCACCATGAGGCTGTCGTCGGCGATGTAGCCCATGATGTACAGACCCAGGTAGCCGTAATGCTGGGCCGGGCTGAGTTCTTGTTGGGTGAGGATGGCGGTGTACATGGCGGGCAGGCCTGCCGTGCACAGCAGTTCAACCAGGTTGACCGCCACGGCCAGTGAGGCCACCCCCAACATGGCAAATGGCAGCGAATGCGCCTGCATCACACCCCGCATGCGGCGGTACAGCGTGGGTTTGGCGCGTTCGGGAATGGACAAGGACACGCCACGTCGACCCACAACATAGTCTTTGATGTTGACGGCCGCAATCAGCAATGCCAGGCACGCCAGGGCCACGCGCACCGGTCCGGTCAACCCCACCGCCTGGAACAGGTTGAGCCAAGCCGCCATGAAGGCGTAATACACCGCGCCACTGACCAGCACAAAGGTGCCCGCGATCAAGGCCATGCGACGGCGATCGCGCAGATGCACCAACAGGGACAGCAGGAACAGCAGCACCCACATGGCGCAGGGGTTGAAGCCGTCGATCACGCCGATCATGAGGGTGAACAGCGGCAGCCCCCAGTTTTGCAGACGCGCCAGCTCGCCGCTCCAGCCCTGCATGGTGGCAGGCACGCTGACACCCGGCGAAGAAGCCGACGCAGACAGTGGTGCGGGCAAGGCCAGGGCCGCATCGACGTCGGCCAGCCAGCGCTGCAACTCAGGCCCGGACACCTCCGCCTCGCCGAAGCCGACCATGAGTTGGCCCCGGTAAGCGAAGGTGGGCACACCCGGCGGCCAGTAACCGGCCTCTCGGCTGAGGCGATGCAGTTCATCGCGCGCAGCCGCACTCTCATCGACAGGCTGAAGGACCACGCGCACGTCCATGCGTGCGCGTTGCAAGATGGGCATGTAGCGCTTGGCCTCGGCGCAATGGGGGCAGCCCTCGCGCACGTAGACCGTCAACTGGTGCGGACCTGCGGTGCTCGACATCGGCGCCGAGGCCCCGGTCTCGCTGGCCTGGACGCTCACACTTGAGCCCAAAGCCAAGCAAAACAGGGCGAGCAAGCACACACTGGCGAGTCTGCAGCGGGTCACCCAAAGCCCCACCATCCGTCGAAGGCTGGAGGAAACGCACGCTGACCTTGCAGACGACTTGACCATGAGGAGTCCGAAAGGCTCCAACGATGCGCGCAAAGCGCGCAGGGGCAGAACCTTGCGCGGACCCCTCATGCAGCACGGTCCTCTGCATTGACCAGGTGGTTGGCCATGTTCGCAAAGGCAGTTTCCAGTTGGCCGCGGAAGGTGGCGTCGCTCACCTGTTCGGCCAAGGCTTGCCGCATACACAGCATCCATTCATCACGCTCGACCGGCCCGATAACGTAAGGATGGTGTCGCATCCGCAGGCGCGGGTGGCCCTTCTTGTTGACGTACAAGGGCGGCCCGCCCAACCACCCAGACAGAAACTCGAACAGGCTCTCTTCGCTGCCTGCCAAGCTCTCCGGGTGGATCTGCCTCACGGTGTAGGCCTCGGGCAGTTCGTCCATCAAGGCGTAGAAGCGCTTCACCAGTTGGCGGACGCCCTCGGCACCGCCCAGTTGCTCATAGGGGGTCATGGTGGTGGGCTCAGGCTGATCAGAAGGACAAGGTCTTGACGCCCGCCTTCAGTACATGACTCATCACGTCCGCGGGGTTGGCCGGCGTTACGCCTTCGATCAAATCCTTTGCCGGGCGGCCCTTGTTGGGCAGGTACAAGGCGCAGACTTCGACCTTGGCGCCGCCCTTGATCACGCCTTGCAGCATCTGCTGAGGCGTGACGTTCTTGGGTTTGAGCGGTGCATCTTGCGGCTCGCCTTGCAAGGCCATGTCGGCGGCATCATCACACAGCAGGATGCGGACCGGCACCTTCTGAGCCAAGGCCTGGCCGGCCAGCACCAAGCCAGCGCCTTGGGCCATGGTTTCGTCGGTCGAGATGTTGACGAACAACTCGGTTGCCTGAGCGGCGAAAGTGAAGCCGCTCAATACAGCAGCGATCAGCAAAGATTTTTTCATGGTGACTCTCGGTGAACAAGGAAGATGAAAGAAGGGGCGAAAAGAGCGTGTAACAAAGGAAAGTTGGAGAGCCCCGTCAGGGGGCTGGCAGCCCCAGCGCACGGTGAATGGCTGCGTCATCAGCGGCATAGGCAATGCTTGCCACCTTGCCGTCTTTCAGCGAAATGAGCGTCAGCGCGTCGTCTTTGACGGGCCATTCGGCGGTCAGTTTGCCGTCCGTCACCACGCCCAGCCGAAAAGGCAATTCACGCAGGCTGGGCAGGGCCATCGTACGGGTGATGAAAGCAGGCATGCGGCTCATGTTGGCGAGGTACACCGCCTGACGCGATGCCAGAAAGCCCTCTCCCTGGCGTGTGAGCACCGCCTGCAGCTTGCTGGAGGCTGCGCGACTGGCCGAGTAGATGAGCAACTCGGTTTGCTGGGGCACAACCCAACGCTGATCGTGCTGGTCTTTCAACTCGATGGCAGGCAGAGGCCGCCCCACCGCGATGGGCTGCGCCATGCACCAGGTGGAGGCCAGCATCAGCCCAGCCAGAGCCCAGGATCGGACAAACAAGCGCATGAATCAATCCTTTCAGCGGTACTGCTGCAGATAGCGTTTTTCAAAGGCGCGCTTGGCCCAGTGGAACAGGCGCGAAGACGGCAGCATGATGTTGCGTGTGGCAGTGCGGTAGATCAAAGTACCTTGGTCCACCGCATCGACGATGCAGATCAGCTCGACCTTGAAGGTGACCGTCGAGGGACGCCCTTCCAGGTCGGCCAGCAGGTTGACGGCAGCCGCACGCGCCTGCAGGTCGGCCATGTGGGCCTGCTTGGGCATCCAGTCGGGGCCTGGGAAGCTGCCCGAGTCACCCACCACGTACACGCCGGGCCAGCCCGCAATGCGGCAGTGGGCATCGGCCTGCACCAGGCCACCGGGCGAGCGCGGCAGCTCGGTGGCATCAAACCAGGCATTGCCGGTCATGCCGGGCATGAACAGGATCAGATCGGCACTGATCTCACCGCCCGCCGTGACCACCTTGTCGGCTTCCATGCGCACCATCTTGTGCCCAAGGTGGGTGTGGATGCCGCGCCTGGCCATGTCGGCCAGCAGATGCTGTACAGCCTTGGGCCCCAGGCGGGCACCAGGCTCCGTCGAGGGGTTGAAGAAGGTCAGCTCGAAGCGGTCACGCCGCCCTTCCCTGCGCAGTTGCTCGTCGATGCCGAACAGGAACTCGAACATCGGCCCGCCACGCACTGCTGTGGGCTCGTTGGGGTTGCCGGCAAAGCCGATGGCAATGTGGCCGCCTTGCATGGCCTTGAGCCGATCACGGATCTGTTCGGCTGCGGCAATGCCCTCGCAAGGGGTGATGGCGTGCTCGATGCCCGGCAGCTTCTTGATGAAACGCCCGCCCGTGGCGATCACCAGGGCATCGTTTCGCACCGGGCCAGCCGTGGTGAGCACCACGCGTCCTTGCTCGGCCAGCCCCTGTACCTCGGCCTGGATGAACTGGACGTTCATGCGCTGGAAGAAGTTGTGCAAGGGCACCACCAAGTCTTCACGGGCGCGCAGCCCGCAAGGAATCCAGATGATGCCGGGCAGGTAGTGCAACTCGGCACGCGGGGCAATCACCGTGATGCGCACATGGCGATCGTGTTTGCGCACTTCGCGCACGGTGGAGAGCGCAGCAAAGCCTGCGCCGAGCACCACCAGATGCGGGCCAGAGATCGGGTCGGACATGGTCAACCTTTCAGTAGGTCAATGGGCATCAGCGCTCGCCATTGGCGCGCGCATCCTCGTTCTCACCCCACATGGCGTTGAGGATGGCCAACAGCACGGCAAACCCCACACCCAGAATCCAAGCGAAATACCACATGACTGTCTCCTCAAGCTTTGGCGTCGTCTTCGCCGATCAAGATCCGCGTGTCCGACACGTAGCGGTGCGGTGGAACTTCCAGGTTGGTGGGGGCGGGCTTGTTCTTGTACACCCGCCCTGCCCCGTCGAAGGTGCTGCCGTGGCAGGGGCAGAAGTAGCCACCGGGCCAGTTGGCCTCCACACTCGGGTTGCCGCTGCCGGCCGGCACGGCGCTGGGCGAACAACCCAGATGGGTGCAAATGCCCACCGCCAGAAACACCTCCGGCTTGGCCGAGCGCGTGGCGTTCTGCGCATACAGCGGTTGCTGGGGACGCTCCGAAGCAGGGTCGGCCAGCAGCTGATCGTGCCCCTCAAGCTGGGCCAGCATTTCCGGGGTGCGGCGCACCACCCACACTGGCTTGCCGCGCCACTCCACGGTTTTCATGGCGCCGGGGGCGAGGTCGGCAATGTCCACCTCCACGGCGGCGCCTTGCGCCTTGGCGCGCTCACTGGGTGCCAGGGTCGAAACAAAGGGGATGGCTGTGGCCACGGCCGCCACGCCGCCCGCCGCTGTGGTCAGTTTGAGCCAGTTGCGACGGCTTTCGAGGTCTCTGGGATCTGGGTTGATGGCATCACTCATGGTGTGCTCCTCTCGGTTCAGTAGGCCGCATGGTCGTTCTCGCGGATGTAGGCCTCAGTGACCTTGCCCCGCATCACGCTGTAGGCCCAGCTTGTGTACATGACGATGAGCGGCATGAAGATGATGGTGGCCCAGAACATGATCCCCAGCGTCAGGTGGCTGGAAACGCTGTCCCACACCGTGAGGCTCGCGTTGGGCATGGTGCTCGACGGCATGATGAAGGGGAACATGCTGACCCCGGCGGTGCCAATCACCCCCACGATGGACAAGGCCGAGGACACGAAGGCCGTCAAGGTATGGCGCGCGCGCAGCAGCATGGCCGCGCCCAGCGCCCCCAGCACGCCCAGCACAGGCAGGATCCACAGCAGGGGCTGGGCGGCATAGTTGGCCATCCAGGCACCGGCTTCACGCACCACGGTCTTGCTCATGGGGTTGGGCAGGGCCGAGGGGTCCACCACCGAGGTGATGCGATAGCCGTCAATGCCTTGGAGCCAGATGCCGGCGCCCACAAAGCCCAGCACCATGACCACGGCCGCCCACGTGGCGCACTTGATGGCGCGGGCCTGGATGACGCCCTCGGTGCGGTGCGCCAGGTAGGCGCCGCCGTGCATCGTGATCATGGCGCTGCTGACCACCCCGGCCAGCAAGGCGAAGGGGTTGAGCAACTGCCAGAAGCTGCCGGTGTAGGTAGAGATCAGGTACGAGTCAAAGCCGAAGGGCACGCCTTGCAACAGGTTGCCAAAAGCCACGCCAAAGATGACGGGGGGCACGAAACCACCGATGAACAGGCCCCAGTCCCACACACTGCGCCAGGTGGCGTTGTGGATCTTGCTGCGGTAGTCAAAGCCCACCGGGCGGAAGAACAGCGCCCACAGCACCGCCAGCATGGCCCAGTAAAAGCCGCTGAAGGCGGTGGCGTACACCAGGGGCCAGGCCGCGAAAATGGCCCCACCACCGGTGATGAACCAGACCTGGTTGCCGTCCCAGTGCGGGCCGACGGTGTTGATGACCACACGGCGCTCGACGTCGTTCTTGCCCACGAAGGGCAACATGCTGCCGACGCCCATGTCATGGCCGTCCATGATGGCAAAGCCGACGAGCAGCACGCCCACCAGCAGCCACCAGATGATCTTGAGGGTTGGGTAATCCAACATGGTGTGACTCCAAATCTGCTCAGGCGTGAGCGGTGTGATGTGCGACTTCGTGGTCATAGCGACCCGTCCCAAGGCTGCCAGGACCCATGCGCGCAAACTTGACCATGAGGTACATCTCCACAACCAGCAACACGGTGTAGAAGCCGATGAAGCCGAACAGCGAGCCGTACAGACTCTCCACGCTCAGCGTGGACACGCTCATGTGTGTGGGCAACACGCCATAAATCGTCCAGGGTTGGCGACCGTACTCGGCCACGAACCAGCCCACTTCACAGGCAATCCAGGGCGCCGGCAGCATCCACAGGGCCGTGCGCAACAGCCAGGGGCGCTTGGTGAAAGTACCCTTGAGCGAGGTCCAGAAGGTCAAGGCGAACAAAGCCAGCATCGCAAAGCCCAGGCCCACCATCACACGGAAGGACCAGAACATCGGGGTGACGCCCGGCACGGTGTTGTTCACAGCCTTGTCGATCATCTCGGCGGTGACCATGTTCATGTCATCCGTGTACTGCTTCACCAGGAAGCCGAAGCCCAGGTCAGCCTTGTACTGCTCGAACAACTGCTTGGCGCCCTCGTCGTTGCGGTCTTTGCGCAGGGCCTCCAGGGCTTTGACGGCCTCAATGCCACGGATCACGCGCTCGCGGTTCTTGGCCTTGATCTCGTGGATGCCGGGGATTTGCTTGTCGACCGAGCGGGTGCCGATCAGGCCCATGACGTAGGGGATCTCGATCTCCCAGTCGTTCTTCTGCTCGGCCTCGTTGATGCCGGCGATCAGCTTGAGCCCTGCCGGAGCCGGCTCGGTCTCCCACATGGCTTCGAGCGCCGCCATCTTGGTCTGCTGCGCCTCGCCCACCGTGTAACCCGACTCGTCACCCAGCACGATCACGCTCAACACCGAAGCCAGGCCGAAGGCCGAGGCAACACGGAACGAACGCTTCGCAAACTCCACATCACGCCCCTTGAGCAGGTACCACGACGAGATCGACAGCACGAACATCGCGCCCGTCACATAACCCGCCGAGACGGTGTGCACGAACTTGGCCTGGGCATCGGGGTTGAAGATCACGGCCCAGAAGTCGACCATCTCCATCCGCATGGTTTCATAGCTGAACTCGGCGCCCACGGGGTTCTGCATCCAGCCGTTGGCGATCAGGATCCACAAGGCCGACAGGTTGGTCCCCACGGCCATCAAGGTGGTCACCATCAAGTGCTGCGTCTTGCTGAGGCGGTCCCAACCGAAGAAGAACAGACCGATGAAGGTGGACTCGAGGAAGAAGGCCATCAGTCCCTCGATGGCCAGCGGGGCCCCGAAGATGTCCCCCACGTAGTGCGAGTAGTAGGCCCAGTTGGTGCCGAACTGGAACTCCATCGTGATGCCGGTGGTCACGCCCAGCGCGAAGTTGATGCCGAAGAGCTTGCCCCAGAAGCGGGTCATGTCCTTCCAGATGACCTTGCCGGTCATCACGTACACACTCTCCATGATGACCAGCAACCAGACCATGCCGATGGTCAGCGGCACGAACAGGAAGTGGTACATCGCTGTGGCGGCAAACTGCAGCCTTGACAGGTCAACCAGTTGTTCGGATATCACTTGAAGACTCCTTGAGATGAGACGACACCGGCCGTCATACCCCTACCTGTATACAGGAACCGTGCCAGCGGCCGCCTGACCGCGGAAATGAGGTAAATCAAAGACTTGGAGGTGCAACCCTGGCGTTGACCTGACACACGCGCCGCCAACATGTCACAATGGACTGCCAACATGGCAGACATCTGTCACATGCAAGGAGCGACTGCCATGTCCGAAGACCTGCCCGCACTCATGTCCTATCTGGATGGTTTGCCGGAACCCCACATCGTGTTTGACATGGATTACCGCATCGTGTCGGCGAACACGGCCTATCTGCGCGAGTTCGCGCAAGGGCAGGATGTGCGGGGGCAGACGTGCTATGAGGTCTCTCATCGCTTTCAGGCGCCGTGTGACCAAGCCGGTGAAAGCTGCCCCCGAGCGCGGGCGCTGGTATCGGGGCAACGCGAACGTGTACTGCACTTGCACCATACCCCATGCGGGGAGGCCTATGTCAACATCGAACTGGCCCCCCTGAAGGACCGACGCGGGCGCATCCGTTACTTCATCGAGAAGATGGAGTCGCTGGCGCATCATCATGGCGCCCCGGGTGAACAAGGCATGGTGGGGCGCGCGCCGGCGTTTCGGGCCACCTTGGAGATGGCGCTGCGTGTGGCCCCATCGGCTGCGAGCGTGCTGCTGCTGGGCGAGTCAGGCACCGGCAAGGAACTCATGGCCAAGGCCATCCACGAAGCGAGCCCACGCGCCAGCGCGCCCTTCGTGGTCGTGGAGTGCGCCAGTCTGAGCGAAACCCTGTTTGAAAGCGAACTGTTCGGCCACGAGAAAGGCGCTTTCACCGGGGCCACATCGGCCCGCGTGGGTTTGGCCGAATCCGCCAATGGCGGCACCCTCTTCCTCGATGAGGTGGGCGACATCCCCATGAGCATGCAGGTGAAGTTGCTGCGCCTGCTGGAGACCGGCACCTTCCGCCGCGTGGGCAGCAGCGACTTGCGCCACACCGACGTGCGCGTGATCGCCGCCACACACCGCCCGCTGCGAGAGATGATCGCCCAGCAACAGTTCCGCGTGGACCTGTACCACCGTCTGAGCACCTTCCCCATCCGCCTGCCCCCCTTGCGTGAACGGCGTGAAGACATTCCCCTGCTGGCCGACACGCTGCTGGCACGGGTGGCCCCTTTGCGCCATCTGAGCATTGCACCGGCCGGACAGCATCGCCTGATGAGCCACCCCTTCAGCGGCAACATCCGCGAGTTGCGCAATGTGATGGAGCGCGCCGCGCTGTTCTGCGATGGCGATGTGATTGAGCTCTCGCACATCGAGCAGGCGCTGGCGGCCGATGCGTGGGAGTCGGGCGCACCGACGGCCCTGGCTGTGCCCATGGTGTCGGCGCCCGTGCCCGCGCTGCCAGGCCATCGCCAGGCACAGGCCGATGCGGCCTTGTGGGAAGCAGCCCAGGCCCACCGAGGCAGCCGCGCCGAGCTGGCGGCCAGCTTGGGCATGAGCGAACGCTCGCTGTACCGAAAGCTCAAAGCGCTGAAACGTTGAAGCGCGAGGCATATCATCGCCATCACAGCATGTCAGACAACAACGATTCCGACACTCACGCAGCCGCGCTGCGTGAATTGAGCCGCCTCCATGGCCGCCACCCACGCTGGTCGATGCTCGCCATTGCAGCAGGGGTCTTGCAGACGGCCGTCACCATCGCGCTGGCCGCGTTGTTGGCCCACGTGCTGCACGGCACCATCATTGCCAACGAGTCGTTCGAGGCCCTGCGCTCTTTCTGGCTCCTGATGCTGCCTTGCTTTGCTGTCCGGGCCCTGGCTGGCTGGGCGCGTGAAGAGGCGGGCATGCGCATGTCGCTGGCCGTGCGTCACTCGGTGCGCCAGTCGCTGCTGGACACCCTGCACCGGCTGGGTCCTGCCTGGATGGTGCGGCAACAGGCCGGCAGCCTGAGCACCCTGCTGATGGAGCAGGTGGAGGCCCTTGATGGCTACTTCGCCCGCTACCGCCCGCAGCAATGGATGGCCACGCTCACGCCGCTCATGATCCTTGCCGTGGTGGCCCCGCTCAGCTGGGTGGCCATGCTGATCCTGCTCGTGACGGCCCCGCTGATCCCCGTCTTCATGATCCTGGTGGGCTGGGGCGCTCGCCAACGCCAGACCGAGCAGTTGCAGGTGCTGCAGCGCATGGGGGGGCATTTCCTCGACTTGATCCGGGGCCTGCCTACCTTGCAGCTGTTCAACGCCCACCACCGCATGGCCGGTGAAGTGGCCCAGGTTGCCGACGCGTTCCGCCAGCGAACCATGAGCGTGCTGCGCCTGGCCTTCCTGTCAGGGGCAGTGCTGGAATTTTTCGGGTCGGTCGCGATCGCCCTCACGGCGGTTTACTTCGGCCTGTCGCTGCTGGGGATGCTCAACTTCGGCCTCTATGGTCAGGTGCTGGACCTGCGCCTGGCGCTGTTCGTGTTGCTGCTGGCGCCCGAGTTCTACCTGCCCTTGCGCGAACTGGGCACGCACTACCACGCCCGCGCCGAAGCACTGGCCGCCGCCGGGGAGCTGATGCCGGTCTTCAAGGCGGGATCACCGCAACCCGAAGGTGGCACCCTGCAGCTGCCCGCCACCCCACCGGCCTTGCAACTGGAAGACGTCACCTTTGCGCACCGAGAAGGTGAGCCGGTGCTCGCCAACTGCTCCTTGCAGGTGGCCCCTGGAGAAGTCGTCGCGATACAAGGGCCCAGCGGAGGGGGCAAGACCACCCTCTTGCGCCTGCTGCTGGGGCAACTGCGGGCCGGGACTGGCCGGGTCATGATCGGCGGGAACCCCATCGACACGCTGGACTTGGCACCTTGGCGCGAGCGCGTCGCCTGGATGGGGCAACACCCCCGCCTGATGGCCGACACCCTGGCCGCCAACCTGAGGGTGGCCCATGCCGACGCGACGGACGCAGACCTGACGCAAGCGCTGACATTTGCAGGCCTGGAGAGCTGGTTTGCCACGCTGCCCGAAGGCCTGGCCACCCGGCTGGGTGAAGGCGGCCGGCCCATGTCGGGTGGACAGCTGCGCCGCCTGGCACTGGCCAGGGTCCGGCTGCGCCGCGCCGACGTGCTGCTGCTGGACGAGCCCACCGCCAGCCTCGACCCCGACACCGAGGCCGCCATCGTGGCGCGCATCGCCGAGCTGGCGCAGGGCAAGACCACCGTGCTGCTGACCCACCGCCCCGCGCCACTGCGTCTGGCTGACCGTGTGTACCACCTCTCCCACGGCGCACTGATGCCTGCCGCCAGCGGCCTGCCCACGCCTGACCAGGAGTCGCCAACATGAGCCGCCCCATGACGCTGAAGGCCGGCTGGAAGGCACTGGCACCCTTTTTCCGCACCTCGGCCCAGGCGGGTCGTTGGTTGGCTCTGGGCGGCTTCCTGGCCGTGCTGACCCTGGTGGGCAGCCTGGGCTTGCTGGGCCTGTCTGGCGCCTTCCTCACTGGGGCGGCCATCGCCGGACTGGCACCCGCCACGGCAGCGGCGTTCAACTTCTTCATGCCCGGCGCCGGAGTGCGGTTCTTCGCGGTGCTGCGCACCGTGTCTCGCTGGGGCGACCGCGTGACCACCCACGAAGGCGTGTTTCGCTGGCTGGCGGGCTTGAGGGTCTGGCTCTACGGGCGCCTGTCCAGGTTGTCTCCCAATCAACTTGCCGGCCGCCACAGCGGGGATCTGCTCAACCGCTTGATGCGCGACATTGACGCGCTCGACAACCTGCACCCCCGTGTGTTGCTGCCCCTGGCTGCGGCCGCCGTGGTGCTGAGCGCGCTGGTGCTGGTGTTTGTGATGGTGGCCCCCGGCCTGGCATGGCTGCCCCTGTTGGTGCTGGCCGGCGCCGTGGTGATCCTGCCACTGGCCGGCTGGTGGCTGGGCAGCCGCCTGTTGCCCAGCCTGATTCACCAGCGCGCCGCCTTGCGCGCCAACCTGCTGGACGACATCGAGGGCCTGGAGGACTGGTCCTTGCACGCGCCCGCGTGGGCACAGCAGCGCGCCCTCACGCTGGCCACCAGCGATGTCTGGTTGCGCACCCAGCGCCACAGCGCCCGGCGCGCGGCGGCCTTGCGCGCGGCGGTCACGCTGGGCATTGGTCTGCTGGCTTGGGTGGCGCTGGGTTTGCTGGCCTCAGAGCCCACCACCAGCCGCGTGAGTGGCCCCTGGATCACGGCCCTGGTGCTGCTGTTGCTGGGCTGCGCCGAGGCTCTGTTGCCGCTGGCAGGGGCCTGCCTGGACCTGCCTGGCACGGCCGCAGCCGCACAACGGGTGCAGCAGTTGGCCGAGCAGCCGCCCGCCCTGCGCTTTGCAGACCACGGGCCACAACCGGTGGACGGGTCGATCCGCATCCAGAACCTGTGCTTTGAATGGGATCCGCACACCCCGGTGTTCAAGGATTGGCAACTCGACATCCGCCATGGCGAGCATGTGTTGCTGACGGGCGAAAGCGGGGGCGGCAAGAGCACGCTGATCCAGCTCTTGACCCGCTTCACAGACCCGCAGCATGGCAGCATCCAAGTGGGGGGCGCAGAGCTGCAATCCCTGGACGAAGCCACCTTGCGCCGGCACATCACCTGCGCCACCCAGTTCACCTGGGCCAAGACCGCGATGCTCGCCGACAACCTGCGTCTGGCGCGCCCCGATGCGACCGACGCTGAACTGCTGTCGGTGCTGGCCCTGGTGGGCCTTGACCCCGCCGAAATGGGCTGGCAAGACGGCCTGTCTACCTGGGTGGAAGAAGGTGGGGCCAGCCTGTCGGGTGGCCAGCGCAGGCGCTTGAGCATCGCCCGTGCGCTGCTGACAGAAGCGCCCATCACCCTGCTGGACGAGCCCAGCGAAGGCCTGGACCTGGCGTCAGAGCGCGAACTGGTTCAGCGCGTGACGGCACATCTGCATGGCCGCACCTTGCTGTGGGTCAGCCACCGCGAAGACCTGAATCACACCTTCGACCGCATGATTCGCATCCCCGCTTGAGCGCTGCGCAGAAAAAACGGGCCGCATGCGGCCCGTGCTGGTGTGTGCCAGGCCCGCAGGCCATGCATCACTTCTTCATCTTGCAGGTCGACAGACCAAAAGGCAGATAGGCCGGGCACCAGCCGCTCAGACCCGTGGCCAACGGCACGACGCCGATCCAGCCCCACACGCCAACCGTGCCGGTTGCAGCCAGACCGATCAACACCACACCCGCCACGATGCGGGCCACACGGTCGATACCACCAACGTTTGCTTTCATGCTCATTCTCCTGGGTTAAAAACTCACTGTCTGGTTTGCAGTGCATCCCAAGCGTGCTGTGCACTCAAGAAGATACGCCCTGCAAACCGCTTGTCAAGCGATACACGCCTGAGACGGTCCATCACGGGCCCCTTCACCTCGGCGAGGTACAAGGAGCGCCCTTGCGCGGTCTGCGCGTCATCAAATTCAATCAGGGCCTGAAGGGCCGAGTGGTCGATCCGGTTCACCGCTGACAGCAGCAACACCAGACTGTGCACCTGCGGGCGACGGTTGAGCATGTCGCTCAGCCCCATCTCCACGTGCTGAATGTTGGTGAAGTCCAGGCTCTCGTCCACGCGCACCATCATCACGCCTGGCAGGGACTCCACCTCGTAGCGCTGCACGTTGCGGAAATGCTCGGTACCCGGCAAGCGCCCCACCTCGGCCATGTGTGGCTGGCTGTGGCGCCAGATCATGGCCCCCAGCGACCAGGCAATGCCCAGCAAAATGCCCGACTCGAAGCCCAGCAGCATCACCCCGGCTGCGGTGCTCAAGAAGGCCCACGCTTCGACCCGGTCGTAGCGCCAGGCGGCGCGAAGGCCCTGCCACTGCACCAGGCCCGACACCGCCATGATGATGACGGCCGCCAAGGCCGCCTTGGGCAGCCACGCCAGCCAGGGCAGCAGCAACAGCATCAAGAGCCCCAGCAACACCGCCGTGAAAACCCCGGCCAAAGGGCTGCGTGCGCCGGCGGCCTCATTGACCACCGAGCGCGACAAACCACCCGCCACGGCCATGCCCCCCACCAGCCCACTGCCCACATTGGCGAGGCCCAGGCCGAGCAACTCACGGTCGGCGTCGATGCGTTCACTGTGCTTGAGCGCAAAGGTTTGCGCCACCGACATGCTGCTGACAAAGCTGACCAAACTGATCAACAGGATGGGCATGATCAGATTGGCCAGCGACGTCACCGACACCTCCGTCAGCGACGACAAGGCCCGCAAGGCGCCCCCCAGCTCCACATTGACGGCGCCCACCTGCGCCACCGACCACGCCGTGTGCCGGTTCATCCAGGTGGCCACCATGCTGGCCAGCACCAGCACCAGCAAGGGCCACAAACGCGCCACCACCTGCGCGCCAGAGGCCGTCAACCCCATTGTCCGACCGAGCAAGGACATCAAGCGTGGGCCCAGCCACAGCAGGCCCATGGCCCCCACGCCGATCAGCAGGCTGCCAGTCTGCACATCCCAGCGCCAGGCGCCCTGCGCATACAGCACATGCTTGCGCGCCCCTTCGAACAAATCCGGCACCGTCTGCCCCAGCGACGGCCAGCCCAGGATCGGGGCCACCTGCCCGGCCATGATCAGCAAGGCCGATGCGACCGTGAAGCCCTGCACCACCGGCCGACCCAGCAACTGCGACAGAAAGCCCATGCGCAGACGCCCCATCAGCAGCATCAACAGGCCCGAGCCCAAACCCAGCATGGCCGCAAGGGCCACATAGGGCGCCGAGCCCTGCACCGCCAGCGGCGTGAGCGCCTGCACCATCATCAAGGACGTGATGGCCGCAGGCCCCACCGACATGCTGGTGCTGCTGCCAAACACCGCATAGCCCAGCAAGGGCAAGAGGCTGGCCATCAGGCCCACATGCGGCGGCAAGCCGGCCAGCATGGCATAGGCCAGGCTTTGTGGCACCAGCATCACGGCCACCACCAGGCCCGCCGTCAGGTCACTGCCCAGCCACGCACGGCGCCACGCGCGCACCCAAGGGGGCGGCATGGACCAAGGCACGGCGCTGTTCAGCGACACGCCTTGCGGTTCGGCACCGGGCTGGGACAGGCTCACGCCGGACGCCCCACGCGGCAGCCCACGGCCTGGAACAGCACATTGGCACGCCCACCCGCGGCACAGAAGGCCACGATGGGATGCGGCAAATCGGCACACAGTGCCTGGTAGCGCATGACCTGCTGCGGCGAGACCATCATGGTGGCCACCGGGAAGTACACGTAGGCCAAGCCAGCCGCCTTCGCGGCGCCTTCAATCTGAGCGCTGGTGGGCTGGCTCGGGCCACCCTCACCGTCTGGGCGGTTGTTGATGATGCTGCGATAGCCCTGACGGGCCAGCACCGCCACATCGTCCACCGTGATCTGCCCACACACCGTGAACTCAGGACACAGTTGCTGGGTTGGGACACTCAAGGTCATGGCTTGCTCCGACGGTTTCGTTGATGATGAAAAAAGAAATGGCGATCAGCACGTGCCGCCCGACATGGCCGCACCACACACGCGACTGTGCAAGACCTGCATGACAGCGGCCGCATCGGTGCTGACCAGGCGGTAGTAAATGTGCTTGCCTTCCCGGCGCGTGTCCACCAGGCCCTCCTGGCGCAGCACACCCAGCTGCTGTGACAGCGTTGGCTGGCGGATGCCCAGATCGGCCTCCAGGGCGCTCACGCAAAATTCTCCCTGCGCCAGACGGCACAGCAGGACCAACCGATCGGTGTGCGCCATCACCTTGAGCAAGGCGCACGCTTTCTCGGCCGACGCCTGCAGCGCGACAAGATCGGGCGGCGGCAAGCTCACGACCTCGGCCACCGAGGGGACAGGCATGGACAGTTTCATGATCTTCATTATGTTGACAGATATATTGTTTGTCAATAAAGTGATGCATCCGCTTTGCGAAAACCTCGTGCCATGACCGCCCTGCTCCCTCACGTTCAATCCTTTCTGGACCCGGCCACCAGCACCTACACCCATGTGGTGTACGACCACGCTGGCGGGCACGCGGCCATCGTGGATCCGGTGCTGGACTTCGACGCCCGCAGCGGTCGCACGTCGCACACCCGCGCCGACGAGGTCATCGCCTTCGTGCGTGCGCAAAACCTGACAGTGGACTGGGTGCTGGAGACCCATGCCCACGCCGACCACCTATCGGCGGCGCCTTACGTCAAGGCCCAGGTGGGTGGCAAGCTGGCCATTGGCGGCGCCATCCAGCGCGTGCAAAGCGTGTTCAAAACAC
>CAYOJR010000038.1:0-5465 GCA_964404335.1 uncultured Aquabacterium sp.
CTGCTGCTGCGTCGCCGGAAAACCAAAGCGCAGGTAACGATCTCGCTCGTCGAGATGCAGCAGGTGGTCGAGAATCCGGGGGCGATGTCGTGCGTGCAGATCCCGAATCGGAATCCAGTGCTCTCCCTGCAGGTCGGACTTGGGGCCGGGGGCGCCCAGGTCTGGACCCAGACCAAAGCGATCCAGATCAGAGCTTGGCTTGATGACAGTCATCGCGAACTCCTTTCCGAACAGGGATGCCTGATTTTGTCCGCCGTGTTGCAGTGCATCATAGCCTAGGGTTTACACCAATGCCAAGGGTGAGTGGAAGCGATGCGTGACAACTTGGATCAAGTCTAGTGGGGTTGACTCACCTTTGGGTGCTTCAGGTACACCAGATTGGTTCAGAAGTTTGCAGTGGCACCTGGAAGCGAGCTATACTGCGCGATTCCCGACATGGTTGCCGGGAGGGTTGCGTGCACATTTGTGTGTGCAATCTGGGACGCAGGTCAATCCGCTGGAGCACGTCTTGAGTGCGCCGCAGGCCCGCCGCCCGTTGCCTGAGAGGCCACCACATCCTAAGAAGTGGTTCCAATGGTGACAGCCAACCAGTTTTTTACCAAGGAAATCTCATGAAGACCTTCAGCGCCAAGCCGGCCGAAGTGAAGCACGAGTGGTTTGTGATCGACGCCACCGACAAGGTGCTCGGACGAGTGGCCAGCGAAGTCGCTCTCCGTCTGCGCGGCAAGCACAAGGCCATTTACACGCCTCACGTGGACACCGGCGATTTCATCGTCATCGTCAACGCCGACAAGATCCGCGTCACTGGCACCAAGGCCAACGACAAGGTTTACTACCGTCACTCGGGCTTCCCCGGCGGCATCTACGCCACGAAGTTCAAGGACATGCAAGCCAAGCACCCTGGCCGCGCCATCGAAAAGGCCGTCAAGGGCATGCTGCCCAAGGGTCCCCTGGGCTACGCCATGATCAAGAAGCTGAAGGTCTACGCCGGTAGCGAGCATCCGCACGCCGCCCAGCAGCCCAAGGCCCTGGAAATCTAAGGAGCCGTCACATGATTGGTAACTGGAACTACGGCACCGGCCGTCGCAAGTCGTCCGTCGCCCGCGTCTTCATCAAGAAGGGCACTGGCCAGATCATCGTCAACGGCAAGCCTGTTGATCAGTATTTCGGTCGTCAGACCTCGATCATGGTCGTCAAGCAGCCTCTGGTGCTGACCAACAATGTCGAAGCCTTCGACATCAAGGTCAACGTGCACGGTGGTGGCGAATCCGGTCAAGCCGGCGCTGTGCGCCACGGCGTGACCCGCGCTCTGATCGACTTCGACGCTGCGTTGAAGCCTGAACTGAGCCGCGCTGGCTTTGTCACCCGCGACGCTCGTGAAGTCGAACGTAAGAAGGTCGGTCTGCACGGCGCTCGTCGTCGGAAGCAGTTCAGCAAGCGCTGATCCTTCAGGGTGCTCCACTGGGCCATGTGCCGGGTGGACCCCCCTCAAAAACCCGCTCGGGGCCTGTGCCTCCGGCGGGTTTTTTCATGATGGGCGTGAAGTACGGTGCGTACCGTGTCCAATCCCCCGTCTGTCATGATTGTTTTCTAGAATGATGGTTTCCCTGCAGACAAACGTGCTCGGGGTGTGACGGCCGCTGGGGCTGAAAGGTAGAGAGATGATCAAAGTCGGTATCGTGGGTGGCACGGGTTACACCGGGGTCGAATTGCTGCGTCTGCTGTCCCAGCACCCCCAGGTGCAACTGCAGGCCATCACCTCGCGTAAGGAGGCCGGCTTGCCGGTGGCAGACATGTACCCCAGCCTGCGCGGTCATGTCGATCTGGCTTTTGTCACGCCCGATGACGCCAAGCTGACCGAGTGCGATGTGGTCTTCTTTGCCACGCCGCATGGTGTGGCGATGGCTCAGGCGCGCGAACTGCTGGCCGCCGGTGTCAAGGTCATCGATCTGGCCGCAGATTTCCGCCTCAAAGACACGGCGGTGTTCGAGCAGTGGTACGGCATGCCGCATGGCTGCCCCGACATCCTCGCCGAGGCCGTTTACGGCTTGCCAGAGTTGAACCGTGAGGCCATCAAGCAGGCGCGTGTCATCGGCAATCCTGGCTGCTACCCGACATCGGTGCAATTGGGATGGGCGCCGCTGCTCAAGCACAAGTTGGTGGAGCCCACCCACCTGATCGCCAACTGTGCGTCGGGCGTGTCGGGTGCGGGTCGCAAGGCCGAGGTGCATACCTTGCTGCCAGAGGCCGCCGACAATTTCAAGGCCTATGGCGTCAAGGGCCACCGCCACGGCCCCGAGATCAATCAGCAACTGCGCGCGATCGCGGGCGACGACAGCGTCAACTGCCTGTTCGTGCCGCATCTGCTGCCCATCATCCGAGGCATCCACTCCACCCTGTATGGTCGCCTGACCGCCGAGGGCCAGGCTGCCGACCTGCAAGCATTGTTCGAGTCCTTCTACGCCGGTGAGCGTTTTGTGGACGTCTTGCCGGCAGGCAGTGCGCCCGAAACCCGCAGCGTGCGGGCCAGCAACACCGTGCGCATTGCCGTGCACAAACCTCAACCGGACACGGTGATGGTGCTGGTGGTGGAAGACAACCTGACGAAGGGCGCCTCGGGGCAGGCGGTGCAGTGCATGAATCTCATGTGCGGTCTCGACGAGCACCTCGGACTGACCCAGGTGCCTGTGCTGCCCTGATCGTGTGACGGCGGTGTGTGACGCGGTTGTCAAATCCGCGTTCATGGCAAGGTTGCGGGTCTCATGCGATCATGAAAACGTGCGCACTCTGGTCTGTTCGGGCCACCACGGCGCGAGAGTGTGCGGCACAATGTGGGCCGCACCCAGGCCTGTAGCGCTGGCCCGCAAGCATTGACTGTTGATTTCGGAGTGAAACCCCATGACCGCCGTAGCCGAGAACCTTGCCGACACCTCTTCTTCCGATGTGCCGCCCGCGCCCATCATCTTCACCGATGCGGCAGCAGGCAAGGTGGCCGAACTCGTGGCCGAAGAGGGCAATCCTGACCTGAAACTTCGGGTCTTCGTGCAGGGCGGCGGTTGCTCCGGCTTCCAGTATGGTTTCACGTTCGACGAACTCGTCAACGAAGACGACACCAAGATGGAAAAGAACGGCGTGACCCTGCTGATCGACGCCATGAGCCTGCAGTATCTGCTGGGCGCAGAAATCGACTACAAGGATGACTTGGAAGGTGCTCAGTTCGTGATCCGCAATCCGAACGCCGCCACCACCTGCGGCTGCGGCTCCAGCTTCACCGTCTGATCAACGCGCCGGGTACAGCGCCCCCAGCACGCGGGGGCCTCGTGCCCCGGTCACGGCCGGCACATTCCCGGCCAGGCGCTGCAGGTGGGTCCAGGCCAGCCAGGCAAATGCCGCCGCCTCCACCTGCATCACATCCAAACCGTGGGCATCCGATCGCCCCACGCGCACACCCGGCAACTGCTCACCCAGGCGACGCATCAGGTCGCCGTTGAGGGCGCCTCCGCCACAGACCACCACATCGCTGGCATCGGCGGCATGTTCACGCAAGGCCAGTGCTGCGCTGCGGGCGGTCAACTCACACAAGGTGGCTTGCACGTCGCGGGCCAAGGCGCCATCGGCCATGGGCCCGTCGGTCAGGCCATGCGGGGCGAGCCAGCGGGTGAGCCAGTCGGGATTGAACAGGTCCCGGCCTGTGCTTTTGGGTGGTGCCTGGTGGAAAAACGGCTCGGACAGCGCATCGGCCAGCCAGTCTTCTCGCACCTCGCCTGCCGCCCCCCACTCGCCGTTGGCATCAAAGGCGTGACCCGTTTGCAGGTCGCACCACAGGTCCAGCAAGGCATTTCCCGGCCCTGTGTCAAAACCCAGTGGGGTGTGGCCTGGGCGCAAGATGCTCACATTGGCCATGCCGCCAATGTTGAGCACCGCCACGGTCGCATCGGGGCGCCCGAAAATTGCTTGATGGAAGGCTGGAACCAGGGGGGCGCCTTGGCCGCCAGCGGCCACATCGCGATTGCGGAAATCGGCCACCACGTCGATGCCGGTGAGTTCGGCCAACAGGGCGGGATGATTGAGTTGCAGGGTATAGCCCAAGTCCGGGCGGTGTCGGACGGTTTGACCATGCGCACCAATGGCCTGCACTTCAGAGGGTTTCACGCCGGCCTGTTCGCACACCGCTGCCACCACTTCAGCGAACACCGTCACCAGGTCCTGGGCTGCCAACGCGCTGCGGTGCAATTCGTCGTCGCCCGGCGTATTCAAGTCCAGCAGGGCCTGGCGCAGCGCGGGTGGAAAGGGGCGATGCGCGTGGGCCAGCGTGTGCCATTGATCGGCATCGTGGCGCATCAGCACGCCATCCACGCCATCCAGCGAGGTGCCCGACATCAGTCCGATGTAGAGATCAGAAAAAAGCCCGCTGACGCGGGCTGAGGGGCAGAGGGAGTGCGTCATTCAAATCGGGAGCCGGGCTGCAATCCGGCTGTCTGCAAGGCGTCTGCGCGATCCAGGCGCTGCGCCACCGAAACCGCCATGCTGCGGAACTTCGCCAGTGATTGGGGTGCCAACTGCAGGCTCTCCGAGGCACGCGCCACCTGCATCGGGTCCACTTGCTTGCCGTTGAGCTTGAACTCGAAGTGCAGGTGAGGCCCGGTTGCCCAACCCGTGGCGCCAACTGCGCCCACCCGTTGACCTTGCTCGATGCGTTGTCCGCGTCGGGCATCAATGCGGCTGAGGTGGGCGTACACGGTGCTGCGGCCGCCGCTGTGCTCAATGTGCACGACATTGCCGAATCCGGTCTGCCAACCCGAGAAAGTCACCACGCCATCGCCCACGCTGCGAACCGGGGTGCCCGTCGGGGCGCCGAAGTCCACGCCCTTGTGGGCCCGCATGGTCTTGTGCACCGGGTGGAGGCGCATGGCAAAGCCCGAAGTCACACGCGAGAACGCCAGCGGCGAAGCCAGAAAGGCGCGTGTGGTGGAGCGACCGTTCAGGTCAAAGTACGCGCCCTTGCGGCCGGCTTCCTGAAACCACACGGCATCATGGGTTTCGCCCTTGTTGATGAAGCGCGCCGCCAGCACACGGCCGTGGCTGCTGCCCCAGGTGATGGGTTCGCCGTCGGCCAAGTGGGCCTCATACAGCACACTGAAGGTGTCGCCTTTGCGCAGTTCACGGCGGAAGTCGATCTCGTTGCCAAAGATCTCGGCAATCTGGTTGGTCACGCCGTCGGGGATGCGGGCGTCATCGGCGGCTGCAAACAGCGACGAGCGGATCATGCCCGAGCCCAGTTGCGTACTGGCTTCCAGGGGCACAGTTTCCTGCTTGACGCGGAAGGCCTGCGTGGCGGCATCGCGCTCAATGGTCAAGCGCGTGAAATGGGTGTCGAAGTCGCCACTGCTGGGAGCCGGCCCGCGCACCACCAATTGCTGGAGTTGGCCGTCTTCCACCAGGGCCTTCACCGACTTGCCGGTGCG
>CAYOJR010000038.1:5565-16817 GCA_964404335.1 uncultured Aquabacterium sp.
GGCCAGAGGGGCCACACCAAATGCCGTCATGGCCGATCCGGCCAACACCGTCAAAACCGCCGCGCTGACGCGGCGGGGGTGACGGTGAACCATGCCTTGCAGGGCAGTGGCGGCGGAGATGATCGAGTCAAGGCGCGAAGGCCCAAAGGCCTGGTACAGCTTGGAAGTTTTCAAACTCGAAGTCTCCTCGAACCGGGTGGTGAGGACGCCGTCCTCTAAAATCAGCCCCACGCCGCATGCCACTGGCATGCCTTGGGCACCACAATTTTCCAAGTATAGCCCTCCAAAGAGGGGGTCAGCACTGCTGATTTCCACTGATCGGTCCATCATGTCGCAACTCGAAAAAACTCCCGCCAATCAGCCTGACTTTCCTGTAACTGAACGTGTGCGGGAGGCCTTGGCGGTCACGCAGCGCGGCGTGGACGAACTCTTGCCCGAGGCCGAATGGGTGCGCAAACTGGCACGATCCGAAGCCACCGGCGTGCCGCTGCGCATCAAGCTCGGTCTGGACCCCACGGCCCCCGACATCCACCTGGGGCACACCGTGGTGCTGAACAAACTGCGCCAGTTGCAAGACCTGGGGCACTCGGTGATCTTCCTGATCGGGGACTTCACCTCCCTGATCGGTGACCCGTCGGGCCGCAACACCACCCGCCCGCCCTTGACGGCCGAGCAGATCAAGGTCAACGCGGAAACCTACTACCGGCAGGCCAGCCTGGTGCTGGACGACAGCAAGACCGAGGTTCGGTACAACAGTGAGTGGTGTGACGCGCTGGGTGCGCGCGGCATGATCCAGCTGGCCAGCCGCTACACCGTGGCCCGCATGATGGAGCGCAACGACTTCCACGACCGCTTCCACGCGGGCACCTCGATCAGCGTGCACGAGTTCCTGTATCCGCTGATGCAGGGCTACGACTCGGTGGCCCTGAAGTCTGACCTCGAGATCGGTGGCACCGACCAGAAGTTCAACCTGTTGATGGGGCGCCACCTGCAGGCCGAGTACGGACAAGAGGCGCAGTGCATCCTCACCATGCCCTTGCTGGAGGGCCTGGACGGCGTCGAGAAGATGTCCAAGTCCAAGAACAACTACATCGGCATCAGCGAAGCGCCCAACACCATGTTCGCCAAGCTGATGAGCATCAGCGACGAGCTGATGTGGAAGTACTTCACCTTGCTCAGTTTCCGCCCGATGGCCGAGATCGAGCGCCTGAGAGCCGAATGTGCCGCCGGGCGCAATCCGCGCGATGCGAAGGTGCTGCTGGGTCAGGAGATCGTCAACCGCTTCCACGGCGCCCAGGCGGCCGAAGACGCGCTGACGGACTTTGTCAACCGCGCCAGGGGTGGTGTGCCCGACGACATTCCTGAAGTGACGCTCAACCTCCCCGCTGATGGGGCCAGCATCGGCATCGGCGCGCTGCTCAAGCAGGCTGGCCTGGTACCCTCCACCAGCGAGGCCCTGCGCATGATTGAGCAGGGCGGCGTGAAAGTCGATGGCAGCGCGGTGCACGACAAGGCCTTGAAGCTGCCTGCCGGGACCTATGTGGTGCAGGTTGGCAAACGCAAGTTCGCAAAAACGGTCATAAAAGGGTGATTTCACGCCAGTAGGGGGTTGCCCCGACACCTGAATGCGGGGGATTTCAGGTCCGAATGGGGGTTTCCTGATGCGAGAAGCACCTGTTCAGGGGGAGTGGGCCGTTGTCGGAGTTGTGGCACGTCGCTAATCTAAGAACCAACAGACACACACAAGTCTGGGCCGGTCGAAGGAATACGCGGATGCCTTCTGACAGAAGCAGAGAAGTTTCAAAGGGCCGCTTCGTTTCAAGTGGAGATAGACATGAAATTTGCATTCAAGAGCATCGTTGTTGCTGCTGCTTTCGTCGCTGCTGGTGCAGCTAACGCTGCCACCGTGACCATCGACAACGTGGCTTCTGCTGGTGACGCTTACACCGTCGGCGGCGCCGGCGCCCTGACCTTCAGCGCCAACCTGCGCAACGCCCTGAACGGCGGTTCGGTGGCCGCTTCGGCTTTCGGCGGCGCTGATTCGCAAATCGTCGGTGCCGCTGGTTCCTACACCGACATCACGGTGTCGGCTCCCATCACCTCGATCACCTACGACAACGTGACCAACCAGGTCATCTCGGTGAAGACCGCTGGCGGCGCACGTCAAGACGCCAAGGTTGTGGCTGGCGTGTCGAACGGTGGCTGGGTTGAAGTGGGTAACCTGGACGTGAACCTGACAACCAAGGAAATCTTCGGCACCGTCGTGGGCCAAAGCCTGGCTGGCGTGGCCGTCAACTGGTCCGGCAAGCTGTTCGACTTCGCTTCGGTTACCGGTGACACCAGCTTCGCTGTCGGCACCGCCAACACCACCATCACCAAGCTGGCTCTGACCTCCGCTGGTTTCGCTGAAATCAAGAAGGCTCTGGACCTGCAATTCCTGGGCGACGTGTCCCTGCAAGCCGCTTCGAGCGACTTCGGCAACATCCAGTCTGCTCTGACTGTGACCGCCGTGCCTGAGCCCTCCACCTACGCTCTGATGGGCCTGGGTCTGGTTGGCATCGGTTTCGCTGCTCGCCGCCGCGCTGCCAAGTAATCGCTGTGCGATCTAAACACCTCTGCATCGCAGAGGTGTTGCTTGAAGCCGCTCAGTGCATTCGCTGAGCGGCTTTTTCCTTGAATGGTTCCCTGTCGGCACATCTTCCGGAGTTTTCATGTTCAATCCCGTGCGTAATCGCTTTGCCCTGGCCGTGGGCGTACTGTTTGCCATGACAGCGATGCCCGCTGCAGCTGGGCCATCAGTTGAAGACAGTTTGGCTCTCAGCATGAGCAAAGGCATTCGGGATCGGATGTTCTGGAACTTGAGTGTGGTGAGTACCAAAACCAAAACCAAGTCCGAAGAGCCGAGGGATATGTTCGAAGGCGGTGTGGTCTCGATCCAAGATTTGGTGAACATGCGCAACAAGATGGAAGAAGATTTGCCATCTTTGAATGATCCGAGTTCACCTCTCTACAATCCCACGCAATATCAAATCAATCAAACCAAGCTCAATACGGTTTATGCGTATGGCTATCAACCCAACGGGTCGCCGATCAATGCGATTTCTGCGCTGACCTTGCTGGAAACGTCTTTGGTTAGCGATTATGGCTTTACTCCCGGAGTGGGGCAAACGCCTGGCAATGGCTATTTGGGCACCCCGGCAGGCTACAAGGCGAAGGCTGGAGATCCTTCTGAAACAGTTGCACTGAGCGTTGGATACTTTCTCGATGATGGTCAGCACTGGGCGGTTGAAGCTCTTGTGCTTGGTGCACCGTTGCGTGCCACCGTGTACGGGGCGAAGGGTACCAATGAGCAGGGTTTGACGAATGGCTTGTCTGAGCAAAAGCTGATCAATACCAAGATGCTGCCGCCAGTTGTCAAGTTTGGGTACTACTTCGGCAACAAGAGTTGGCCGGTGCGTCCGTATCTGGGTGCTGCAGCAATGTACGCAATTTTCTTTGACACCAAATCAACGAGTTACTTTGATAACTTCCAAGGTGGCAAGACCTCGGTTTCGATCAAAAACGCGGTTGGCATCGGTCCGTTCCTTGGTTTGGAGTCAACGGTTGGTGAATCGGGGTGGCGAGTCGGGTTGTCGGTCGGTAAAATTAAGTTGAAGACCGAGGCAACACTGGTGACTCGGAACACGATGATCACATCCCTGAGTCGCGTGTTGGATGATTACAAAGAGCTGACATCGATCGCAATTGACCGCGGGGATGATTTGTTGGGCAAGTTTGTTCAAGAGAATTTGTCTGGTGGTAATCAAATTTTCCAGCCCTACCCAGCTCCCAATTCTCCTGCCAAATATCAGTTGACCACCCAAATGATGCAGGATCTGGCTGATTACAAGGAAAAGTATGAAAACGGTGATGGGTCTTTGGGTTCTTTCGTGCGCAAGCAAAAGACAGAGTTGTCGAACACCATTTTCATGTTGAACGTGGGCCGGTCATTCTGATCTGAATCTCTCATTCATCACCATAAAAAGGGCGCCGTCAGGTGCCCTTTTTTTGCGCCAGTTATGCTTGGATCGGGCAAGCGTCACAAATGAGTTCCCGATCCAATTGTTAACATTGAAGCCAGTGCGTGGACTGCAACAGCAAATTTCTGCGCAGCTGTGAACACTAACGAAGGAGACGATGAGCACGTTCATGGAAGATGGCGGTCTCAAGCGCTCCACGGCAGCGGTGTAAGGCCCCCTGGTTTCAAGGTAAGTCGAGACTGTGTATAGAGCTCGTTCGCCCCCGGGCCCTCAACCCTTTTGGTGTGCAGCAATGGGCCCATACAAAACGGACAGTCAACCCTAGCTGCGCCAGGTGATCGATTGCGACAGCCTGGATTTGCTGGGGCCGCCCGATCCAATCAAAAACAAATCCAAGGGCACTGCGATTGAGTGGCCTCATTGAGTGAGATCAATTAAAAACGCCCGATGAAAATCGGGCGTTTTTAATTGATCTATCTGCTGCGGTGGTCTGTGTTTCAGACCAACCGCGGGCAGCTATTCCAACTTATTGTGCGGGAACGTAAGGCTTGGTCGACACAGGCTTGGAGCGGAAAGCCACGCCGATGTCGATGTTGATCACGCCGAAGTCAATCTGAGGGATCACGGCGTTGGCCAGGAAGCGGTCGATGCCCAGGGCATCGGCGGTGCCATTCACGTCGACCAGGCGCAGATCACCCAGTTGTTCTTTAGCGGTGATGCTCAGGGGGAACTTGTACTTCAGGGCCAGTTCCTGAGTCTTGACGAAGGTGTAGACCGGGGCCTTCGCTTGGGTGACGCCGCTGCCGATCACGGTGGTGTCGGCCAGCACTTTGTTGTTCTTGAAGTCGATGTAGAAGTTGGCGATGGTCAGGCCACGCTTTTTGCCGGTGGCCGGGTCAACGCGCGAGATCTCCAGGGCAGAACCCACAGCAGAGCCGCTTTCGATCTTGATGCCGCCGGTCAAGCCGATGACGATGTTGGTGACGGGCAGGCTGAAAGTGTTCGTGGTGCCTGCCACAGGAGATGCATTGCCCAGGGCGGAGATGCCCACGTTGAACAGAGCGTAAGACTGCAGTGCAGACTCAGAGAAAACCTGGAACGAATCAGCCTGCAGGGCATTGGTCGGGATGGTCAGAGCTTGAGCAGAGAAGGCGCTCAGAGCGACAGCGGCGGCGATGGAGACGGAGCGGACGGTTGCGAAGGTCATGTAAAACTCCTGTGGATGTTGAGGGTTACGGACCGCGTTTGACGCTGTGTCCATGAGTCAAATTGTTCTTGAAGCGCCGTCGTCGCGGGTCCCCGTGAGTGAGGGGGGGGAGGCACTTTGAGGGCCCAAGTTAAGGGTAAGCCTTGGGGTAAAGGGGAGGGCGGTGCTCAGGGTTAACCAACCCGGGGCGAGAAGGCGTCAGGGGTGAACGCTCAGGCTGGTGTGGCCTTGCAGAACCGTGCGCAGCAATGCGAGGTCGTGGTGGTTGTCTTCGGCCATGAGGATGCCGGGGTCATCGACGTCCACGCCTCGGGCAGGGTACTGGGCCAGCAGCCGTTGCAGATCGCGCTCACGCTGCAGGCGGATCAGTTCAGAGTAAAACTCTGCGGAAAAACCGATGGGGTGCCCACGGAGATGCCGGTATTCGGGAAACACCAGCGGGTCTTGCAGCACGGCCTGCCCCATGAGCTTCAGGGTGCTGGTTTGCAGCAAAGGCATGTCAGCGGGGAGCAGGAGCCAGCCGGGCGATTGGGCGCTGGCAATGACCGCCACAGCGACGCCGAGCGCCATCTGATCGTTGCTCCCTCCGGTCGCCCCGGCTGGATGGTCGGGGAGCAAAATGACGTGACCGGCAGGCAGGATGTGGTGACACTGTGCGGCCACCATCGGAGGTGCAACCAGGATCACTTGCAGGCCGCTGGCGAGCCCTTTTTGGAGGGTGTGCTGAACCGTCTCGAGGGTGGAGTCGGAGGCCGTCGCCGTGTTGCCACCGCTGCGCTGACGAGCGGCCGTCGTGGGGCGGCTTTCTGATTCAGCCAGAATGATGAGCGTGGGCAGTTCAGGCATGGTGCAGATCGCAGAGTCGGCCACTCACTGTGATCTTTTTTGTTGCGATGCACCACAGAGCCTCTACTTAGGTGCATACCCCCGCGACGCATTGACACGGGTCATGTTTGGCGCCGCGAGGTTTGACGGATACTTCAAATCATGAACAAGACATCTCACGATTTGGCGCAAATGCGCAAGAGTTACGAGCGTGCGGAACTGGATGAGACCCATGTCCGTCCCGATCCGGTGGTGCAGTTTCAGCACTGGTTTGATGCGGCCGTGCACGCGAAGGCGCTGGAGCCGAACGCCATGACCCTGGCCACAGTTGGGGCAGATGGACGTCCTTCCACACGGGTGGTGTTGTTGAAAGGGCTCGATCACGGTGGCCTGGTCTGGTACACCAACTACCAAAGCCGCAAGGGGCAGGATCTGGTTGCGCATCCGCAGGCTGCTTTGCAGTTTTTCTGGCCTGAGTTGGAGCGCGTGATCCGCATCGAGGGCCGGGTCGAAAAGGTGGACGAGGCTGAGTCTGATGCTTACTACCAGTCACGCCCATTGGGGTCGCGCATTGGCGCGTGGGCCTCGCCTCAGAGTCAGGTGATTCCTTCGCGCGAGCATCTGGAGGCGACTTGGTCGGCCGTCCAGGCCCGGCAGGGGCAAGATCCGGCGCGTCCGGCGCACTGGGGCGGCTATCGGCTGGTGCCCGTTTACTGGGAGTTCTGGCAGGGGCGTCCCTCCCGCTTGCATGATCGCATCGTGTATGTGAAGCAAGCAGACGATACGTGGCAAATCCAGCGTCTGGCACCCTGATCTGCGCGGCGTGGCAGGGCGTTCAGCTCAGGGGTGCTTGAGCCGGTCCTGAAATTGTTGCCGGACGTGGGCCAGCTTGGGGGCGATCACCCACACACAGTAGCCCTGGTGAGGGTGGTGCTCGGCGTAGCGTTGGTGGTAGGCCTCGGCTGCGTGGTAGTTGTTCACGGCAGCGATCTCGGTGACGATGGGAGCGTCAAACACCTGGTTACGCGTCAGGGTGGCCATGACTTCATGCGCGATCTCCGCTTGCCGTGCATCGTGCGTGTAAATGCCTGAGCGGTATTGCGTGCCAATGTCGTTGCCCTGTCGGTTCAAGGTGGTGGGGTCGTGGCTCGCGAAAAACACCTGCAGCACATCCCGAAAACCGATGACGCCTGGGTCGAATCGGATGCGCACCACCTCGGCGTGGCCCGTGTCGCCCGCACAGACGGCCTCATAGGTGGGGCAGGGGTGGTGACCGTTGCTGTAACCGGACTCCACCTCGATGACACCTTGCAGCATGTTGAAGATGGCGTCGAGGCACCAGAAGCAGCCCCCGGCCAAGGTGGCTTCTTCGGTGGCGTGGGTGGCGGCGGTGAAATCGGTGGTGACAGGGGTGTCGGCCATGTGGTGATCGGGCGGCGGGAGGATGACAAGCTACGGGGGAGCCTATGCGGTGGAAGTCCTGGCTGCACGACCTGTGTGCAAGCCCTTGTTGCCTGCGGTGCTTTGATGCCAGACGGGATGGTGACCCACAAACAGAAACCCCCGGACAAAGCCGGGGGTGTGGGCGGCACGAGGGCCGTCCGCGGAAAGGGCAAAGAGATGGTTTGCCACTTCCCCAGACGCAGTGACTGCGCCTTGATGGTCGTCTGCTTCGCAGACATCTGCAGATTAGGACAAGGGTGTGGGCGAGGCAAATATGTTTTGTCTATGCCTTGGCCAAGGTTCATGCATCTTTCAAAATGCGTGCGACCAGGTCCTCGGTGCGCCGGCTTACCGTGTCGGGCATGGTGATGGTGCGGCCCCATTCGCGGCTGGTTTCACCGGGCCATTTGTTGGTGGCGTCCAGCCCCATCTTGCCGCCCAGCCCGCTGATGGGCGAGGCAAAGTCCAGGTAGTCGATTGGGGTGTTGTCGACCAGGGTCGTGTCGCGCACCGGGTCCATGCGGGTGGTGATGGCCCAAATCACTTCCTGCCAGTCGCGGATGTTGACGTCGTCGTCGACGATGACGATGAACTTGGTGTACATGAATTGGCGCAGGAAGCTCCACAGGCCGAACATCAGGCGCTTGCTGTGGCCGGGATAGGCCTTTTTCATGCTGATGATGGCCATGCGGTAGCTGCAGCCTTCGGGTGGCAGGTAGAAGTCCACGATTTCCGGAAACTGCTTTTGCAGGATGGGCACGAAGACTTCGTTGAGCGCGACGCCCAGCACGGCTGGCTCGTCGGGCGGTTTGCCGGTGTAGGTGGAGTGGTAGACCGGATCTTGGCGGTTCGTCAGGCGCGTGACCTCGAACACGGGGAACCAGTCTTGTTCGTTGTAGTAGCCGGTGTGGTCGCCGAACGGGCCTTCGAGCGCGTGCAGGTAGCCGCCGCGCTCCATCAGGGGCACGCCATGTTCGCTCACGCCTTTGTAGCCCGCAGGGGCAACGGGGATGTTGCCTTCGAGCACGAACTCGGCACTGGCGGGCACCTGCAGGTACTGGTCACCTTCGCCAACCTGGGTGTTGACCACTTCGGTGCGGCTGCCGCGCAGCAGACCCGCGAACTGGTATTCGCTCAGTGAGTCGGGTACCGGCGTGACCGCGCCCAGGATGGTGGCGGGGTCGGCACCCAGCGCGACGGCAATCGGGAAGGGCTGGCCGGGGTTGGCCAGGGCGAATTCGCGGAAATCGAGCGCGCCACCCCGGTGGGCCAGCCAGCGCATGATCAATTGCTGCTTGCCGATCAGCTGTTGGCGGTAGATGCCCAGGTTTTGTCGCCGACGCGGGTTCGGCACGTTCTGCGGTCCACGGGTGACGACGAGGCCCCAGGTGAGCAGGGGGGCCGCGTCATCGGGCCAGCAGTGCTGGATGGGCAAGTCGGTCAGGTCCACCTCGCTGCCTTCGCGCTTTTCGGCCTGACAGGGTGCGCTGCGCACGCTGCTGGGCTTCATGTCCCACAGCGCCTTGGCCATCTGGAGGAGCTTGCCGGCGTCTTTCAGGCCACGAGGGGGTTCAGGTTCCTTGAGGCTGGCGAGCACGCGGCCGATGTCGCGCAGTTCGCTGACGTCGTCGGCACCCATTCCGAGGGCCACGCGTTTGGGGGTGCCGAACAGGTTGGCGAGAACCGGGGTGGCATAGGTGCGCGGCGCGCTTGTCGCCCCCTCCACCCGCCCAATCGGGTGGTCAAACCACAGGGCGGGGCCGCCAGCGCGGAGCACGCGGTCGCTCACGGCCGTCATGTCCAGGTAGGTGGACACGGGCTCACTGATGCGGGTGAGCTCTCCCTGGCGTTCCAGGCCGGATACAAATTCTCGCAAGTCGCGATATTTCATGATTTTGGTAATAAAGAATGGTTTCTTTATGCTTGACTGGTTATTACAGGCTTGCCTAGAATCCGCCCCTGTTGGATCCGGTCACGATTTTTACCGGGTTTCCCCTTGCGCCGCACACCGTGGCGCAACGCTGCCAGCCCTGGCGTTTCTCTTGGGTCTGTTCGTTGATGTACACGACAGACCGTTCGCGGTGGTGAGTGACTTGCACGGTCCCGTCACTTTCCTGCCAGGGTGATTATCAATGCCGCACTTGCGCGGCGCGCGATCGAGAGCGATGGCGTGCTGATGATGAGTGCGGCGGCGAAGAAAGGAGCACCATGACAGCGTGTGAACGTGCAACGGCGGGCCCTGAAGCTGCCGTGATGGTTGAAGAAGTGGAAGTGTCGCAGACGGCGGTGACGTCGTCGTTCCGCCCTCAGGCGTGGCGTGCGGCCATGTCTCAGTTTGTGCAGGATGTGTTGCTGGGCTTGCGTCGCGTGAGCCACAGCGCGCTCGCGATGCTGGGCCTGGTGGCCGTGGTGGGTGTGGTCTTTTTGGCCGGTCGCCCGGATGTGCGCTATCGCCTGGAACACCAGACCCTGGGTTGGTTGACCGATCGTGCCACGTCGCGCGCCATGGCGAGTGACGATGCCGAGGCTTCCAGTCAAGACGTCTTGCTGGCGATGGCCGAGCCCGAGGCCATCCAGCGTGCCACGGCGACCGATCCGTCGGAGTTGAGCCGTCAGCAGGCAGCAGTGGCCTACTGGATTGCACGCCGCTACAGTGTGGCCCCCGAGCCCATCAGCCGCCTGGTGCAGGAGGCGTGGGACGTGGGACAGCGTGCCGGGGTGGAGCCGACCCTGGTGCTGGCCATCATGGCCATCGAGTCCGGTTTCAACCCGTTTGCGCAGAGCCATGTGGGTGCGCAGGGCCTGATGCAGGTGATGACCGGCATCCACCGTGACAAGTACGAGGTGTTCGGCGGGCGTAATGCGGCCTTCGACCCCGTGACGAACCTGCGCGTGGGGGTGCAGGTGCTGAAAGACTGCATCCGCCGTGCGGGCAGTGTGGCCGGGGGCTTGAAGCATTACGTGGGTGCTGCCAACATGACCCACGATGGTGGCTACGGTGCCAAGGTGCTCACGGAGCAAGGCTTTTTGCGTCAGGTGGCCATGGGCAAGCAGGTGCCGGTGAATGTCTCGAACGCGCCACGCGTGGTGGCGCAGGCGCCTGTCCCGGTGGTGCCGGCGGCGGCATCGGCTGTCCACTCGTCGGCGACCCCTGCCGAGATCGTGCCGGTGTCGGCCACGCCGGCGGCCAGCAGCGCCAAGCCGCCGGTGGTCAGTCCGGCGGTGGAGCAGGTGGCGGCGTTGACGCTGTGAACCTGCGAACCGGGGGCGCCACAAGCCCCCGCGCTGGCGTGGGCTGTTCCCATGCCGCTACAATGGAAAAGCTGCGCAACTGGCGATACATGGTGAGCTGCCGTCACACATTGACGGGGCCCATCTGAGGTGGTGAACCACCGGGAAGCGCAGTCAGCCCTAGGGGCTTCCAATGCCTGGGCTGAGTCAGCCGTTCGCCTGGGCAGCCCTCACACCTGATCCGCCGGGGTCAGTGCTGCGGGACTTCAACCTTGAAGAGGACTGCCAAGTCATGTTTGACCGTGCCCAACACACCATTGCCAACGTTGATCCTGAACTGTGGGCGGCCATCCAGGCCGAGAACCAGCGTCAGGAGGATCACATCGAGCTGATCGCCTCCGAGAACTACACCTCTCCAGCGGTCATGGAAGCCCAGGGCTCCCAACTGACCAACAAATATGCGGAAGGCTATCCCGGCAAGCGCTACTACGGTGGCTGCGAGCATGTGGACGTGGCCGAGCAACTGG
>CAYOJR010000039.1:0-6756 GCA_964404335.1 uncultured Aquabacterium sp.
CGGGCTGGCTGCCTCATGAATGCCGGTGGCACACATATTGCTGACCTAGGCCGTGAGTGTGTGAGTGGCGTTGTCTGGCGCTGCCGCTTTCCAACGAGTCGCAGGAGTGCATATGAAGATCGTCGTCGTCGGCCACGGCATGGTGGGACACAAGTTTCTGGAGTGCCTGGCCGAAGCTGGCCTGAAGGACGCCGAAGTCACGGTGTTGTGCGAAGAGCCGCGTCCTGCCTACGACCGGGTGCATCTCTCTGAATACTTCGCCGGCAAGTCGGCCGAAGACCTCTCCGTGGTTGAGTCCGGCTTCTTCGAGCGCACCGGCTTCAAGCTGCGATTGGCCGCCCGTGCGGCCGCCATTGAGCGTCGCGACCGCACCGTCACCACTGCTGATGGCGAGGTGTTGTCCTATGACAAGCTGGTGCTGGCCACTGGCTCCACGCCCTTTGTCCCGCCTATTCCGGGGCGCGATCGTGAGAAGTGCTTTGTTTACCGCACCATCGAAGACCTGAAAGCCATGCAGGTGGCCGGCGCCAAATCGCGTACCGGCGTGGTGGTCGGCGGTGGACTGTTGGGCCTCGAATGTGCCAAGGCCCTGCGCGACATGGGCCTGCAAACCCATGTGGTCGAGTTCGCACCTCGCCTGATGGCTGTGCAGGTGGACGAGGGCGGCGGTCGCATCCTGCGTCACAAGATCGAGGCTCTCGGGGTGAGCGTGCTCACCAGTCGCAGCACCGTCAAAATCGTGGATGGGGCCGAGTACCGCCACCGCATGGTTTTTGACGATGGCAGTTACCACGAGACCGACATGATCGTGTTCTCCGCTGGCATCCGGCCGCGCGACGAACTGGCCCGCCAGTGCGTGCTCGCCATCGGCCCGCGTGGGGGCGTGGTCATTGACGACCATTGCCGCACCAGCGATCACCATATCTATGCCATTGGCGAGTGTGCGTCGTGGAACGAACAAACCTTCGGCCTGGTGGCGCCTGGCTACGACATGGCCCGAGTGGTCGCGCGCCACATCGCCGGCAACGCGCAGGCGGCCTTCACTGGCGCCGATATGAGCACCAAGCTCAAGCTGATGGGCGTGGATGTGGCGAGCATTGGCGATGCCCACGGCAAGACGCCTCACTGCCGCAGCTTCCACTACAACGACGACATCCATCAGGTTTACAAGAAGATCGTGATCAGCGAGGACGGTAAGAGACTGCTGGGCGCTGTGCTGGTCGGCAACGCCGATGAATACGGCACCTTGCTGCAGATGGCACTCAACGGCATCGCCTTGCCCGACAAGCCCGAGTTTCTGATTTTGCCGTCCAGCGATGGGCAGGCCAAACCGGGTCTCGGCGTGGAGGCCTTGCCCGAGTCGGCTCAGATTTGTTCGTGCAACAGTGTCAGCAAGGGGCAGATTTGTGCGGCGGTGGGGGAGGGCGTGACCACCATCGCCGAGCTGAAAGCCTGTACCAAAGCGGGTGCAACCTGCGGTGGTTGTGTGCCCCTCGTCACCCAGGTGATGAAGGCCGAGATGAGCAAGCGCGGCATGGTGGTCAACAACCACGTCTGCGAGCACTTTGCCTACTCGCGCCAGGAGCTCTACCACCTGATCCGCGTGGGCAGCATCCGCACTTTCGATGAACTGCTGGCCAAGCATGGTCAAGGTCTGGGTTGTGACATCTGCAAACCCACTGCGGCCAATATCCTCGCTTCGGTGTGGAACGATTTCGTCCTGAAGAAGGACCTGGCCAGCTTGCAAGACAGCAACGACTACTTTCTGGGCAACATCCAGAAGGATGGCACCTACTCGGTCGTGCCACGCATGGCGGGTGGAGAGGTTACGCCCGAAGGCCTGATTGCGGTGGGGCAGGTTGCCAAGAAGTACGGCCTGTACACCAAGATCACCGGCGGTCAGCGCGTGGACCTGTTTGGTGCGCGCGTCGAGCAACTGCCGCTGATCTGGGAAGAGCTGATCGCTGCCGGCTTCGAGTCCGGTCACGCCTATGGCAAGTCTTTGCGCACGGTCAAGAGCTGCGTGGGTTCGACCTGGTGCCGCTACGGTGTGGGCGACAGCGTGGGCTTGGCCGTGGAGCTGGAGAACCGGTACAAGGGCTTGCGCGCCCCGCACAAGATCAAGTTTGGCGTCTCGGGCTGCACCCGCGAATGCGCTGAAGCCCAGGGTAAGGACATCGGTGTCATCGCCACCGAGAAGGGCTGGAACCTCTACGTGTGCGGCAACGGTGGCATGAAGCCACGCCACGCCGAGCTGCTGGCCTCCGACTTGAGCAAGGACGAGCTGGTTCGCATGATCGACCGCGTGTTGATGTTCTATGTGCGCACCGCCGACCGCCTGCAACGCACCAGCACCTGGCGTGACAACCTCGAAGGCGGGCTGGACTATCTCAAGGACGTGATCCTGAACGACAGCCTGGGCCTGGCCGCCGAATTGGAGGCCCAGATGCAGCACGTGGTCGCCACCTATCAGTGCGAATGGAAGACCGCCGTCACCAACCCCGAGGTGCGCAAACGCTTCCGCTCCTTCGTCAACAGCGACGCGAAGGATGAGCGCATCGTCTTCGTCAAAGAGCGAGGTCAGATCCGTCCCGCACGCGTGGACGACGCGATGGATCAGACCGTTGAACTCACGGCCTGAAGTTTTCAACAGAGGAATAGATCATGAACGCAGCCATTCTGGATTTTCCGATTGCTCAGCAAACGCCAGGCGCAGCGATGACCTGGACCGACGTGTGCGAGGTGGATGACATCGTGCCCAACACGGGGGTCTGCGCGCTGGTGGAGGGGCGGCATGTTGCCGTGTTCCGTGTGGGGCAGGACCGCTTCTTTGCCATTGACAACGTTGATCCGAAGACCGGGGCGAGTGTCTTGTCGCGTGGATTGATTGGGAGCCTGGGTGAGCGCATCGTGGTGGCATCACCGCTGTACAAGCAGCATTACGATCTGAGCAGCGGTGAATGCCTGGAATCTGCGGACCACGCAGTGCGAGCACACCGTGTCAGTGTGCTGGACGGCACCGTGAGGGTGGCACTCACATGAGCTTCCGAACGGTCCCCGTGGCGGGAGCCTTCATGGGTGAGGCGGGGCCTCTTCTGACAGGATCAACTGATAAAAATCCACATCCAGCCATCGGCCAAACTTGAAGCCTGCCTGTCGCAGGGTTCCGGCGTGTGCAAAACCCAGCTGCGTGTGCAGATCAATGCTTGGTTGATTGCTGGCGTCAATCACGCCGATCATCACGTGGTGTCGCTGAGTCCTTGCGCGTGACAGCAGGCGTTGCATCAACTGTCGAGCCAGGCCTTTGCGGCGATGTTCTGGATGCACGTACACCGAGTGCTCCACGGTGTGCCGATAACCTGCCCAGGGCCGGAACGTGCCGTAGGAAGCAAAACCCATCAGCTCACCTGATGCCGATATCGCGCCGATGACAGGGAAGTTGCCAGCCACCTTGGCGTCGAACCAGCTTCGCATGTTGCTCAGTGAACGAGGCTCATGGTCATACAGCGAGGTCGAGGTCAGGATGGCCTCGTTGAAGATCGCCAGAATCGGCTCGGCATGTACTTCAAACGTGCAGTCCACCCAGGAAGTCATGGTCGAACGGAATCAAGATGCTTCACCACCTTCGCCATGATCGCTGCCACGCCGCTCTCGCACAGGCTCAGCACCTTTGCAAACCCTTCGGCGTTACCGTAATAGGGGTCGGGTACGTCGAGCTCGCCTTCATGTTCAGCGAACCGCAAGAACAGGTCCAGCTTGTGCTGTGCCTCGGGCGGACACTGTCGCTGCAAGACCTGCAGCACACTGTGGTCCATGGCCAGAATCAGGTCATGCGTCCCGAAGTCGCGCGCGCTGACTTGGCGCGCACGAATGCGTTCGATGTGTCGGTAGCCGCTGACCAAGGCGCACGCGATGGCGCGTCGATCCGGCTTCTCCTTCAGATGACTGCTGCCAATCGCCGCCGAATCCACCTGCAGCACCGAGCCCAAGCCCTGGCGCGTCACGGCATCGTGAAACACGGCCTCGGCCAGAGGGGAGCGACAGATATTGCCCAAACAGACCAGAAGGATGCGGTACATATGTCCCCAATTCTATCGATATTGAGGTTGCATCGATCGGAATCGCCGGAGTTAAGCGTGGCGTGCTGCGGTCTGCACCCCCAATTTGAGGGATTGATTTCATTGGATCGCCAATATCCTTAATTTGGCGCCCCAACACCAAGCGCAATGTTGGCTTCATATTTCGGACATTCAGACCCGCCGACGTCCCCCCTATGATGAGGGAACTCCCAGGCTGAATACCGGGGTGGGTAATGAAGATGCTTTCAGTTGACACATGTCTGCGCTACATTCCAAATATTCTGTCATGGACATTTTTTACAAATCGCAGGAGCTCACCTTGAAGCTGTTGACATCCAGAAGTCGGACCTTGTTGGGTACAGTGTCCCTGGTCCTGGGCTCGGCCTTGGTGGCCGGTTGTGCCAATACTGGCGGGTATCCCGCAGCACCGGTTGGTGCGGCCTCGCCCGATTACAACTACATCGTTGGCCCGGGCGACACGCTGAGCATCAACGTCTGGCGCAACCCGGAGTTGTCGGGCTCCGTCCCTGTCCGTCCGGACGGCAAGGTTTCGACCCCGCTGGTTGATGAAATGGTTGCACAGGGCAAAACGTCCACGCAGATCGCGCGCGATGTTGAGAAAGCACTGAGCAAGTATGTGCGTGACCCGGTCGTCACGGTCATCGTCACCAGTTTTGTGGGCCCGTACAGTGAGCAGATTCGCGTGGTGGGTGAAGCGGCCAAGCCGCAGTTCCTGCCCTTCAAGCAGAAGATGACGGTGCTCGACGTGATGATCGCGGCTGGCGGTCTCACCGACTTTGCAGACGGCAACAACGCCACCATCGTGCGTGCATCCGAGGACAACAAGCGCTACACCGTGCGTCTGAACGACCTGCTCAAGCGCGGTGACATTTCGGCCAACGTCGAAATGCTCCCAGGCGACATCCTCATCATTCCTCAGAGCTGGTTCTGAGCACGCGACACCTCGCCCGAGGTGTCCTGATCCCTTACCGTTTGCGTTGTCTGCATGGATGAACTTTTAAAACAACTTTCCACCATTCTCAGGGGGATGTGGAAGTATCGGCGCTTCGGTGTGGCCGTTTGCTGGGTGGTGGCCTTGGTGGGGTCCGTGCTGGTGTTCCTCATGCAGGACCGCTACGAAGCCTCAGCCCGTGTCTATGTGGACACGCAGAGCATCTTGCGACCACTGATGTCCGGCTTGGCCGTGCAGCCCAATGTGGAGCAGCAGGTGGCCATGCTCAGCCGCACGCTCATCAGTCGCCCCACGGTCGAGAAACTCATCCGTGCTGCCGACCTCGATCTTGGCACGCGCAACAAGGCAGAGCAGGAGGCACTCATCGAAGAGGTGATGAATTCCATCCAGATCCGGATGGCGGGGCGTGACAACCTCTACACCCTGTCCTACCGCGATGACACGCCCGAGCGCGCCCAGCGTGTCGTGCAGGCGTTGATGACCATCTTCGTCGAGTCCAGCCTGGGCGCATCGCGCACCGACTCCGACACTGCACGCCGCTTTCTGGATGAACAGATCAAGGCTTACGAGACCAAGCTGATCGAAGCAGAAACCCGCGTCAAGGAATTCAAGCTCAAGAACATCGCCTTGCAAACGCAAGGGGAGCTCGATGCTGCTGGCCGTGTTTCCGACATCAGCAGCTCGCTGAGCGCCGCCCGTCTGGAATTGCGTGAAGCCGAAAGCGCGCGCGATGCAGCGCGTAGGCAGCTGGAGTTGGCTCGCGCTGCGGCGCCCAAGCTGTCGGACCCGAGCACGCCGATCGCCACCCCCGAAATCGACGGACGCATTGACGCACAACGGCGCAATCTCGACGCGCTGTTGCAGCGTTTCACCGAAGAGCACCCCGACGTGACGAACACCCGTCGCCTGATACGTGAGCTGGAAGAGCAGAAGCGACGTGAAATCGCGGCGCTGCGTCAGGCAGCAGCAGCGGCCCCCAAGACGGCACTGATGGACAGCTCGCCGGCAGTCATGGAGTACAGCCGGACGCTGGCGGCGGCCGAGTTGCAGGTGGCATCCTTGCGTGCCCGGGTGGGCGAGTACGCTGCGCGGGCGGCTCGTGCGCAAGACCAGATGAAGGTGGCGCCGCAGGTTGAGGCCGAACTGGCCCAGCTCAACCGCGACTACGAAATCCACCGCAAGAATTACAACGACCTGGTGGCGCGTCGTGAATCTGCCAACCTTTCCGGGCAACTGGAGAGCGCGTCCAATTTCGCTGACTTCCGCGTGATTGACCCGCCCCGTGCAGCCAACAAGCCTGTGGCCCCGAATCGCCTTTTGCTGTTGCCCTTGGCCTTGCTGGCGGGTTTGGCTGCGGGCCTGGGCATGACCTTCCTGATCAGCCAGATCCGTCCGGTCTTCTTTGATTCATCGTCCTTGCGACAAGTCACCGATCTGCCATTGCTCGGTGTCGTGTCCTTGATCACCAGCGAGAAACGCGTGCAGACCGAGCGTCGCAGCCTCAAGCGCTTCGTGGCAGCTTTGCTTGCCCTGGTGGCGTTGTTTGCGGTCGGTATGGCCACCCTGGCTTACCAAATGGGCTCCTTCAGTTGATTGACCATGTCCAATTCCATTGAAAAAGCAGCCCAACGGCTCGAACAACTCCGACAAGCCGGCGCCCAGATGCCGACGGCTGCGGCGCAGCCTGCGCCAGCCGTCCCGGTG
>CAYOJR010000039.1:6856-13382 GCA_964404335.1 uncultured Aquabacterium sp.
ATGCCCGGTGAGGGCAAGAGCTTCACCGCCATCAACCTGGCGCTCAGCATGGCCATGGAAATGGACTACACCGTGATGCTGGTGGATGCCGACGTGGCCCGTCCGTCCATCATGAAGGTGCTGGGTCTGCCCCCTGGTCCCGGCTTGCTTGATCTGTTGGTCGATGACAAGCTGGAGATGTCTCAGGTGCTCTTGCGCACCAACATCGACAATCTGACTCTGTTGCCCAGCGGCTCCCCCCATGCACAGGCCACCGAACTGCTCGCCAGTGCTGCCATGACCGACCTGATCGATGACATGGGCAAGCGCTACAGCGACCGCATCATCATTTTCGATTCTCCGCCGCTGCTGCTCACCACCGAGTCCCGCGTGCTGGCCACCCACATGGGGCAGATCGTCATGGTTGTGCAGGCCGAGAAGACCCTGCAATCCCAGGTCAGACACGCCTTGTCCACCATCGAGTCCTGCCCCGTCAAACTCATGGTGCTCAACCAGGCACGCAGCTCAGGGCAGGACGCCTATGGCTATGGCTACGGCTATGGCTATGGTTACAGTCAACGCGCCGCAGCTGCTGAAGCAGAGGTGCAATCATGAAACGCTGGCACCGTTGGTGTTGTGGCGCGGCCGTGGCCGTCTTGAGCCCCGCCTGGGCGCAGTCCGGCGCCTCGCTGCAGCCTTCGGTCTGGGTTGAACCCCGTATCGGCATGCGTGTCACCGCAACCGACAATGCACGCCTGCAGGCCGGGCAGTCGCAAAGCGAGCAGTTGCTGGAACTCATGCCGGGCGTTCGCATGGTGGCCAACGCGGCACGCATCAAAGGTTTTCTGGATTACGACCTCAGCGGCATTTACCGTGTTCAGGACACCAGCGGTGACGACCTGCAGCATCGCCTCAATGCCAGTGCGCAGATCAACGCCATCGATAACTGGGCTTTCCTGGATGTGTCCGGCACGGTATCGCAGCAACTGGTGTCGGCATTTGGTCCCGTGGCCGGGTCTGCATCGACCAATGCCAACCAGTCACAAACGGCCACCTATCGCCTCTCACCCTATGTGCGAGGCCAGTTTTCTTATGGCGTGAACTACGAAGCACGCTACAACCTTCAAGGCACGCAGAGCGAGACCAGCGCACGCACCGACTCCGATACCCAAGGATGGTCAGCCCGTCTCGATCGCCAGGTGGGGGCAGCAGGGTGGTCTCTGTGGGCCGATCAGCAGGAGGTCGATTACGACCAGGGTCGTTCCACCGAATCCAGTGCCGTGACGGGACGCTTCTCTTACGCCTGGTCACCCCAGTGGATCACGGGTCTGACTGTTGGGCAGGAGTCCAACGATCTGATCACCCTCAACAAGAAGCGCTACGACAACTACGGGGTCGATCTGCTCTGGCGCCCATCTGATCGGACCACCTTGAGCGCCGGGGTGAACGACCGTTATTTCGGCACCGGCCACAATCTGACGTTCGAGCATCGGGCCGCGCGCACGGTGGTGCGCCTGTCGGATGTGCGCAATGTCTCGACTTCACCGAATGCGAATGTCAGCGCCACGCTGGGTACCGTGTACGACCTGCTGGATGCGCTGTTCACGCCGTTGGAGCCGGATCCGGTCAAGCGGGCCCAATTGGTCCAGGCCGAGTTGCAAAGCCGGGGTTTGCCGCCTGATCTGCTGGTCAGCCAGTCCTTCCTCGTCTCTCAGGCCACTTTGCAGCGCAACCAACAGTTGTCTGTCCTGATGACCGGCCGGCGTGGTTCATTCACGGTCAGCTATACCCGTGGGCAGAGCCAACGATTGCTCAACAACCTGAGCCTGGGTGATGACTTCGACACGACGTCCAATGTGAAAACCGAGGGCCTGAGCTTCCTCTACGCGCATCGCCTGACCCCAGTGACCTCGGCCAATGCGTCGTACGCCCTGCAGCGCAGCGAGGGTGATCTGGATACCCAGCGCAATTCGCAGTACACCCTCACGTTGGGGCTCAGCACCCAGTTGGGGCCGCGTACGTCTGGCAGCTTGCAGGTGCGCCGCATTCACTCCAACACCGGTTTGAACCCGTACTCCGAGAACGCGCTGGTCGGCAACATCCTTCACCGTTTCTGACCCATGTATGAAGCTTTCTATGGGTTGAGCAGCAAGCCTTTCCAGCTCAACCCTGATCCCAATTTCTACTTCGGCAGCAAGCCCCACCGTCGGGCACGTGCCTACCTCGAGTACGGGGTGATGCGCGCGGAGGGCTTCATCGTCATCACCGGGGAGGTGGGTGCGGGCAAGACCACCATCGTGCGCGGACTGTTGGACAGCATCGATGCGCACACCATGGTGGCGGCGCAGCTGGTCAGCACGCAGTTGGGCGCGGAGGACACTCTGCGGCTGGTTGGTGCGGCCTTTGGGGTTCAGGTCAAAGACGCGTCCAAGGCCGAATTGTTGATGGCCCTGGAGGCCTTCTTCATCACGCAGCTCACGCAAGGCAAACGGTGTTTGCTCATCGTCGATGAGGCACAGAACCTGCGCCCGCAGGCCGTGGAAGAGTTGCGCATGCTGTCCAACTTTCAGCATGGCAAGCAGGCGTTGCTGCAAACCTTTCTGATCGGGCAGCCCGAGTTCCGCAACATCCTGCAAAGCCCGGACATGCTGCAATTGCGCCAACGCGTGACTGCCAGTTGTCATCTGGGCCCGATGAATGCCGAGGAGACGCAGGGCTACATCGAGCACCGCCTTCGCTGTGCTGGTGCCACAGACAAGCCCACGTTTGATGCCGAGGTGTTTGCCGGAATCTACGAGCAGACCGGCGGTATTCCGCGTCGCATCAACGCCTTGTGCGACCGCCTGATGCTGCACGGCTTTCTGTCCGAGGTCACGCATTTCACCGTGCCGGTGCTTCAGGAAGTGCTGGCCGAAATTCAAGAAGAGCTGACCGCGCCGCCACTGGAGCCAGTGTCGGCCGAAGCGGTGTTGCAGGCCTCGCCTGCGTCGCGCCAACCCGTGCTCAACGTCGGGCTGGACCTGGAAGCGGACAACAACGATCTGCGCACGCTTGAGGAGCAGCTTTCACGGCTCACGGCGGGGCAACTCAGTGCCCACCTGCTGCGCATCGAGCGCAGTGTGTTGCGTCAGGAGCGTTTGAGCATCGAGATCTTGTCGGCGTTGCAAAAGATTGCTGGCGGCAAGGGGCAGTCATGAGCATGGTCAATGCCCTCACCATTGACGTGGAAGATTACTTCCAGGTCTCTGCCTTCGCGCCTTACATCGAACGCACCGATTGGGACAAGCGCGAGTGCCGCGTTGAACGCAACGTCGGGCGTATTCTCGACATGCTGGCCGCCGAGAAGACACATGCCACCTTTTTCACCTTGGGGTGGATCGCGCAGCGCTATCCGCATCTGGTGCGCCGCATTGCGGCAGAGGGGCACGAGGTGGCCAGTCACGGCTATGGTCATGAGCGCGTCAGCGATCTCACGCCTGAGACGTTTGCCCGCGACATCCGCACTGCCAAGCACCTGCTGGAAGACATCGCCGGGGTGACGGTCACGGGATACCGGGCGCCCAGTTTTTCAATCGGGCAGGCCAATCTGTGGGCCTTGGATGTGCTGGAACAGGAAGGCTATCGCTACAGCTCCAGCATCTACCCGATTCAGCACGACCACTATGGCATGCCCGATGCACCCCGCTTTGCGCACCGCATCCGCCATGACCTGATTGAGGTGCCACCCACCACCTTGCGTCTGTTCAATCGCAATCTGCCGTCCAGCGGGGGAGGCTACTTCCGTCTTTTCCCGTACGGGCTGTCGCGCTGGATGCTGCGTCAGGTCAACGAGAAAGATCAGCAGCCGGCCATTTTCTATTTCCACCCCTGGGAGATCGATGCAGAGCAGCCCCGTGTGGCTGGCATTGATCTGCGCACGCGCTTCCGACACTACGTGAACATCCCGCGCATGGAGCAGCGCTTGCAGCGTTTGCTGCAAGACTTCCAGTGGGGACGCATGGACCATATCTTCCTGAACAGACCAGTGATGGGTGGGGTGCAGGGTGTCTGAGGGTTCGCGTTTGCAGGTGTCGCGACTGGACGCGAAGCAGGCCGACTGGGTCAGGCGTTGGGACGCTTTTGTGTTCGCGCACCCACAGGCCACGTTCTTCCATCGTGCGGGCTGGCAGCAGATCATGGCGGAGGTGTTTCGACATCCCACGCATTTTCTGTATGCCCATCGGGGTGAGGTGATCGAAGGTGTGCTGCCGCTGGCCCATGTCAAAAGCCGCCTGTTCGGCAACGCACTGACCAGCTTGCCTTTTGCCGTGTATGGCGGCGTGGTGGCTCACAGTGAAGAAGCTGCGCAAGCGCTCGAGACTGAAGCCATGCGTCTGGCACAGAGCCTGGATGTGGATCATCTGGAGATGCGCTACCTGCAGTCACCTCGTCACCCGGAGTGGCCCACGCAGGATCTGTATGTCACCTTCCGCAAGGAGATCTTGCCGACGGAAGAGGAGAACATGCTGGCCATTCCGCGCAAGCAGCGTGCGATGGTGCGCAAGGGCATCAAAAATGGCCTGAGCGCCCAGGTGGACACCACGGTGGATCGCTTCTTTGCGCTGTATGCCGACAACGTTCACCGCCACGGCACGCCTGCGCTGTCCAAGCGCTACTTCGAGCGCCTGATGGACGTGTTCGGACCGGATTGCGAGGTCTTGACGGTGTCCAGTGCCGAAGGCAAGCCGCTCAGCAGTGTGTTGACCTTTTACTTCCGCGATGAGGCCTTGCCTTACTACGCAGGCGATGACCTGGCGGCGCGTGATCTGGCTGCCAATGACTTCAAGTATTGGGAGTTGATGCGCCGCGCCTGTGACCGGGGTCTCAAGGTGTTCGACTATGGGCGCAGCAAGCAGGGCACCGGTCCCTATGCCTTCAAGAAGAACTGGGGTTTCGAGCCCACGCCCTTGCACTACGAGTACAAGCTCTACAAGCGCGACAGCATCCCGCAGAACAATCCGAACAACGCGAAGTACAAGCTCCTGATCGAAACCTGGCGGCGCATGCCCATTGGTTTGGCCAACTGGCTGGGCCCCTTCATCGTGCGCAACCTGGGCTGACATGGCGAACATTCTGTACCTGGTCCATCGGATGCCATATCCGCCCAACAAGGGCGACAAGGTCCGCTCGTACCATTTGTTGCGGCACCTTCAGCGGGATCACCGGGTGTTCCTGGGGACTTTCATCGACGATCCGGAGGATGTCGCCCAGGTGCCGACACTGGAGGCGATCTGCCCCGATCTGCACATCGAGCGACTGAATCCGCGCAGCACCAAGCTGCTCAGCGCCCGAGGCCTGTTGACGGGACGTTCTCTGTCAGAGACCTACTACCGCCACGCAGGAATGCAGCGTTGGGTGAGACAGGTGCAAGCCGAGCACAAGCTGGATGCCACGGTGGTCTTTTCGGGCGTGATGGCGCAGTTCGCCATGCCTTTGTTGCCCGAGGTGCCCATGCTGGTTGACTTTGTCGATGTGGACTCGGCGAAATGGGCGCAGTACGCGCCCGAGCATCGTTGGCCCATGTCCTGGCTGTACCGTCGTGAGGGCGAGCGATTGCTTGCCTTCGAGCGTGAGGTGGCAGCTCGCGCACGGCAATCTTTTTTTGTGACTCCGAACGAAACCGCACTGTTCCAGTCGTGCGCGCCGGAAGTGGCAGATCGCGTGTCTGCCATCAGCAACGGCGTCAACGCCGAGTACTTCAGCCGGCAAGAGGACAGTGTCTCGCCGTTTGCAGACGGCGAAGTGCCAGTGGTGTTCACGGGCGCGATGGACTACTGGCCCAATGTCGATGGCGTGTGCTGGTTTGTTGAGCAGATGCTGCCCGAACTGACGCAACGCTGGCCCCGACTGCGCTTTTACATCGTCGGGCGCAATCCGACGGCACAGGTCAAGGCCCTGGCGGGTCCGCAGGTGGTGGTCACAGGGACGGTGCCAGATGTGCGAGGCTACCTGCAGCATGCCGCTGCCGTCGTGGCGCCGCTGAGGGTCGCCCGGGGGATTCAGAACAAGATTCTGGAGGCCATGGCCATGGAGAAACCAGTGGTCACCGTGCCGTCGTGTGCCGATGCCATCGGTGCAGGTTTCGAGTTTGGCGTGGTACGCGCTGCGACCCCGCACGAGTTTGTGCAGGCACTCGACTTGCTGTTGCAGTCACCTGAGCAGTCGGCTGACATGGGGGCCGCTGCTCGGCAGTTTGTGCTCAAGCATTTCAGTTGGGAAGCACACCTGTCGGCACTGGATGCCTGGTTGCCAGCGCCCACCGCAGGTGAAGGGGGACGTTCATGATGAAAACCTCGGCTTGGCACCGGTCGCTGTGGATGCTGGCGGCGCTGTGGCTTGTGTTGTTGGTGCTGTATTGGCCAACCGCTTCGGCCATGGCCGCCATCTGGTGGCGCTCGGACACCTATGCGCACGGCCTGGTGGTGCCGCCTGCGGCGCTGTGGCTCACTTGGCGCAAGAGGGCACAACTGGCCGCCTTGACGCCGTACGTGTCGTGGCTGGGCCTGGT
>CAYOJR010000039.1:13482-16698 GCA_964404335.1 uncultured Aquabacterium sp.
TGAGCGGCATCCCGGTCTATCGCGAAGGTTTGCAGTTCATCATTCCCAGCGGCTCGTGGTCGGTCGTCGAGGCCTGCAGCGGCATCCGTTACCTGGTGGCGTCCTTCACCGTGGGTTGCCTGTTCGCCTACATCAACTACCAGAGCCTGCGCAAGCGCTTGCTCTTCGTGGGCGTGTCCCTTCTGGTGCCTCTGCTGGCCAACTGGATGCGTGCCTATCTGATCGTCATGCTGGGGCACTTGTCAGGCAACACCCTGGCAACCGGTGTGGACCACTTGGTCTATGGTTGGGTGTTCTTCGGTATCGTCATCACGATCATGTTCATGATCGGGGCACGCTGGGCTGACCGTGAGCCTGCGCCACAGCCCGTTGCACCCGATGCCAGTGTGAGTCGGGTGTCCGCTTCGACGTTAGCTGGGGTGGGGTGTGCCGTGCTGGCTTTGCTGGTGGTGGGTCTGCCCCATGTCATGAACTGGCAGCTCCAGACGAAGGTGCAAACCGGGGCAGTGCAGTGGCAATCCGTGAGTGCGCGGGCCGGCTGGCAACTCACACCCCCGCCCGCTGAATGGACACCGGCCTTTGAGGCTGCCAATGCCCAATCCCACACCGGATGGGTGAATGCCGCTGGCGAGCGCGTGGGGCTGCATCTGTCGTACTACCGTGGGCAGAACTATGAGCGCAAGCTGGTCAGCTCCACCAATGTGCTGGTCCGCTCGCAAGACAAGGCCTGGTCCCAGGTGTCAGGTGATGCGGTGGCAACACAACTGGAGGGCGCACCGCTGACGGTGCAGCGTGCCGTGCTGCGGGAGCAGGGGGCGGCCTTGCATGCCGAGTCACCCCGCCTGCTGGTGTGGCAGTTTTTCTGGGTCGATGGTCGCGTGACCGCCAGCCCAGCCAAGGCGAAGCTGTGGGGGGCCTGGCAAAAGTTCAAAGGGCAGGGCGATGATGGTGCCATTGTGGTGATCTACGCCCCTGTGCCAACAGGCGCTGACCAGGATGCTGGCCAGCGTGTGGCCGAGGCGACCCTGCAGGCCTTCTTGCGTGACCAAGGCCCCGCAGTGCTGACGGCTTTGCGCGCAACTCAATCTCGACAGTGAACCATGTGCGGTATTTCAGGCCTGTTTGACACCCAGGGGCGACGCTCGTTCGACCCTGCGTTGGCGCAGCGCATCAACAATGTGCAGGCCCATCGTGGGCCGGATGAGGCCGACCTGTATTTTGAGCCAGGTCTGATGCTGGGCCACCGGCGTTTGTCCGTGATCGACCTGGCGACCGGGCAGCAACCTCTGTTCAATGCCGATGGCACGGTGGGCATCGTCTTCAACGGCGAGATCTACAACTTCCAGAGCCTGCGCGCAGAGCTGGAAGCCCTGGGTCATGTGTTCCGCACCCGCAGCGACACCGAGGTCATCGTGCAGGCCTGGATGGCCTGGGGCCCCGAGTGCGTGCACCGCCTGCGCGGCATGTTCGCCTTCGCCATCTGGGACCGGCGCGAGCAGACGCTGTTCATGGCGCGCGACCGCATGGGTGTCAAACCTCTGCACTACGCCTTGCTGCCCGACGGCACCTTGGTGTTTGGCTCCGAGCTGAAGGTCATCACCGCCCACCCAGGCTTCGAGCGTCAGATCGACCCGAAGGCGGTGGAGGACTACTTCGCGCTGGGCTACGTGCCCGACCCACGCTGCATTTACCGCCAGGCTCACAAGCTGCCGCCTGCACACACCCTCACGTGGCGACGTGGCCAGACGGGCTTGCCCACCCCCAGGCCTTACTGGGATGTGCACTTCACGCTGGACAACCCGATTTCGCTGGCCGATGCCGAGGCCGAGCTGCGCGAACGCGTGCGTGAGTCGGTGCGCCTGCGCATGATCGCGGATGTGCCGCTGGGTGCCTTCCTGTCGGGCGGCGTGGACTCCAGCGCGGTGGTGGCCACCATGGCGGGTTTGTCGAATTTGCCGGTGCGCACCTGCGCCATCGGTTTTGACGATCCGAAGTTCAACGAGTCGGCCTTCGCGCAGATGGTGGCCGACCGCTATCACACCGATCATCGCCTGGAGATCGTGCAGAGTGACGACTTCGACCTGATCGACACCTTGGCACGTCTGTACGACGAGCCCTTTGCCGACAGCTCGGCCTTGCCCACGTATCGGGTGTGTCAGATGGCTCGCAAGCATGTGACGGTCGCCCTGTCGGGTGACGGTGGCGACGAGAGCCTGGGTGGCTACCGGCGCTACCGCATGCACCTGGGCGAGGAGCGCGCGCGCCAGACCTTGCCACTGGGCGTGCGCCAATCGGTGTTCGGCCCCTTGGGGCGCTGGTATCCGAAGGCCGACTGGGCGCCGCGTCCGCTGCGCGCCAAAACCACCTTCCAGGCTTTGGCCATGGATTCGGCCGAGGCCTACCAGCACAGCATGTCGCGCCTGCGTGCCGAGCAGCGCAGTGCCTTGTTCAGCGCTTCCTTCCAGCAAAGCCTGGGTGGCTATCAGACGGTGGAGCTGTTCCGTGAGCATGCGGCCCAGGCCAATACCGATGACCCGCTGGCCCTCATCCAGTACCTGGATTACAAGACCTGGCTGGTGGGCGACATCAATACCAAGGTGGACCGGGCTGGCATGGCGCATTCGCTCGAGGTGCGCGAACCGCTGATGGACCACGAGTTGGTCGAATGGCTCGCGACGCTGCCCAGCTCCTTGAAGATTCAGGGCGGGGAGGGCAAGTACGTGTTCAAGAAGGCGTTCGAGCCCTTGCTGCCGCACGACGTCTTGTACCGTCCCAAGATGGGTTTCTCGGTGCCACTGGCGCGTTGGCTGCGCGGCCCGCTGGCACAGCGCATGCGCGAATCGGTGCTGAGTGACCGCATGCTTGACAGCGGCTACTTCCAGCGCGACACGCTGGAGCGCATGGTCCATGGCCATCTCAAAGGCCAGGCCGACCATTCGGATGCGCTGTGGTCCTTGATCATGTTTGATGCGTTCTTGCGCGTCAGCCATCAGGCAGCGTGAGGCAGAGCATGTCGGTGCAGCCCTTGGTCTCGGTCATCATGCCGGTGTTCAACGCCTCGGCCACGCTGGCGCAGGCCGTCAACAGCGTGCTGTGGCAAGGCTACGAGGCCATTGAGATCATCGCGGTCGATGACGGCTCAACCGACGATTCCCTGCAGGTGCTGAGTACCTATGGCGATGCCGTGCGTGTGCTGGAACAGCAGCAACAGGGCCC
>CAYOJR010000040.1:0-5874 GCA_964404335.1 uncultured Aquabacterium sp.
CTGCTGGGCATGATGGCGCGCTACACCCAGGCCGATGTGATCGTGGTGGGGCTGATCGGTGAGCGGGGCCGGGAAGTCAAAGAGTTCATCGAAGACATCCTGGGCGAGGAAGGGCTGGCCCGCTCGGTGGTGGTCGCGGCGCCTGCCGATGCGCCCCCGCTGACGCGGATGCAAGGCGCCAACTACGCCACAGCGATCGCCGAGCACTTCCGTGACGAGGGCTTGCACGTGTTGCTGCTGATGGACTCATTGACCCGGTATGCGATGGCGCAACGCGAAATTGCCCTGGCGATTGGCGAGCCCCCGGCCACCAAGGGCTACCCGCCATCGTGTTTCGCCAAATTGCCGCAACTGGTAGAGCGCAGCGGCAACGGATTGAACGGCCACGGTTCCATCACGGCGTTCTATACCGTGCTGTCCGAGGGGGACGACCAGCAAGACCCGATCGCCGACGCGGCCCGGGCCATTCTGGATGGACACATTGTCCTGTCTCGAGAACTTGCGGAATCCGGACATTTTCCAGCAATAGACATAGAAAGGTCCGCTTCTCGGGTGATGACAAACGTCGCGGAGCCTCAACATATCGATGATGCGCGTCGATTCCGGCAGTTGTGGTCAAAGTACAGCAAGGCACGCGATCTGATCCAGTTGGGCGCCTACGTGCCTGGTCATGATCACGATCTGGACTTGGCGGTGCGGGCCCACCCGGCGATGGTGAAGTTGCTGCAGCAGGGTATGCACACGCCTGCACACATGCCGGACAGCGTGGAGGCCCTTCACCAGATCGTTGCGCAGTGATAGGCTGAGAGCAGCCCCTGATGGGGGCAGGAGACAGATTCATGAGTGCCACGCAATCGTTGCTGATCGTGCTGGAGGCCGCTGAAAAGGCCCGGGACGAGGCCGTCGCTGTGCACGAGGCGCGGCGCAAGACCTACGAGGCGGCGCGCCAGCAGGCGCAGTCGCTCACTGACTGGCGCCGCGACTATCAGAATCGCTGGCAAGCACAGTTCCGCCAATCTGGCGGCATGGAGATCGTGCGCTGCTATCAGGATTTCATGCAGCGTCTCGGTGATGCTGTGGGGGCACAAGACCAACAGGTGGCACAGGCGCAGGCCTTGATGGAGCGTGCCCGCCTCGAATTGGTGGAGCGTGAGCGTCGTGTGGCCGCCGTGTCCAAGTTGATCGAAAAGCGCGTGCTGGAGCAGCGCACCCGTCAGGCCCGCCAGGAGCAAAAGGCAACTGACGAGGTGGCCTCGCGGTCCGCACGGGTGTCGGCATCCATGCCAGGGGGGGGCAACCCCATGGCCAGTACCACTTTCTGAGGACAGCGTGATGAGTCATCCCATCAAGTCACCCGTGACCATGACCCAGGGTTCGCCCCAGGGGGGCGTGTCAGGCGCCAGTGAAATGGTCGCTCGTTTGCAGGCTCAGGCGCGAGGCATGGCGGGGCAGACTGCGCCACAGAGCTTCGCCAGCCTGATGACCCAGCAAGGTCAGGCCTTGCAATCGGCTCAGACGCCTGAGGCGACCAAAACGCCAGAGAAGCAGGTGCCACGTCAGGCGCCGTCGAGTGATCCGGCCGTCAGGGCGCAGGCCGCGGCGCGTGCCAATGAGCAGGTGATGGTGCGCGCACGCGAACAGGCACTGGTCAGGCAGCGCTTGGATGCGCAATCACGTGGCGCGCAGCCAGAAGTGCAGTCGCCCCCTGTTTCGCCCGCGCTGGATTCGGCTGACAAGACGACGAAGCAGACGGCCAATCAAGGAGCGCAAACATCTTCGGCGCGCCGTGAGGGACGTGAGGGTGAAAAAACACAGGCCACTGCGGGCCGTTCCGTGTCGGAGGGGGATGAAGCGGGACCCGATTCGGCGATTCCCGTGGGTGATCCGGCAGCCATGATGGCCTGGTTGACTGCGTTGCGCCTGGATGCGAAGGCAGATCGTGCTGCTGGGTCTTCAGCGCAGTTGGCGGGCGAGCAGATGGCGGACGGTGTCAACGCCGCTGACTTGGCGGCCCTGGCAGCGACCGAGGCGGGGCTGGCTGGAGAGTTGGGCACCATCGACGCGGCCGGTGCCGGTGCCGGTGCCGATGGCGCGGGTGTCGGGTTGGACCCCGCCCAGTGGCAGCAAGCCACCGAGATGGCCGGATTGCAGATGGACGAGTTGCTCGGTCGCGCAGGGACGGTTGATCTCACCATGGATGCTGGTGTTGAAACGGGTGGCGTGTCGGCGCTGGGTTCGGGCGGAGGTTTGCGGCCTGGAAGCGCGCCCTTGGCTGCGCCGCTCAGGCAGGAGTCTGCGACCTTGTCGACGCCTTTCGGGCACGCAGATTTCAGCCAGGCACTGGCTGACAAAGTCAGCCTGTGGGTGAACACGGCGCGCACCCAGGGACCCATGACCGCTGAGCTGCACCTGAACCCGGCCGACATGGGGCCCATTCAGGTGAAGATTGCGCTTGAGGGACAATCAGCGCAGATCGATTTCGCTGTTGCGGCAGCGGAGACGAGGAAAGCCATCGAAGCCAGCTTGTCTGCGCTGTCGTCGGCCTTGAGCGATGTGGGTCTGAATCTGACAGGCGGCGGGGTGTCTTCCCAGACCGCGCAGCAGTCATTCGGGCAACAGTCCAACCCTTCCTCGGCAGGGGCAGGTGATGCTTCAGGTTCGTTGTCTGCTTCTTCTGATGCAGGGAGCGACGGGGATGCGGGCGTGATGCGGGCGGTGAATGCACCGCTGGCGGGCCGACCTGGTGGACTGGACCTCTACGCATGAGGCGGTGACGGTGCCGGCGGAGAATCGGACGTGTTTCACGTTGCTTATTGATTCTTTAACTTTGCGCTGACTTCGAATAATCCACTTACGGGTGCGTGCATTTGCGCGGTACGCTCCCAGTCACCGAGGAGATACGCGAATGTCAGCTGCCCCCGCAGCCAATCCGGCCGATGCCCCGAAGAAGGGCTCCAAGAAACTCATTCTGATTGTGGTGGGGGTGCTGCTGGCACTGTTGCTCGCTGGCGCCGGCGCCTTTCTGCTGATGAAGAAGAACATGGCGCAAAGCGATGGTGAAGCCGGTGACGAAACGGAACAAGTCGATGGCGCTGCGGCAGACAAGGCGGCCGAGAAGGGGAAGGCATCTTCTTCTCCACCGATCTTTGTGCAGCTTGATCCGTTCATCGTGAATCTGGCAGATCGCGAGACCGAGCGTTTTGCGCAAATCGGCCTCACTCTGCAGGTGGAGGATGCCAAGATTGGCGAAGACATGAAGCTCTACATGCCGGCCATCCGAAACGCCATTTTGCTGATCCTCTCGCGCAAGACAGCCGAGGACTTGCTGACGGCCGAAGGCAAGGTGCAGTTGGCGGGAGAGATTCAACGCGGGGCAGCACGTGCCATGGGTTTCGACGTACCCGAACCCGCAGCCGAGCAAGCATCGACGGTGCAACCTGCCGATGGTGATGAGGAGGCTCCTGCCCCCAAGAAGCGCAAGAAAAAGAAGGCTGCGCCTCACAATCCCATCTTGCAAGTGCACTACGCGAACTTCATCATCCAGTGAGCGGCGATCGAAACCCTTGATCAGCACACAAAGAAGTCACCGGCCATGAATCAGCAAATCCTCTCTCAAGACGAAGTGGATGCCCTCCTGCAGGGCATCACGGGCGAAAGCCAGAAGCTGGAGCAGGAAGAGGCGCCTTCTGAAGGTGTGCGCGATTACAACCTGGCCCAGCAGGAGCGGATCGTTCGGGGCCGGATGCCCACGATGGAGATCGTCAACGAGCGGTTTGCACGCAACATCCGCATCGGTCTGTTCAATTTCATTCGCAAGTCGCCCGAGGTGTCGGTGGGCGCGATCAAGGTGCAGAAGTACAGCGCCTTCTTGCGCGAAATCGTGGTGCCCACCAACTTCAACATCATGGCGGTGCGCCCCCTGCGCGGTTCGGGGCTGATTGTTTGCGAACCCACGCTGGTGTTTTCGGTGATCGACGCCTTGTTTGGCGGGGCGGGCAAGTTCCACACCCGCATCGAAGGGCGAGATTTTTCGGCTACCGAGCAGCGCATCATCCGCCGCCTGGTGGACGTGATCAGCGAGGAATACAAAAAATCATGGCAGGGCATCTATCCGATCGAACTGGATTACCAGCGTTCGGAGATGCAGCCGCAGTTCGCGACGGTGGCCACGCCCGGTGAAATCGTCGTGTGTTGCTCGTTCACCCTGGAAATCGGTGACTCAACTGGCACCATCCATTTCTGTACGCCGTATGCCACGTTCGAGCCCATCCGTGACATTCTGTTTTCATCCATCCAGGGTGATTCGGCCGAGCCTGACCGCCGCTGGGTGAAATTGCTGACGCAGCAGATTCAGTCTGCCGAGGTGGAGTTGGTGGCCGAGTTGGGGCATGCACCGGCCACGGTCGAGCAATTGCTGGCGCTGAAGCCGGGTGATTTCATTGAGCTGGACCTGGAAAAAGTCATCCAGGCCAAGGTGGATGGCGTGCCGGTCTTCGACAGCTATTACGGCACCTCAAACGGCAAATACGCGTTGCGCGTCAACAAATTACTGACCTCCGGCAACACGAGCTGGATTGGAGACACCAATGTCTGACCCCGCAGAATTCCCGCCTTCGGGCACCGACGCTGAACAGGACGCCATGGCCGCCGAATGGGAGGCCGCTCTGGCGCAGCAATCGAGCAGTTCATCGGCAGCGCTGAGTTCGGATCCTTTTGCGGAGGCCGCCAGCGAGGTGAGCAATCCGGTTCAGCAGGCCACACCGGCCGCGTTTGCGAATTTCGGATCCCAAGCCCCAGCCATGCCGGCGGGCAACGACATCAACATGATCCTCGACATCCCCGTGCAACTCACGGTGGAGTTGGGGCGCACGCGTATTCCGATCAAGAATATCCTGCAATTGGCGCAAGGCTCGGTGGTGGAGTTGGACGCCTTGGCGGGTGAACCGATGGACGTTCTGGTCAACGGTTTCCTGATCGCTCAGGGCGAGGTGGTGGTGGTGAATGACAAGTTTGGTATCCGTCTGACCGACATCGTGACGCCTTCCGAGCGCATGCGTCGCTTGAGCCGTGGCAGTTGAGCGCACAGTGATCGCACTGCGCGCATGACAGGGGGACAGAACGTGAACATGGCTTCGACAGGGCTGTTGATTGTCTGGTTTGTGGTGATCGTGGCGTTGATCCCGGTGAGCCTGTGGCTGTTGAAGCGCTCTGGCCTGGCCAACGGCGCCCTGGGGGGCGGGCTGGCGCCTGTCAAACCCGTGGCAAGCCTGAACCTGGGGCCGGGGCAGCGTATCGTGACGGTTGAGGTGGGGGAGGGCGAGTCCCGTACCTGGCTGGTGCTGGGTGTGACCTCGCAGCAGATCAATACCTTGCACACGCTGGCGCCCATGACACCGCCGAATGATGCCGGAGCGCCGGCCACACCCCCAGCCTTTGCCCAGTTGTTGCGTGGCAAGTTGACCAAATCTCAGGAGCCCCAATGATGTGGGCACATGCGCGACATTGCCTGCAGCGCTTGGGTGGGTCGATGGGGGCGAAAGGTGCCCTGGTTTTGGGCTTGACCGTGCTGGGCCAGGTCGCGTGGGCGCAAACGTCTCCGGCACCGACGGGCGCAGGTCTGCCCTTGATGGTGGGGCAGGGCGGGGGCAACAGCTACTCGGTGCCGATCCAGACGCTGCTGTTCTTCACGGCGCTGAGCTTCTTGCCTGCGCTTCTGTTGATGATGACGGGCTTCACCCGCATCGTGATCGTGCTGAGCCTGATGCGCCAGGCATTGGGCACGGCCTCGTCGCCGCCCAACCAGGTCATCATCGGCCTGTCGCTGTTCCTGACGATGTTCGTGATGGGGCCGACGCTCGACAAGGTCTACAAGGA
>CAYOJR010000040.1:5974-16032 GCA_964404335.1 uncultured Aquabacterium sp.
TTTCTGATCTTCATTCCCTTCCTGGTGATCGACATGATCGTGGCCAGTGTGCTGATGAGCCTGGGGATGATGATGCTCTCGCCGGTGATGGTGGCCTTGCCGTTCAAGCTGATGCTGTTTGTGCTGGCCGATGGCTGGAACCTGCTGCTGGGTTCGCTGGCCGCGAGCTTCGTGCAGTAGGGAGGCATGCATGGATTCCCAACAGGTATTGACCCTTGCCGGCAGTGGCTTGCTGACGCTGCTGATGGTATGCGGCCCGATCGTGGTGGTGGTGCTGGCGGTGGGCCTGGTCGTATCCATCTTCCAGGCGGCCACGCAGATTCACGAAGCGACGCTGTCGTTCGTGCCCAAGCTGCTGGCAGCGTTTGCCACCCTGGGGTTGGCCGGTCCGTGGATGTTGTCAACGATGGTCGACTTCATCCGCGAAGTGTTGATGTCGATCCCGAACGTGGTGGGCTGAGTGGTCAGCTTCACGGAAGCGCAGGTACTGGCCTGGATCACGCCCTGGCTGTGGGCGTTTTTCCGGGTGGCAGGCATCTTCACGACGGCGCCGGTGCTGTCGCAGCGTTCCATTCCGCGCCGGGTGCGCCTGTCTCTGGCGATCTTGATCGTGCTCTGCGCGCAGCCCAGTCTGCCGCCCATGCCGGACATCGCCATCAACTCGCCGCAGGCGGCGATGGTGATCGCACAGCAGGCGCTGATTGGCCTGGCCATGGGCTTTGCCGCACGGGTGGTGTTTGCTGCCATCGAGTTTGCCGGTGAGGTGATTGGCCTGCAGATGGGTTTGAGCTTTGCCAGCTTCTTTGACCCAATGATGGGTGGGCAGGCCAACAGTGCGAGCCGGTTTCTGGGCACCACGGCGCTGTGGTTGTTTGTGGTGATGAACGGGCATTTGCTGCTCACCGGAGCGGTGCTGCAGAGCTTCCATGCGTTTCCGGTGTCGCCCGAGCCGCTGGCTTTCATCAATCAGGTCAAGCCACAGGTGTGGGGGGCCGAGATCTTCAAGCTGGGCCTGTGGGTGGCGCTGCCGGTGGTGTCCATGCTGTTGCTGGTCAACATGGTGCTGGGGCTGATTGCCCGGGTTGCTCCGCAGATGAACGTGTTCACCATCGGCTTCCCGATCACCCTGACGGTGGGCTTCACGGGTTTGTGGTTGACGCTGCCCATGATGGAGGTGCCGTTGACGATGGCGCTGGAGCGAATGATGGCCTACTTCCAGTGACAAAAAAAGTGGGCGCGGTTCGTTCGTAGAATTGCGCCATGTCTTCGAAGCCTGCCGCCAAATCTTCCAGCCAGCCCAATGCCGAATACGGCGAGGGCTCCATCCGTGTTCTCAAGGGCCTGGAGCCCGTCAAGCAGCGCCCGGGCATGTACACCCGGACCGACAACCCCCTGCACATCATCCAGGAGGTGATCGACAACGCGGCCGACGAAGCCTTGGCGGGGTTCGGCAAGCGCATCGCCGTGACGCAGCACACAGATGGCTCGGTCAGCGTGGAAGACGATGGTCGGGGCATTCCCTTCGGGATGCACCCCGAAGAGGGCGTCAGCGTGGTCGAGATCGTGTTCACGCGCCTGCACGCCGGGGGCAAGTTCGACAAGGGTTCGGGCGGGGCGTACAGCTTTTCGGGCGGTTTGCACGGCGTCGGCGTGAGTGTGACCAATGCGCTGTCCACCCGCCTGCAGGTGACGGTATGCCGTGACAAGCAGGTGGCGACGCTGGCCTTCAGCGGCGGCGATGTGATCGAGCCGGTGATGGTGCGGCCTGCGGCCTCGGGCGACCGCAAGAACGGCACCACCGTGCGTGCCTGGCCGGATGCCAAGTATTTCGAGAGCGCCGAGTTGCCCAAGGGCGAGCTGGTGCACATGCTGCGCAGCAAGGCGGTGCTGATGCCCGGGGTGACCATCACCCTGACGAACGAGAAGACGGGCGAGGTGCAGACCTGGCTGTACAAGGGCGGCTTGCGTGACTATTTGACGCAGACGCTGTCGACGGACCCGCTGATTCCCTTGTTTGAGGGCGAGCAATACGCCAGTGGCAGTGAGACCGAGAACTTTGCCGAGGGCGAAGGCGCAGCCTGGTGTGTGGCTTTCACCGAAGAGGGCTCGCCGATGCGCGAGAGCTACGTGAACCTGATCCCAACGGTGGCGGGCGGCACGCACGAGTCCGGGCTGAAGGACGGGCTCTTCCAGGCCATCAAGGGCTTCATCGAGATGCATTCGCTGCTGCCCAAGGGCGTCAAGCTGATGCCCGACGATGTGTTCTCGCGTGCGAACTTTGTGTTGAGCGCCAAGGTGCTGGACCCGCAGTTCCAGGGGCAGACCAAGGAGCGTTTGAACAGCCGTGATGCCTTGCGCCTGGTGAGCACCTATGTGAAGCCCAGCCTGGAGCTGTGGCTGAACCAGCACGTGGAGTACGGCAAGAAGCTGGCCGAGCTGGTGATCAAGCAGGCGCAGGCGCGTCAGCGTGCGGGCCAGAAGGTCGAGAAGAAGAAGGGCTCGGGCGTGGCAGTGCTGCCGGGCAAACTGACCGACTGTGAGAGCCGGGACATCAGCCTCAATGAGGTCTTCCTGGTGGAAGGGGACTCGGCCGGTGGCAGTGCCAAGATGGGCCGCGACAAGGAAACCCAGGCAGTGCTGCCCTTGCGCGGCAAGGTGCTCAATGCCTGGGAGGTGGAGCGCGACCTGCTGTTCAAGAACAACGAAATCCACGACATCTCGGTGGCGATCGGCGTGGACCCGCACGGGCCGAACGATGAGCCCGACCTGAGTGGCCTGCGTTATGGCAAGGTTTGCATCCTGTCGGACGCGGACGTGGACGGCTCGCACATTCAGGTGCTGTTGCTGACGCTGTTCTTCCGCCATTTCCCGAAGCTGATCGAGACGGGGCACATTTACATTGCCCGTCCGCCGCTGTTCCGCGTGGACGCGCCGGCCCGAGGCAAGAAGCCGGCGGCCAAGCTGTATGCGCTGGACGAGGGTGAGCTGACCGCCATCTTGGACAAGCTGCGCAAGGAAGGCTGTAGGGAAGGCAGTTGGACCATCAGCCGCTTCAAGGGGCTGGGTGAAATGAACGCCGAGCAGTTGTGGGACACCACGCTGAACCCCGAAACCCGCCGTTTGCTGCCGGTGACCTATGGCGAGCCGGGCTTTGATGCCACGGAAGACTCGTTCACCAAGTTGATGGGCAAGGGCGAAGCCGCCTCACGCCGTGAGCTGATGGAGTTGCATGGCAACGAGGTGGACGTCGACGTCTGAGGTCGACAGGGACCGTCAGGGCGTGTAGGTGGACTCGTTTTGCGTCGCCCATGCTTGGGCGAGTCGCTCAGCCCAGTCGGTCTCGGTGGTATCGGCTTGCAGCGTATAGGGCGCTTCTTCAGGCCGCAGCGCGGTGTCGTGCTGCAGTTGCCGGGCCAGCACGGTGACGTCGGCGTCGGACGCGTCTTGGGCGGCTTGCTGACGCCTGGTGAGGCGGGCTTCGAGCGTGGCGCGCGGGGCTTCGCAGTGCAGGATGGTGAAGGGCGCGTCTTGGGTTGACGCCAGTTGCCGGAAGCGTTCACGCTCGGTGGTGTCGAGAAAAGTCGCGTCCACGATGGTGTGCCAGCCGGCTTGCAGGCTCGACAGCGCCAGTTCTCGCAAGTGGGTGTAGGTGGCTTGGGTACGGTCGGCGCTGTAGAGCTGCGGTGACGAACCAAACAGCCTTTTGCGCTCCACGTCCGAGCGCAGCCGAATGGCCCCCGTCTGCTCCAACAATCCTTGGGTGAGGTAGGTCTTGCCGGAACCCGACACCCCATGGGTGATCAGCAGCCTGGGGTGCGTGGGGGCGATCAGGGTGTGCGCCAGTGCCAGGTAGTCGGGGCCGGCTGGGGGCTGCCCTTTGCCTGCCTTGATGCGGGCGACGAGGGCGCGCACCAAGGCCCGGTAGACCAGATAGTGGCGCAGCACGGGGAGTCCGTCATGGTCGCCGCTGGCATCGAGGTAAGCATTGAGGAAGCGGAAGGCGAGGTCGGTGCGCTGGTGGGCCATCAGGTCCATGACCAGAAAGGCGACGTCACTGAGCGGGTCACCCCAACGCAGACCCGGATCGAACTCGATGCAGTCGAAAGCGGTGAGGGTGCCGTCCAGCAACACCACGTTGGCGAGGTGAAGGTCGCCATGCCCTTCGACGATGCGGCCTCGCGACCGGCGCTGGACCCAGAGCGGACGAAGCAGAGGAGCTTGGGCGTCCAGCCAAGCGGCAAACCGGGCGCTCAGGGTGTCGCTGCCGATGTCGGCAAGGTTGCGCAGCACGTCGCGGGTGGTGCGTTCCACCAGTTCGGGACTGCCGTAGGGGGTTTCGAAAGGGGCGACTGAAGCGGTGCGGTGGAAAGCGGCCAGCCGGAGCGCGAAGTCATCGAGGTGCGTGGGCTGAATCTGGTTCGCCAATACCAGTTCGCTCAGCAACGCGCCGTCGGGAAACTGGCGCATGTGCACAGCGTAGTCGATGACCGGGCCAGTCCCTCCGAGTTCGGGCGCATCCGTTGTGCCCGTGATGGGGACGACAGCCAGGTAGAGCGAGGGGGCCAGACGGCGGTTGAGGCGCAGCTCTTCCTCGCACAGTTGCTGGCGAAGGGCCAGCGTGCTGGCATCAAGAAAGGGCAGGTGCAGCGGCTTCTTGATCTTCCAGGCATCGTGTCCGGCGAGTAGCACCCATGAGATGTGGGTCTCGATCAGGCGTGCCTGATGTTCTTCACGAAGACGGTTAACCAGGGTGGTGTCGATCTGAACGGCTGGCGCTGGCGACATGAAAGCGGAGGCGTGAACACGGGATGTACGCTGAGCATGACGCAGTTGGAGGCGTTCGTAAAGCTGACTGGTGGTCTGTGCGGCAAAATCAAGGGATTGACCAGGCACCAGCATGTGCCTGTCCCACCCCTACACTTCGTTCCACCTCGTGGAACCCTCTTGAGCGACGATGTCCCAGCAAACGATCGATTTCAATCCACCCCGTGACGGCGATGGCACCCCCTCTCTGACCCTGGCCCATTACGCCGAGCGTGCCTATCTGGAATACGCGCTGAGCGTGGTCAAGGGCCGGGCCCTGCCCGATGTGTGCGACGGGCAAAAACCGGTACAGCGCCGCATCCTGTACGCGATGGAGCGCATGGGCCTGGGCTTCAGCGGCGCCAACGGGGCCAAGCCGGTCAAGAGCGCACGCGTGGTCGGTGACGTTCTGGGCCGCTACCACCCCCACGGTGACACTGCCGCTTACGACGCCATGGTGCGCATGGCGCAAGACTTTGCGCTGCGCTACCCCTTGGTGGACGGCCAGGGCAACTTCGGCTCACGCGATGGCGACGGCGCCGCCGCGATGCGCTACACGGAAGCCCGCCTGACGCCGATTTCCCGCCTGCTGCTCGACGAAATCGACATGGGCACGGTGGACTTCGTGCCCAACTACGACGGCTCGACCGAAGAGCCACGCCAGCTGCCAGCGCGCCTGCCCTTCGTGCTGCTCAACGGTGCCAGCGGCATCGCAGTGGGCTTGGCCACCGAAATCCCCAGCCACAACCTGCGCGAGGTGGCAGCGGCCGCCGTGGCGCTGATCAAGAACGAGAACCTGCCCGACACCGAGCTGTTCGACATCGTGCAGGGCCCTGACTTCCCTGGCGGTGGTCAGATCATCTCCAGCCCGCAAGACATCCAGGACGCCTACCGCAGTGGCCGTGGCAGCCTGAAGGTGCGCGCCCGCTGGAAGATCGAAGACCTGGCGCGTGGCCAGTGGCAGCTGGTCGTGACCGAGCTGCCGCATGGCACCAGCTCGCAAAAGGTGCTAGAAGAGATCGAAGAGCTGACCAACCCCAAGATCAAGTCTGGCAAAAAGGCGCTGACCGCCGAGCAGAACCTGCTCAAGGCCACCGTGCTGTCGGTGCTGGACGCTGTGCGCGACGAGTCGAGCAAGGACGCCCCGGTACGCCTGGTGTTCGAGCCCAAGACTCGCACCGTCGCGCAGCAGGAGCTGATCACCACCTTGCTGGCCCACACCAGCCTGGAAAGCTCGGCCCCGATCAACATGACCATGGTCGGCGCGGACGGCAAGCCCACGCAAAAGAGCCTGCGCCAGATCCTGAGCGAGTGGATCGGCTTCCGCATGGAGACCGTGACCCGCCGCACCCAGCACCGCCTGGGCAAGGTGATGGACCGCATCCACATCCTCGAAGGCCGTCAGCTCGTCTTGCTGAACATCGACGAGGTGATTGCCATCATCCGCAGCAGCGACGAGCCCAAGGCCGCGCTGATCGAGCGTTTCAAGCTGTCTGACCGCCAAGCCGAGGACATCCTGGAAATCCGCCTGCGACAACTGGCGCGGCTGGAAGCCATCAAGATCGAGCAGGAGCTGTCCGAGCTGCGTGCCGAGCAGGCCAAGCTGGAAGACATCCTCAACAACCCCGGCGTGCTCAAGCGCACCGTGGTCAAGGAGATCGAGGCTGACGCCAAGCAGTATGGCGACGAGCGCCGCACCCTGATTCAGGCCGAAAAGCGCGCCGTGGCCGAGGTGAAGGTGCTGGACGAGCCGGTGACCGTGGTCATCAGCGAAAAGGGCTGGGTGCGTGCGCGCACGGGCCACGGCCACGATCCGGCCGGTTTCGCCTTCAAGGCCGGCGACGGGCTGTATGGCACGTTCGAGTGCCGCACGGTGGACCCGCTCATCGTCATCGGCAGCAATGGGCGCGTGTACAGCGTGCCGGTGAGCGCCTTGCCAGGCGCGCGCGGCGATGGCCAGCCCATCACGACCATGATCGAGCTGGAATCGGGCACGCAGCCGCTGCACTACCTGGCCGGCCAGGTGGACCAGACCGTGCTGCTGGTCAACAGCGGTGGCTTTGGCCTGCTGGCCAAGCTGGGCGACCTGGTGACGCGTCAGAAGGGCGGCAAGGGCTTCCAGACCCTGGACGAGGGCGACAAGGTGCTGCCGCCTGTGCTGGTGCAGCCCGCGCACACTCAGGTGGCCTGCCTGAGCGAAGACGGCCGCATGCTGGTGTTCGGCCTGGACGAGCTGAAGCTGCAGTCCAACGGCGGACGTGGTTTGACACTGATGGACGTGGACGCCCAGAAGGCGCCGCTGATCTCGGTGACCAGCTGTCACAACGGCGTGCGTGTGATCGGCACGACCCGTGGCGCCAAGCCCAAGGAAGAGGATGTGCGCAACTCGGCCTATGTGGCCCACGTGGGCAAGCGCGCCCGCAAGGGCAAAGCGGTGGACGCCTTCCAGAAAGTGTTCAAAGTGCAGGCGCTCGCCTGACGAGGTGCCTGGAACGGTGTGGGTGGCTTACACCCGCACCACGGTGACCGAGCAATCGGCCTCGGCCACCACCTGGGCACTCACACTGCCCAGGTAACGCCGCAGCGCCGAGTTGCCGCGCGCCCCCATCACGATGTGGTCGACCTGGTTCTTGGCGGCAAACTCGACGATCGCAGCAGCGGTGTCTGGCGCCTCCAGCACATGGAAGGTCAAACGCTGTTCGTCCAGCCCCAGTTGCTGCTGCAGCGGCCGTGCCCAGTGCTTGATGTGCACCAGCTGCTGCACATGTCGGCTGTTGCCCTCGGCATCGGTCAGGGTGTCCATCGCGATGCGGTTGGTCTTCATCACGCTGATGCAAGCCAGCCGCGCGCGGGTTTCGGTCTGCATGATGCGGCGCACCGTGCCCAGCAGCTTCTTGTCAAGTTCCGGCGTGCTGTTCTTGACCCCGATGGCCACCATGATGATCGGGCAGCGCTCGACGTGCTGGCTCGCGGTGGCGTCCGGCTTGGGCTCGGCGCCCACGGCCTTGAACCAGCGCTTGAAGGTGTCCAGGCGGCTTTGCGTGGCCATCTTCTGCGCACGTGCCGTCAGGGCGATTTGCTCAGGGTGCTGCAGGTCCAAGGCCAGTTGCGCTGCGCTCTGGTAGCGCTCGTTGGGGTCCACCTCCAGGCAGCGCAAGATCACTTCCTGCAACCACGGTGGCGTGTCCGCTCGGTGCGCACGGGGCGGAATCGGGTCGGTGTAGAGGCGCTTGCGCAGGCCGGCCACGGTGGTGGGCTGGCCGAAGGGGCGCTCGCCCGTGGTCAGGTGGTAGAGCATGACCCCCAGTGCGAACAGGTCGCTGCGGGGGTCGTTGCGCACGAACTGCACCTGCTCGGGCGAGATGTAAGGCCCGGTGCCCATGGGCAGCTCGAATTCTTCTTCCAGCAGGTCGGGCAGGTGGTCGTGGCGTGATAGGCCAAAGTCCACGAACACGGCTTCGCCCGTGGGGCGGAACAGGATGTTGCTGGGCTTGACGTCGAGGTGCACCACATGCTGCTTGTGCAGTGCGTGCAGGGCCAAGGCCACCTTCTGGCCAATGTCAGCCACTTCGTCGATGGGCAGGGGTGCTTCGTCCAGACGCGGACGCAGCGAGTGCCCAGGGATGTGCTCCATCACGATGTAGGGCCGCCGCGTGAAGTCGCCCTTGGCCACGAAGCGCGGTACATGGGGCCCTTGCAGCATGGGCATCACCATCTGCTCTACCTCGAAGCCCACGATGGTGGCCGGATCTTCCCCGCCCTTGATGCGGGGAATTTTCATGATCAAGGGCAGATCACTCGGGCCGTCCACCCGCTCCACGTCCCACAAACTGGCCATGCCGCCCAGGTGCAGGCGTTCCTTGAGCCGGTAGTTGTCGACGAGCGCGCCAGGCTCCAGACCCCCGCCGTTGGCTTCATCGACCATGGATCAACCTCTGGGCATAGCTGGCGGGCAATCCGGCATCAATGATGCGCTGGGCGGCCGTGTCATGGTCGTAAGGCACACGGAAAAAGGTGAGGGTGGCGCTGCCTGTGTCGAACGTGGCATAGCAAGCGGCAGGATTTCCGTCACGGGGTTGGCCCACGGACCCCGGGATGGCCAGCCAACGCCGCGCAGGTGACAGGCTGATCGGCACCCCATCCACCGGAATGAACTCGCCGGACTTGCCCAGGTTGGACAAGTGGTAGAGGCACTGCTGGTGTACATGCCCGCAAAACACGAAAGGCTGCTGACTGGCCATCAGGCTGCGCGAGGCCTCGGATCGGCCTTGCAGGTATTCCCATTGCGCAGGATTGTGAGCGTTGGCGTGCGCCATCAGGCACGGCCCCACCTCGGCCGTGAAGGGCAGGGCGGTCAGCCAGTCGCGCTGGGCCTGACTCAGTTGCGCGAAGGTCCACTCCAGCGAAGGAGCCACGTGCGATGACATCTTGCTGGTGGTTTCGGCACCGAGTGCGTCGTCGTGGTTGCCTCGCACCAGCACGGCACCTTCGGCCTCACGCGCCTGGGCAAACTCCACCACCCAGACCGGGTCTGCGCCGTAATCCACGTAGTCGCCCAGCATGACCAACTGGTCAAAGCCGTTTTCTTGCGCATGCTGCCATACCGCCTCGACGGCCTGTCGGTTGGCGTGAAGATCGGACAGCAGGGCAATTTTCATGGAGGGCTCTCAGGCAAGGCGGCCACAGTTTAGCCATATGGCAGCCCAACGTCAGCCGGTATCTGCCCGAGGAAGCGTTGCTACGGAGGCAACACCCAGATTTGAAGACATGCACCGAATCGGGCATCATGGAGCCCTGTTGTAGAACCCTTCCATGCTGACCCCCGAACAAGAAGCCGTGGTGCGCGCCATCCGCAAGCTGGTGGATTTCTGGCAGATCACCGTTGATGAACTGGGCCTGGACGAACAAACGCCACGGCCCGTTGCCGTATCCCAGCCTCCGGCTGCACCCAAGTTGCCCAAATATCGCCACCCCCTGACCCTCGAAACCTGGGACGGGGAGGGCGCGCAGCCGCTTTGGTTGAAGGAAGCCCTGACGCGTGAGGGCTATACCGTCGAGGAGCTGCGGGTGCAACCTGATGCGCTCGCATAGTAAACTCGCCGGCTGGTCTCTCCCAGTCGTCTAATGGATAAGACAGCCCCCTCCTAAGGGGCAAATCTTGGTTCGATTCCAGGCTGGGGGGCCATGCTCAAACTTTTACGGATTTTCTCGGAAGTCCACGGAATCAGAAAGCCCTAGAGAAATCAACGCTCTAG